>NZ_JAZHEE010000019.1:0-82255 GCF_036620675.1 Rosenbergiella sp. YN46
TCTGCTTCTGCTTCTGCTTCTGCTTCTGCTTCTGCTTCTGCTTCTGCTTCTGCTTCTGCTTCTGCTTCTGCTTCTGCACGATCCTCGATCGGCGCTGCGGATTCCGCAACATCTTCCTGCGACTCCGGCGCAACGTCCGCGGCAGGTTTCTGCGCGTCCGCTTCGTCTTCCGCCAGCTGTCCCGGCGCGCCGGCATGCAGTTCGGCGCGGGCGATATCCAGCTCTTCTTCTACGATACGTGACTGTTCGTCCTGCCAGACATCGGAGACAGGCTGGTTGTCGCTGATTTCAGGGGCCGACGCCTGTTCCGGCTCTTTGGCAACCGGCACTTCCGGCTGCGCCTCGCTTAATGGTTCACGGGGCTGCTCTTGCGGCGACTGCGGATGCGGTTTTTCACTTTCCGCCAGCTGTTCGTTGATATCGACCAGCGAACGGGCGAAATTTTCAGATTCTTCCTCAGAATGAGGTGACTGCTTTTCAGGGCTCGCCGGTTCAGCATCGACGGAAGCAGGCATCTCTTCGCGCTGCGCCAGCCCTGTACCGTCAGCGGCCTCTTCCTGAGGTTGCTGTTCGGCTTCAGTTTCCTTTGCCTGCTCCTTCTGGCCGAATCCCAGCCAGGAAAAAAAGCCCCTTTTTTTCTCTTTTGCCATTGGCGACCATGCTCCTCGCTGTTGATTCATGGCGCAGCCCCGTCTTCTGCGCGGACGGGAGCGTGATTATGAAATAAATTGAATGCGTTAGTTTAACACTTTCCCGGGCTGGCAGCACTCCGGGTGATTATGGTTTCCCCTCTCCTCAGAGACCGCTAAAATAGCCGGCCAGAATCGTATTTTAGTGAGAGTTATGAAAAGACCCCATAGCGCAGGCGGCGGCCAGATCCGAATTATCGGCGGTCAGTGGCGCAGCCGAAAACTCCCGGTGCCGGACAGCCCGGGACTGCGCCCCACCACCGACCGGGTGCGGGAAACGCTGTTTAACTGGCTGGCCCCCTGGATGACCCAGGCGCGCTGCCTGGACTGTTTCGCCGGTAGCGGCGCGCTGGGGCTGGAGGCACTCTCCCGCTATGCTGCCAGCGCTACGCTACTGGAAAAAGATCGCGTCGTGGCCCAGCAGTTGCGCAAAAACCTGGAAACCCTCAAAGCGCCCCAGGGCGAGGTGGTCAACGCAGATACCCTGAGCTTCCTCGCCCGCGCCGGTACGCCCCACGATATTGCGTTTGTCGATCCCCCCTTTCGCAAGGGTCTGCTAAATGAAACTCTTCATCTGCTGGAACACAACGGCTGGCTGGCCGACGAAGCGCTAATCTATGTGGAAAGCGAAGTGGAAAGCGGCCCCCCACAGGTGCCTCACAGCTGGTCATTGCACCGGGAAAAGGTCGCAGGCCAGGTGGCCTGGCGCCTCTATCATCGCGAAGTCACTACTGGAGAATAAAAAATGTTAATTAATCTGGGGCGCCTGCTAATGCTCGGGGTA
This sequence comes from Rosenbergiella sp. YN46, assembly GCF_036620675.1. Taxonomy (NCBI): domain Bacteria; kingdom Pseudomonadati; phylum Pseudomonadota; class Gammaproteobacteria; order Enterobacterales; family Erwiniaceae; genus Rosenbergiella; species Rosenbergiella sp. YN46. The sequence goes on from NZ_JAZHEE010000019.1 coordinate 1,474, forward strand.
TGGGGTTTTATGCTGTTTAACCTGCTGCATCCCTTTCCCCGTCCACTCAATATCTTTGTGAACGTGGCGATGATCTTCACCATCCTGATGCACGGCCTGCAACTGACCCTGCTGAAGGCCTCTCAGGCCGCCGATAAAAACGGTAAAGCCGATCAGCCGCTGGGAAGCGCCCAGCAGATCCGCATTTTCCTGTTTGGGGTTTTCGAACTACTGGCCTGGCAGAAAAAGCAGCAGCACAAGCGTTAACGGGCGCTAAAGCCTTCAAAGCGCGTACCGCGGTACCGCAACGTCCCCGCCTGCCCGAGCGACATTTGCCGGTACTGCGCGGCGTTTACCTGAAAACGTAACGCTTCGCCTCCCGCCTGAGGGCGAAAAGTCACTTCATAGCGCAATTTATCTTCCGGCGGCGTCACCTGACGCTGTCGCGATCGGCGCTCGTTCACGGGTGTCTGGTGCTTTTCTTCCACCACCACCTGATGCGTTTGTAACGGCGCCGCATCATTCAGCGCATTCTGACGGCGCTGATTCATATAGCGAAATGAAGCGAGCACCACAATTAATGCGATGATAATAATGAAGAAAATCGGCATTTTATTCATTTGACTGGCCCTGCTTTACCGGTAGATTTAACCATAGCCTGCACGAAGTGCACTTGTCATTCCCGCTCCACCGCACCAGACTGGAGGCAGGACTGTACGCCGTGAGCGTACCTAATCATAACGGATTCAGAGGCTTAATATGCTGTGGTCATTTATTGCTGTCTTCTTTTCCGGCTGGCTGTATGTGGACGCCACCTACCGCGGGCCCGCCTGGCAACGCTGGGTATTTAAGCCCATTACTCTGTTACTGCTGCTGATGCTGGCCTGGCAGGCACCGATGTTTAGCGCTATCGGCTATCTGGTCGTGGCGGGGCTGCTGGCGAGCATGATGGGGGATGCGCTGACGATGCTACCCGGCCAGCGCATGCTCTACGCCATTGGCGCCTTCTTTCTTTCCCATCTGCTCTATACCATCTGGTTCGCCAGCAGCATGGCGTTAAGCTTTTTCTGGCCGATTCCGCTGGCACTGGTCATTATCGGCGCTCTGCTTATCGCCGCCATCTGGACACGGCTGGAAACCTTCCGCTGGCCGGTCTGTACCTTTATTGGCATGACGCTGGTGATGGTCTGGCTGGCGGCGGAGCAGTGGTTCCTGCGCCCCACCGCCACTGCTTTTTCCGGGTTTATCGGCGCCGCTCTGCTGTTGCTCGGCAATATTATCTGGCTGATTAGCCACTATCGCCGCAGCTTCCGCGCCGCCAACGCGGTGGGTGCCGCCTGCTACTTCGCCGGTCACTTTATGATCGTGCGCGCGCTCTATCTGTAACCCATACGGGCGGCCCGGCCGCCCGCTACATCATGCCCAACAGTCTCGGTAGCCAAAGCGAAATAGCCGGAATCCAGGTTATCAGCGCCAGCACCGCCAGCAGCATGCCGTAAAACGGCAGCATACTGCGCACTACGGCTTCAATATTTTGCTTACTGACCGCGCTGGCGACGAACAGTACAGAGCCCACCGGCGGCGTAATCAGTCCAATCCCCAGATTGACCATCATAATCATGCCGAAGTGTACCGGATCGATGCCCAGCGCATTGGTCACCGGCAGCAGCACCGGCGTCAGAATCAGAATAATCGGCGCCATATCCATCAGGGTGCCGATCAGCAGTAGCAGGATATTGATATACATCAGAATGACGTATTTATTATCCGACAGCGAAGTGAAGAATTCGGTGATCCGCGTCGGGAGCTGCATCCAGGTCATTACCGCACCAAATCCCGCCGCAAAACCTATCAGAATCATCACGATAGTTACCGTCTTCACCGTGCGGAACATCAGCTTCGGCAGCTCATTCCAGCGATAATCGCGATAGATAAACATGGTGACGAAAAAGGCCCACAGACAGGCTACCGCCGCCGATTCGGTGGCGGTAAAGATGCCGGAAAGAATGCCGCCGAGGATAATCACCACCGTCATCAGCCCCCACAGGGCATCCACGCTAATCTTCAGCGCCGCTTTCAGTGTGATGGGTTCGCCCTTCGGGTAGCCGCGGCGCCGGGCGAACAGCATACACATTAGCATCAGCGACCCGCCCATCAGCAGCCCGGGCAGCACGCCGGCGATGAACAGCGCGGCGACCGAAACGGTTCCTCCCGCCGCCAGCGAGTAGATCACCGAGTTATGGCTGGGCGGAATCAGGATCGCCTGTACCGATCCGCTGGCGGTCACCGCCGCGGCGTAGGCCCGTGGATACCCCTTCTTTTCCATTTCCGGAATCATCACGCTGCCCACCGAGGCGGTATCGGCCACCGATGAGCCGGAAATGGCGCCGAAAAAGGTGGAGGCCATAATATTCACCAGCGACAACCCGCCACGGATAAAACCGACGAACAAATAGGCGAAGTTCACCAGCCTTCGGGCGATGCCGCCTTCCGCCATAATGGCGCCCGCCAGAATGAAAAAGGGAATCGCCAGCAGGGTAAATTTATTCACCCCGCTGGTTATCTGAATCATCAGCGCCTCCAATGGCAGGCCTATCCACAACGCTCCCACCACCGCGCTCAACCCCACCGCAAAAGCGACGGGCATCCCCACGGCCAGTAGCACCGCCAGGGTCAGCAATAATACCAGTGCGTCCATCCGTTACCTCCGCCTATTCCGGGTTGCCAAGCATGACCAGCGGCCGCTGAGCCTGAGAGCCAAACAGGAGCCGCTCGATAACGAACAGAATCAGGATAGCCGAGCCGACCGGCAGCGGCAGATAGGTCTGCCCGGCTGTCAGCAGCGGGAATTCCGCTACTGGCTGGAACCACAGCCCCTGGCACAGAAAAAAGCTGTACCACAGCATCAGCGCCGAAATCACCAGCATCAGCAGATCCACCAGGCGCGCCAGCAGACGCTGGCAGCCTTCCGGTACTCTGTCGGTCAGCATTTTGACGGCAATATGCCCGCCGGCGCGATAGCTAACCGCAGCGCCAATAAAGGTAAAAGTCACCATGCAGAGGATAGCCACTGGTTCCGGCCACGAAATACCGCGGTTCAGAACGTAGCGAAAGAAAATCCCCACCGGAATCACCACCGTCATCACCAGCAATGCGATGCCGGAAACCACCATTGCGGCCAGATACAGGCGATCCATCCACGTGATATAGAGACGGGCCATAGCGCCTCCCTGAAGGGGCCGGGCCAGTGCCCGGCCATAGATTAGTGAACGTCGGCGATCGCCTTCATCAACTCCGGATACGCCTTGCCGTATTTTTCGCGTACCGGCGCCGTCGCCTGTATAAACGGGGTTTTGTCGATCTTGTGGAACTGCACGCCGCCGGCCCTCATTTTTTCCAGCGCCTGCTGGTTATAGGCCTGCCACAGCTTGCGCTGTTCAAACTGCGCTTCTCGCGCCAGCTTCATGATTTTTTGCTGCTGATCGGCGCTAAGTTTGTCCCATTTTACCCGGGAATAGAGCAACATTTCCGGTACTATCATATGTTCACTCAGGGTGTAGTGCTTCGCCACCGGCATATAGTTATGGGCCACATAGGTAGGAGGATTGTTTTCCGCCCCGTCGATAACCCCGGTCTGCAGGCCGCTGTACACCTCACTGACCCCCATTGCCACCGCATTGGCGCCCATCGCCTTCAGAGAATCGATAGCCACCGGGCTGCCCTGCACCCGAATCTTCATACCTTTAAGATCCTCTGCTTTAAGCACCGGCTTTTTGGTTATCAGATTACGGGTACCGGGATCCATCCAGCCCAGAAATACCAGCTTCGAGTTGGGATCCCGGGTCAGCATGGCCCCCAGCTTTTTACCCACCGGGCCGTCGATCACCTTATGCATATGATCTTCATCGCGGAATACATAGGGCAGCGTAAAGACTTCCGTTGCGGGCAGAATGGCGGAAACTGGCGCCATAGAGACGCGAATCATATCAATCGCGCCCATCTGGGCCTGTTCGATGAGTTGCTTTTCATCACCCAGTACGCCATTGGGAAAGGTTTGAATTTCCAAATCACCGTTGGTCTCCTTTTTCAGCTTTTCTCCCATATGCTGAACGGCGACCACGTTGGGATAACCTTCGGGATGGACATCCGCCGCTTTAATCACTTGCGCCGCGGCGGTGGGCGCAAACAGCAGTGACGCGGTGCTCAGACAGAGACCGGCTAGCGCCGGCAGTATGCTTTTGTTGTTCATCGTGTCAGCTCCGGCAGGATATATTAGTTAAAATTTTGTTACATTGCCGTTTAAAACTAGACCAGAGCAAACAAAACGGGAGTGAAGCGCTTCACAAAAGCGCCAATTTTTAAAACAGGGGTTTAAAAAGTGGATGCCCCAAAATTCAGGACAGCGGCCTGGCTGTCCGTGAACTCAGTGGCTTTTACGCAGCAGGTAGCGGTATGGCAGATTTTCCGTCTGCTGTGCCAGCAGCTCATGCTCCATAAAGCGGCAAAAACCGGGGATATCCCGGGTAGTTGCCGGATCGTCGGCAATAATCAACAGCGTTTCGCCGGTCTGCATGGTACGTACCGTTTTACGCACCATCATCACCGGCTCCGGGCAGCGCAGCCCCTGGGCGTCCAGGGTATGGTCCGCGCAATCGAAAGGATCGGACATACTCTTCTCATCAGCATCTGAAAATCGCATTAGTGTACGCCAGGTAATTCATCGTGCAAGCAAGGTGAACGATTGCGTGAAAATCAGCCATTGCAATAGCGTGCTAAAGCAGTATGATCCGGCGTTTTCAGCGCGGCGGGCCTTACTGTCCTGCCGCAACTGGGTTCCCTCACCCCATTTATCAAAAAGGTCGTTGACATGATGGCATTTACGCTGCGTCGGCATCGTCGGGCGCTAACTGGACTTTCGCTGTTTCACCTGCTGGTGATTATCTCCAGTAACTATCTGGTACAGCTCCCGGTCAATATTCTGGGGTTCCACACCACCTGGGGCGCGTTCAGCTTTCCGTTTATCTTTCTCGCCACCGATCTGACGGTGCGAATCTTCGGCGCGCCGCTGGCGCGACGTATTATCTTCGCAGTGATGATCCCGGCGCTGTTCCTTTCGTGGCTTATCTCATCGCTGTTCTATATGGGAAGCTGGCAGGGACTGGCGGCGCTCGGCGTGCCGAACATCTTTGTGTTGCGTATCGCCTGCGCCAGCTTTATGGCCTATGTGCTGGGGCAGATTCTGGACGTACACGTCTTTAACCGACTGCGCCAGAATCGCCGCTGGTGGCTGGCTCCCACCGCCTCGACCTTTTTCGGCAACTTCAGTGATACCCTGGCCTTCTTCTTTATTGCTTTCTGGCGCAGCCCCGACCCCTTTATGGCGCAGCACTGGGTGGAGATCGCAACGGTCGATTACGGCTTTAAGGTGCTTATCAGTATTATCTTCTTCCTGCCGGCCTACGGCGTGTTGTTGAATATGTTGCTGAAACGGTGGGCAAAGGGGCACACCCCTTCAGCGCCACAGCCGCTCTGACAGTTCGCATCTTGTGTTAAGATGCAGGGAGAGGCACCGCCTTAGTGCTAAATAACCTGTAAGGAAGAATCAATGCGCAACCTGGTAAAATATGTCGGTATTGGCCTGCTGGTGTTTGGGTTAGCGGCCTGCGATAACAGTGACAGCCAAGCCCCTGCCCAGGGCGGCGATGCGGCCCAGAGCAGCGAAAGCGGCCAGACGGTTTCCCTGCTGGACGGCAAACTGACCTTCTCGCTGCCGGCGGATATGTCCGACCAGAGCGGCAAGGTCGGCACCCAGAGCAACAATATGCACGTCTATTCCGATCCAACCGGTCAGAAAGCCGTGATCGTCATTGTAGGCGACACCACCAACGAGTCGCTGGAGGTTCTGGCGAAGCGTCTGGAAGAGCAGCAGCGTAATCGCGATCCTCAGCTCCAGGTTGTTTCCAACAAAGCGCTGGAAGTAAACGGCCAGACCCTTCAGCAACTGGACAGCATCGTCTCCGCCCGCGGCCAGAGCGCCTGGTCTACGGTGCTGCTGGGCAAGGTCGATAATAAACTGCTGACCATGCAAATCACCCTGCCTGCCGACGATCAGCAAAAAGCCCAGAGCGAGGCGAGCGACATCGTTAAGACTCTCAAAATTCAGTAATCAGCTATGATGACGCGGCCTGCTCGCCCATTCGGGCAGGCCTGGATTTCAGGCGTCAGGCCAGCAACGGTCTCGCCTTCCCCATCAGCCAGCCCTTACCAACAGCAGCCCCAGACACTCCACGTCGAAACCGATCATCACCACGTTCATACCGCCCTGCCGATTAATGCCGTAGGGAAACCGCAGTTGGGTGCCGACAACCCCACGGCTAAACAACCGTCAGTACGCAGGTGCTCCCCTCCGGCCCCAACCACCGTAAAACAGCATAAGGCGGCGCCATGTTTTTCAGATATCATCCGTCGTAAATACGCCAGATATCGCTACACTTTCTGGCGCCCCACCTGCTACCACTCATAAAAAGGATTGATGATGTCAGGCTATGACCCTGAGAAAGCCGGGCTGCACATGCTGCAGAAACTGGCGGCGCTGGTGATAATTGTGGCCGGTATCCGCGCGGCGTCGGATATTATTGTGCCGCTGCTGCTGGCGGTATTTTTTGCCATCGTGCTCAACCCGCTGGTGGTGTGGTTTATGCGCCGCGGGCTGCGGCGCGGTCTGGCGGTCACCGTGGTGGTCATCACCATGCTGATTCTGATGTCGCTGGTGCTGGGCGTGCTGGCCAGCTCGCTCAATGAATTCGCGACCCGGCTCCCTGAATTCAACCATATGCTGACCGAAAGAGCGCTTCAGCTGGAACGTCTGATTCCCGGCAATCAGCATCTGTCTCCGGAACGTCTGCTGCAGCGTATGGACTCTGAGCGGATGGTCTCTTTCGCCACCACCCTGATGACCCAGCTTTCCGGTGCCATGGTCAGCGTGGTAGTGCTGGTAATGACCGTTATCTTTATGCTAATGGAAGTGCGCCATATTCCATACAAGCTACGCTTTGCGTTGAACAACCCACGGATCCACATCGCCAGCCTGCATCGCGCCCTGAAAGGAGTGAGCCACTATCTGGCGCTCAAAACCCTGATGAGTCTGCTAACCGGCGTCATCACCTGGGTGGGGCTGAAACTGCTGGGCGTGGAGTTCGCGCTGATGTGGAGCGTGCTGGCCTTTCTGCTGAACTTTATTCCGAATATCGGTGCCACCATCTCCGCCATTCCCCCCATGCTACAGGCAATGTTGTTTAACGGCTGGTATGAATGTCTGATGGTCGGCGCGCTGTTTTCCGCCATCCATATGGTCATCGGCAATATGGTGGAGCCAAGAGTAATGGGTCGCCGTCTGGGTATGTCGACGCTGGTAGTCTTTCTGTCGTTGCTGTTCTGGGGCTGGCTGCTGGGGCCTGTAGGAATGCTGCTTTCGGTGCCGCTGACCAGCGTCTGTAAGATCTGGATGGAGACGACCAAAGGCGGAAGCAAGCTGGCGATTCTGCTGGGGCCCGGGCGCCCGAAGCAGCGCCCGTTGCCATAGCGATTTATTTCAGGTTATTAGGGAAATCCGCAGGGAGTTCGCTCGCCGGGCAGTTGATAACGCTGTCGTCATCTGCCCCACAGTCGCGAATAAACGTAATGGTGGCGAACTCATCGATAACTTCGGTGGGATAAGCCGGGCCCGCTTCGCGATACGCTTCCATCTGCGCAATATGCTCGTTCTGGAAACAGACCGTTTTTTCCGGGTTATTCATCACCCAGCGCGGGAAAAAGATGGTGCCATGAAACAGGCGGTCGCCCAGGTTCGCAATCAGACTGACGTCGGTTCCGGTCGGCTCGGTCCAGGAAATCTTGTAGATATTCTCACCGACCCGCGCAATATAGACATGCTGATCTTTCACCCAACGATTACCGACAATCCCGCTGTGAATACGGTAGTCCAGGGTGCTGGCGTTCTTTACGTAAAACTCGTAATTCCAGCCGTTATCGTAGGTATACACCAGATGTTTGCCCACAAAACCACTCAAATCCTGTTTATCGAAGTTGCTCATGTTGTACCTCCTGATGTGTTGATATGATCAGCATACTGCTTCACTTTTTGGATGAATAACGCTAATTTTCCATTAAATTAATCTGATATTTAAATCAATATGCATAAGACAACCCTGGAGCAGTGGGTGCTACTGGAAAAGGTAGTCGAGCTGGGCAGCTTTGCCCGGGCTGCGGAGGCCAGCAACCGCAGCCAGTCATCGGTCAGCTATAACCTGAACCTGCTTCAGGAGCGGCTGGGAGTGGCGCTGCTTCAGCCCGAAGGGCGACGCGCGGTGCTGACCCCGGCAGGAGAGCAGCTACTCGCCCAGGCCCGACCGTTACTTGGCGCTTTTCACTATCTGGAAGCCCGCGCCGTCACCCTGCGCGACGGGGTACGCGCCCGCCTGGATCTGGTGGTGGACGCCATCTATCCTCGCGCCCGGCTGTTCAGCCTGCTCAAGCGTTTCCAGCAGTTGCACCCCGCTACCCGCATCCATTTGACCGAAGTGCTGGAAAGCGAGCCGCTAAGCGCCGATGCCGATGTGATGGTGCTGACCCGCCGCCAGGATATCAGCGGCCGCGGACAGTGGCTGATGAATGTCGACTTTGTGGCCGTGGCGCACCGCGATCATCCCCTGAACCGTAGTGATGAACCGCTTAGCGAAGAGCGGCTCGCCCGCTACCCCCTGATTCAGATAGCCGGCCGTGACGCCCGGGAAAGCCTCGATCACTCGTCGGGGGAAAACTGGATCTTCTCGACCATTGACGCCGCCACCGAAGCGGTACTCCACCAGGTTGGCTACGGCTGGCTGCCGGAAGAGCGTATCGCAGGGGCGCTTGCCGACGGAATCCTGCGTCCGCTGGCGCTCAGCCACGGGGCACGGCGCGCCACGCCTCTCCACCTGCTGGTACGCCAGGATCTCGCGCCGCTGGATGCGCCGGTCGCCACTCTGCTGCGCCTGTTTAACGAAACCTGACCCGCACGCAGCGCCAACGACGCGACGCGGCGGCTGCTACCCTTGATAATGAGCATTCATGCAACAGGAGGAGCAACATGCATATCGACCTTTCCGGGAAACGCGCTCTGGTGACCGCCTCCACCGGCGGAATCGGGCTGGCTATCGCACGCGGACTGGCGGAAAGCGGCGCCGAAGTCATTATTAACGGACGTAGCGACGCTTCAGTCAGTCGCGGCCTGGAAACGCTGCGTTCTTCTCTTCCGGCGGCAAATCTGCGCGGCATAGCGGCGGATCTGGGCAGCGCTCAGGGCGTCGAAACCCTGCTCAAACAGCTCGCCGGGGTGGATATTCTGGTCAATAACGCCGGTATCTATGGCCCGCAACCATTCAACGAAGTCGATGACGCCACCTGGGAACGCTTCTGGCAGACCAACGTCATGTCCGGCGTACGCCTTTCCCGGGCCCTGCTGCCAGCCATGATGACCAAAGGCTGGGGTCGGGTGGTATTTATCTCTTCCGAATCAGCCCGCAATATCCCCGCCGATATGATCCACTATGGCGTCAGCAAAACGGCGCAGCTGGCGCTGTCCCGCGGGCTGGCGAAATATGCCGCGGGTAGCGGCGTCACGGTCAATAGCGTTCTGCCTGGACCAACGATGTCAGACGGCTTCGAGGCGATGATGCGGGAAGAGATGACCAAAACCGGTAAGTCGCTGGAAGAGCTGGCGAAGGCGTTCGTGATGGCCGAGCGGCCCGCCTCTGTGATTCAGCGGGCGGCTACGGTAGAGGAAGTGGCGAACATGGTCGTGTACGTCTGTTCGCCTCAGGCCTCGGCCACCTCCGGCGCCGCCCTGCGGGTAGACGGCGGCGTCGTGGACGATATCGTCTGAATCAGGAAAGCGCCACCGGCCACTGATTCAGGCGAATGCCGCGCTGGCGGGCATTCTCGCCGAAGTCAGTCAGAACGGCTTTCACATCGGGATCCATCCAGCTGGCGTTATCGTGCTCGACGATGACCACGCTGTTTTCCGGGATCTCCGCCAGCAGGTTCTGGAGCTGCGGGTTGTGCATAAAGGTCAGATTCTGCTGAAAGCGCAGCACATAGTGGTCATCGTAGCGAGTCAACTGCAACGCGTTACGATGGCTTTTATAGACGCTGTAGAGGATCTGGGTTGCCAGCCCGAGCCCGATGCCCGCCAGCATACCGAACAGAATGATGCCGACAATGGTGGTGATAAACGGCACGAACTGCTGGGCGCCCATGCGGATATGGTCGACAAACAGCCGCGGCGACGCCAGCTTATAGCCGGTATGCAACAGCACCGCCGCCAGGCTCGCCAGCGGAATCAGTGAAAGCAGCCCGCTAAACCAGAGACCACAAATCAGCAGCAACACGCCATGCAGCAGAATCGAAAGCTTTGACTGCGCGCCGGAGCTGACATTAACCGAACTACGGACAATCACCGCGGTAATCGGCATCGCCCCCAGCAGGCCGGACAGCAGGTTGCCTACACCCTGCGCCCGCAGCTCTTTATTAGGCGACGGCGACGGATGCTGGGGACGCAGCTTATTCAGCGCCTCCTGGCTAAGCAGCGTCTCCAGGCTCGCCACCAGCGCCAGAGTCAGCGCCACCACATACACCGACGGATTCCGCCAGGCCGCCCAGCCAGGGCTTTCCAGTTCGCCAATAACCCCTCCCAGGCTGGTAAATTCCGGAAGCGAAATGCGCGGCAGCGCAGCAAACCACTCCGGTGCCACACGCTGGGTCAGCAGCGTGGTGACAACCCCCATCAACACGGCAATCAGCGGTCCCGGGATCCAGTTAACCGACTTCGCACGGCGGATAAACGGCGTGGACCACAGCCAGAGGATCAGCAACCCGCTTCCCCCCACCAGAATAGCGGGCAGCGAAAAGGCGAAGCTGCCAGTCAGCAGTTCGCGCCAGCCGTTTTCGCCCGGCCCCCGCAATGCCACGGGGATCTGCTGAATAATCAAAAGAATACCAATGGCCGCCAGCATGCCTTTAATAACGCTGCCCGGTACCAGTGAAATAAAGCGCCCGGCACGCGCCACACCCAGCGCAAACTGAATCACTCCGGCCAGTACCAGCGCCAGCAGGAAGGCGGAAAAAGAGCCCAGCGTTTCCAGCGAGGCGACCACAATGGTGACCAGTCCGGCGGCCGGTCCGCTGACCGCGAAGCGCGATGGGCTCATGACCGTCACCACCAGGCCGCCAATCACCCCGGTCAGCAGCCCGACAAACGGGGGCAGGCCGCTTGCCTGGGCAATGCCCAGACAAAGCGGTAGCGCAACCAGAAAGACGACCAGCCCGGCGGGAATATCCTGACGCAGCGTACTCAAATTCATGGGGACGACTCCTCTGCGGTTTGTTCTGTCAGATCTTTCAGATGGCCACTGCCCAACTCGTAGACGCAGCCGTACAGCCCAAGCGCCCGCCCGCTGCGCCAGACGGCGCGTACCGGTTCGCAGGCCGCCAGTCGGGCAAACTGGATCAGGACATTGGCTTCCACCAGCCGCTTATGGCGTTCGGCTTCGTCATCGTCCGAGCGATGAAACTGCTCGATATTGTCGCCAAGAGCGCCACGCAGGCTGGCGATACGGCGTGCCAGCGCTGAATCCTCACTGGCCAGCGGCAGATCGGGCAGAGCCAGCGCCGCCTGGACGCCGCCGCAACCGTAGTGGCCACACAGCACCACCCGCTCCACTTTCAGGTTGAACAATGCGTACTGCAGTACGCTCATAAAATTATCGTCCGAGCAATCAACCATATTGGCGATATTACGGTGAACAAACAGTTCGCCTGGATGGGAGCCAGTCAGCACCTCTGCCGGAACCCGGCTATCGGAACAACCTATCCACAGCGAGTGGGGTTGCTGCTGATGCACATATTTCTCAAAATAGTTTGGATCCCGTTGACGGCACTGAAGCGCCCAACTACGGTTCCTGGCTAACAGGGGTTTTAACGTCGTCAAAGCATGCCTCTTTTATTCGGAAATACCTCTCTGACCTGGTCATACGATAATGCATGGCGCATTCGCCGCAGCATGCGAATCATCCAGGTCACAACGGCGAAAAATAATGTGTAGCACCTTTCTATTAGCAATTAGCCCAGGATTAATCCTATAAACAAAATTAATTTATTTTTGTCATCTTGTTTAAATAAATTGTCTGTTTTTCGTAAATTCACAAAACTGTAATCGCTATTACTCTGCACTCAGAAAATCCAGCAAATACGATGATTTAATGGGATTTTTCCAAACAAATATTAATTATCACTCATTATAAAAATGAATTTCGTAAATTTAATTAAATATTAAACCATTAGAATGTCTTATATCACCCCCGGTCATATGGTTATTCCATCTGGAGTTTCACCGGGACTCAATCTGCTGTATAAAAATTACAGACCCCCTTCCCGGTGGGCATTATCAGTCGTACTTATTTTTCTTCCGGCGTTATTAGAATTAATAAAGGAGGTTCACCATGTCCCAAAAACTGTTGCGCGGATCGATACTGGCGGCAGGCCTGATGCTGGCGGCGCATAGTCAGGCGGCTGTCACCTACGGCGAACATCTGGAAGGATTCGACTACCCCTGGCCACTTCAGCACTTTGACTTTCGCTCCCAGCAGCAGAATCTGCGTATGGGCTATATGGACGTCAAACCCGATAAGCCCAATGGCCGGGTAGCCGTACTGATGCACGGCAAAAACTTTTGCGCCGCCACATGGGAAAGCACTATCAGGGCGCTAACTAACGCCGGTTTCCGGGTTATCGCGCCGGATCAGATAGGCTTTTGCACCTCCAGCAAACCAGACTATTACCAGTACAGCTTCCAGCAACTGGCGGATAACACCCATCGCCTGCTGGAAAAACTGGGGGTGAAAAAGGCCATTGTCATCGGCCACTCTACCGGCGGGATGCTGGCTACCCGCTATGCCCTGATGTACCCACAGCAGACCGAAAAACTGGTAATGGTCAACCCCATCGGACTTGAGGACTGGAAAGCCAAGGGAGCGCCTTATCGCACCCTGGATCAGTGGTACGCGCGTGAACTGAAAACCAGCGCGGCAGGCATTAAAGCCTATGAACAGAAAACCTACTATATGGGGAACTGGAAGCCGGAATATGACAAGTGGGTTGATATGCTGGCCGGGCTGAACGCGGGGCCGGGGCATAAAAAGGTCGCCTGGAACTCGGCCCTTATCTACGACATGATTTTCACCCAGCCGGTCTGGTATGAATTTAAAGATCTGAAGGTGCCCACCACGCTGTTCATCGGCACCGGCGATACCACCGCCATTGGCAGCGATATTGCTTCGCCAGAGGTGAAACAGAAGCTTGGCAATTACCTGCAGCTGGGTAAAGAGGTGGCTAAGATGATCCCCAACGCCCGACTGGTGGAATTCCAGGGCATGGGCCACGCGCCGCAAATGGAAGATCCACAAATGTTCCACCAGCGGTTGCTTGACGATTTGGGCAGTGAGCCGTAAAGAATAATAGCTGACGTTCCAGAGTCGGGACGTCATAGATAACCACCGATATAATAAGGATAAAAAATGAGTGTTGTTTCTGAATATCAGGCAGAAAGTCTCCAGGAAGTCGCACAATACTTTAGAAAGAAACTGCAATTTGAAACCGACTGTGCTGATGTTCATAGCGCATTCGCCAATGGTGATATCGACTTTACTCTGATCCACGCTGTCGGTAGCGAAGAAGCCTTTCGTAAAAAGCATATTCCTGGCGCCATGCACTTCCCGCATCGATTAATGACCGAAGAGAACCTGGCCGACTGGGACAGAGACACACTCTATGTGGTTTATTGCGCAGGCCCCCACTGCAACGGCGCAGACAGGGCGGCAATGAAAATGGCCGATCTCGGCTTGCGCGTCAAAGTGATGTCTGGCGGCCTGACCGGCTGGGCGGATGAAGGGTATGCGTTCGCAGGGGAATAAGCGCCGGCTGACGCAATAAAATCACAGCGAATAGTTGCTTTTAAGATGCACTTTATGTTGCCATATCGTTACCAGATATCGCTTAAGGTTAACGTTATGGCAACATTTTCACTTGCAACACATCCGCTGATTCAGGCACCGATGGCGGGAGTCTCTACGCCGGAGCTGGCGGCTGCGGTGAGTAATGCCGGGGCACTGGGTTCCATTGGCCTGGGCGCCGCTACGCCGCAAAAAGCCCGGGAGATGATTCAGGCCACCCGGGCGCTGACCGACAGGCCCTTTAACGTTAATCTGTTCTGCCATGCTCCCGCGCGCCGCGATGCGGCGCGCGAACGGCGCTGGATTAACACCCTGACGCCGGAATTCAGCCGCTTCAATGCCCTTCCCCCCCCAGAGCTACGCGAAATCTACCAAAGCTTTATCAATAACCCGGAAATGCTGGCCGTACTGCTGGAATCGCCCCCCGCTGTGGTGAGCTTCCACTTTGGACTGCCGGATCGGCAGGCCCTTGAGGCGCTACGCCAGGCCGGTATTCACACTCTTGCCTGCGCCACCAGCGTGGAAGAGGCAGAGCAGATCGCCGAAGCGGGCATTGACACTGTTATCGCCCAGGGTGCCGAGGCGGGTGGCCACCGCGGCATATTCGATACCGCTGCGCCCGACGCCCTGACCGATACGCTGTCGCTGGTGCAAGCCATTCGCCAGCGTTGCGAACTACCAATCGTCGCCGCTGGCGGCATAATGGACGGCGCCGACATCGCCCGGGCACTGGCAGCGGGCGCCTGTGCGGCCCAGCTCGGTACCGCCTTTATTCCCTGCCCGGAATCCGCTGCCGATGCCCACTATCGGGAAGCGCTCAGCAGCGAGCGAGCGCGGCATACCGCCCTCACCCGCACGATTTCCGGGCGCCCGGCCCGCGGCATTATCAACCGACTGCATATCGATGCGCCTGCGGATAATATCGCCGACTATCCGGTAGCTTACGACATCGGAAAAGCGCTGCATCAGGCAGCCAGCGCCAAAGGGTGCCACGATTACGCCGCCCACTGGGCCGGAACCGGCGCCCCGCGCGCGCGCGCCATGCCTGCGGCGCAGCTGGTGGCAACGCTTATGCAGGAGCTGGAAGAAAAACGCCAACGCTAACGCTAACGGTATTTATGCGATACCCGACAAAATATGCTGAACTGACAGGCCTGATAACCAAACCCGGCCAGGCCGTAATGATGGCATACCCGGGGAACCCAGTGCCTGTGCGGCGGCGCCGGCGCTGTCGCAGCTCTGGCGCCTGTTCAAACTTTCCGGCGACGGCTGGCTGGAACCGCTGGCCCAGCCGAGCGGCGGCTATGGCGAGCCGCCGTTTTACGCACTATGGCGCTCCTTCAACGCCTGGGCGCAGGCCCAGGCGGAACTCCAGGCCCACTGGAAGTTATATCCGCCAAGCCAGCCGGTGACATCCACCACCTCACCGATAAAATAGAGCCCGGGAACCTCCCGCGCTTCCATGGTACGCGACGAAAGCGCATGGGTATCCACGCCGCCCAGCGTCACTTCCGCGGTACGATAGCCTTCGGTGCCGTTCGGCTGTACCCGCCAGCCGGTCAGCAGAGAGACCAGCGCCTCCTGCTGGCGCACATTTAGCTGCCTGAGCGTGACATCAGGAATCTGCCCGTCACCCTGCAAAATCTCCACCAGCCGCTTAGGCAACTGCTGCGCCAGTGCGTTCTTCAAACTCTGATCCGGCTGGGCCGCCCGACGCTCATCCAGAAAAGCCGCTAAATCGCAATCCGGTACCAGATTCACCGTCACCCACTCCCCAGGCTGCCAGTAGCTGGAAATTTGCAGAATCGCCGGGCCGGACAGCCCACGGTGGGTAAACAACAGGTTTTCGCGAAAGCTGACGCCGTTTTCCGCGCCGATCACTGCCGCCACCGACACGCCGGACAGCGTCTGCAACTGCGCCAGCTGCGGTTTATGCAGGGTAAAAGGCACCAGTCCGGCGCGGGTAGGCAGCACCGGCAGGCCAAACTGCTGCGCGACTTTGTAGCCAAAGGGCGAAGCCCCAAGGCCCGGCATGGAAAGGCCGCCGCTGGCAATCACCAGCGCAGGCGCCCAAACCTCATCGCCATTCAGGGTGAGCGTATAGCCATTTTCATCGCGCTGGATATCCAGAATTTCACTGCGTAATCGCAGCGTTACCCTGCCTTTTTCACACTCCGCCACCAGCATATCGACAATCTGCTGGGCCGATTCGTCGCAGAACAGCTGCCCCAGCGTCTTTTCATGCCAGGCAATGCCGTAACGCTCTACCAGTTCGATAAAGTCCCACTGGGTGTAACGGGCCAGCGCCGACTTGCAGAAATGCGGGTTGGCGCTTAAATAAGCGCCAGGCTCGACGTAGAGGTTGGTAAAGTTGCAGCGCCCGCCGCCGGACATCAGGATCTTGCGTCCTGGCTTCTTACCGTTGTCGATAAGCAGCACGTTCAGCCCGGCCTGGCCCGCCTGGGCTGCGCAAAAAAGCCCCGCAGCGCCTGCCCCTGTCACGATAACATCAAACTTTTTCACGCCGTTTCCCCGCTTCGTTGAGGTGGCGAATTGTAAAGATTCCTCGCTGGTCACACCAGACCAGGAAAGAATATCAAAACTAACCAACTGAAAATAAAAAGGTAATTTTTCAAAGCCACCCAAAAAGAATCAGGCCACATCAAAAAAAGTCTATATTTCACTTGGCCCTCGCGGCAATTGTCCTGGATAATGCGCCGCGTTCATGTCCACAAAATGGCGTAACGTCTATGCTACATCTGTTTGCCGGGCTGGATCTTCATACCGGCCTGTTATTGTTACTTGCTCTGGGATTTGTACTGTTTTATGAAGCCATCAACGGTTTCCACGACACCGCAAACGCAGTAGCAACGGTGATTTACACCCGAGCGATGAAATCGCAGCTTGCGGTTGCCATGGCAGCGGTGTTTAACTTCCTTGGCGTTCTGCTTGGCGGCCTGAGCGTGGCCTATGCCATTGTGCATATGCTACCAACCGATCTGCTGCTTAACGTCAGTTCCGCACACGGTCTCGCCATGGTCTTCTCCATGCTGCTGGCCGCGATTATCTGGAACCTTGGCACCTGGTATTTTGGGCTGCCGGCCTCCAGCTCCCACACTCTTATCGGCGCGATTATCGGTATCGGTCTTACTAACGCACTGATGACCGGCACCTCTGTCGTCGATGCGCTGAACATCCCCAAGGTTATCGGTATATTCATGTCCCTGATCATCTCTCCGGTGGTGGGTCTGGTGATTGCCGGTGGTCTGATCTTCCTGCTGCGTCGTTACTGGAGCGGCACCAAGAAACGGCGTCGTATTCACCTGACGCCAGCCGAGCGCGAAAAGAAAGACGGCAAGAAAAAACCGCCGTTCTGGACTCGTATCGCGCTTATTATCTCCGCTATCGGCGTGAGCTTCTCGCACGGCGCTAACGACGGCCAGAAAGGCATTGGTCTGATTATGCTGGTTCTGATTGGCGTGGCACCGGCCGGATTCGTGGTTAATATGAATGCCAGCGGCTACGATATTGCGCGTACCCGTGACGCCATTAACCACGTCGAGCAGTACTTCCAGCAGCATAGCGATACGCTGAAGCACGTTATCGATATGTCGCCAGCCATTCCCACACCGGAAGAAGTGGAAAGTAAGCCGCATGAGTTCCACTGCGATGCCGGGCGTGCCGTACTGGCGCTGGGTAGCGCAAAGCAGATGCTCAACGGTCTGGAAAGCTACGATCAACTTTCCGTTGACCAACGTAGCCATCTACGCCGTCTGCTGCTCTGCGTTTCCGACACCGCCGATAAAGTCGCCGCGCTGCCGGAAACCAAAGCGGAAGATACGCGTTATCTGAAAGACCTGAAAAAGGATTTGCTGTTTACCATCGAATACGCCCCAATCTGGATAATCATGGCCGTCGCACTGGCGCTGGGCATTGGAACCATGATCGGCTGGAAGCGTGTCGCGACCACCATCGGCGAGAAGATTGGTAAGAAAGGCATGACTTACGCGCAGGGGATGTCCGCCCAGATGACGGCGGCAGTCTCCATCGGCGTCGCCAGTTATACCGGGATGCCGGTTTCCACCACCCACGTACTCTCCTCATCCGTGGCGGGAACCATGGTTGTGGACGGCGGTGGCCTGCAGCGGAAAACCGTCACCAATATCCTGATGGCCTGGGTCTTTACCCTGCCTGCGGCGATTGGCCTTTCCAGCGGTCTTTACTGGATTTCGCTGCACTTTATCTAAGCGCACAGATGAAAACCGAACGGGCGGGCCTGCGATGGCCCGCTTTTTTTGTGCCTCAGTGCCAAATCATCAGCGCTATCAGACTCACCACCACCAGACCGCACAGCGAACTGGTCAGAATAAACTGACGACGAACCCGCTCGCAGCGCCGGATAAATTCGTCATCATGATGGTCGCGATAGCGCTGCGCATAGATATAACGCACCAGGCGCATCTGCTTACTGGGCTGCCCGTGAGAGGTGAAAAAACCGCTGCCGTCAACATACTGATACAGCAGGGGATCACAGCCACGGAGCACCACCAACAGTGCGCGCAATGATGAAAAGTAGCGCACCATGTTCACCACACAAACCACACACAAGGCCCAAAACAGCGCGACGGTACTGATCATACCTCCTCCCCGACGTACTGCCCACGAAGCCGCGCTCCGGGGCTTCCGCTTCCCAATACCCAGACTACGGTGATGACAGAGACACAACAAACCCGATCGGAGTCACAAATATGTATCCAAACGGCTTAATTATTATTGTAGGAGATCCGTTAATTTTTTTGCCACATAGTTAATCCTCATCACGGTATTCCTGCCCTCTTTTTCGTGAAATAAGAACAGGTAAGGTAATGACGTTGACGCTTTGCACCGGCTCGCAGTAAGGTACTGAAAGCATCTATAATGTAATATATAAAGTTCCCGCAAATGTGGAACGCAGGAGGCGGGGGCGAGGATAGCCATAAGCGATGTCGCGCTATCCGCTCCATCTGGTCATCGACATCTTATGGAAGGAGTAACACCATGGCTTACAAACACATTCTGATCGCGGTAGACCTCTCCCCAGAGAGTAAAGTACTGGTAGAAAAAGCGGTTTCAATGGCGAAACCCTACGACGCGAAAGTTTCCCTGATTCATGTCGATGTGAATTACTCCGATCTCTATACCGGATTGATCGATGTGAACCTGGGCGATATGCAAAAGCGCATCTCAGAAGAAACTCACCACGCTTTAACCGAACTGTCCAACAATGCCGGTTATCCGATTACCGAAACCCTGAGCGGAAGTGGCGATCTGGGCCAGGTACTGGTAGACGCCATCAAGCAATACGATATGGATCTGGTGGTTTGCGGTCATCATCAGGATTTCTGGAGTAAGCTGATGTCTTCCGCCCGCCAGCTTATCAACACCGTTCACGTCGACATGCTCATCGTGCCGCTACGTGACGAAGAAGACGAATAAACGGATAGCAGGGCCCCTTTCGGGGCCCTTCTTTTTCAGCGCTCTCGCTCAAGGCGACCCACGGCCAGATTTCCGGGCAGGCGGCGTAACGCATATCCCAACAGTTGGGCGCCGACGCCCAGGGCGATGCCGCTCAGCACTCCCAGCGCGATAATGCCTCCCAGCGTCACCAGGAACGATGTAAAATCAAACATTCCCTGTCGCCACTGCTGTTTCAGCACGCCGGGCGCCGCCAGTTTACAGCCGCTGGCTATCAGAATAGACGCCAGTACCGGCATCGGGATCAGGCTAATCAGCCCGCGAAACCAGAACAGCGCCGCCATCAGCAGTAGACAGTGAACAATAGCCGACAGTCGGGTTCGTGCGCCAGCGTTAACATTCACCGAACTGCGCACAATCACCGATGTCACCGGCAGCCCGCCGCACAAGCCGCTGAGGATATTTCCCGCCCCCTGGGCGTAAAGTTCGCGATCGGAAGATGGCGGCGGCGTCTGAGCTTTAAGCTTCTTCAGCGCCTCCTGGCTCAGTAGCGTCACCAGACTCGCCACCAGCGCAATATTCACCGCCACCATCCAGACCTGCGGATGAGTCAACGCCCCGTGCCAGTCAGGATGCGACAACACCTCATGCCAGGCGCCGGGGTTTGTCAGCTCGGGCAGCACCACCGTTTGTACGCCGTCGCCAAGCGTCGTCCCGCTTTTCATCAAAGCCAGCCCCAGTGCGCCAGCCAGCACGGCGATTAACGCCGCCGGAACCATTGAGAGGAGGCGCTGTCGTTTGATAATCGGCAACTCCCAGCCAAACAGAATGAGCAGCGCCAGCGCAGCCAGCAGTAGCGCGCCGGGTGACAGACTAAAAGTTGCGGTATCCAGCGCCAGCGCAACAGGAAGCTGCTGAGTCACCAGCATAATGCCAATCGCCGTCAGCATGCCGGCAATCACCGGCGCCGGCATCAGCGCGATCCAGCGCCCGAGTCTGAACCAGCCCATCAGCAGCTGCAACACGCCAGCCAGCACGATAGCGGTCAGCAACAGCGGCCAGGAGCCAAGACTAGCGGAGGCGCCCAGAATAATCGTCACCATACTGGCCTCCGGGCCGCTTACGGCATAACGCGACGGACTCAGTAACGTAACCAGCAGGCCCCCGGTCACGCCAGTGACTATCCCCACGACCGGCGGCAGCCCGCACGCCTGGGCAATACCCAGGTTCATCGGTAATGCCACCAGAAACACGATAATCCCGGCCAGAATATCACTGCGAATCGTCGTTCCGCTCATCAGGCCGCCCTCCCTCTGTGGGGCGGCGTTGTGCCAGCGCAGGATAGAGAGAAAATAAGGACAACATGCAATTTGACTGGATTCACGATAAGGCTCCCCTGTCAGTGAACGTGTATCCGTCAATCTGGTAAAGTTTTCTTAACGATATCTTAAAAAATATTTATTATTTAAGCCTGAAAGCCGTCTAAACAAGCCATTAAAATAATAAAAAACAGAAAGATAAATAATATGGGGACGAGGGGAATTTATAAAAATAACTTAACATTAACCGCCCCACAGACGAGGCGGATAACATGGGTCACTCCGGCGTACCGGGATAGATATCAAAGCGGTGGCTTTTGGTGGTCACCGCAGACTGGGTGGCTTTCCCGGCCAGCGGCGGCGCGTAATCCGGCCGTTTGACCACTACCCGCTTCGTCGCCAGACGCAATGCGGGTGATAGCAGTCCATCGGCATCCTCATCGGCTCCCACCAGCGCCTGAAACACCCGCATCTCCTTCTTCACCAGCGCGCTCTTCTGGCGATGGGGAAACATCGGATCCAGATACACCACCTGCGGACGCGGACGCAAATCGTCCAGCGCCGTCAGGCTGGAGGCCTGAATCAGCGTCAGTCGCTCCCGCAACCAGCCGCCAATTTCAGGATCGGCATAGCCCCGATGCAGGCCATCTTCCAGCAGCGCCGCCACCACCGGGTGGCGCTCCAGCATCCGCACCCGACAGCCCACGGCGGCCAGAACAAAGGCATCACGCCCCAGTCCGGCGGTGGCGTCCACCACATCCGGCAGATAGTCGCCCTTCACGCCCACGGCTTTGGCTACCGCCTCACCGCGCCCGCCACCGAAACGCCTGCGGTGCCCCATGGCGCCGGAGACGAAATCAACAAAGATACCGCCAAGCTTCGGCTCGTCACGCTTACGCAGTTCCAGATGATGCGGCGTAAGCGCCAGAGCCAGCGGGCTGCTGGCATCGTGATCCAGCCCCTGTCGTTGGGCAAGAATAGACAGGGCGCCGTCACCGGCGCCCGACTCATCGAGTAAACAGATTTTCACGCAGCGATTAGCCCTTAATGCCGTAGTGTTCCAGCATGGCGTCCAGCTTCGGCTCGCGCCCGCGGAAGCGTTTGAACAGCTCCATAGGCTCTTCGGAACCGCCGCGGCTCAGGATATTATCCAGGAACGAAAGGCCGGTTTCACGGTTGAAAATCCCCTCTTCTTCGAAGCGGGAGTACGCATCCGCCGCCAGTACATCAGCCCACAGATAGCTGTAGTAGCCCGCCGCATAACCGCCGGCGAAGATATGGCTGAAGGCGTGCGGGAAACGCCCCCACTCCGGCCCCGGCACCACGGCCACCTGCTTTTTAATCTCGTGCAGGGTTTCCAGCACTTTCGCCCCCTGCTCAGGGTCGAATTCCGCATGCAGGCGAAAGTCGAACAGGCCGAACTCAAGCTGACGCAGGATGAACATTGCCGCGTTGTAGTTCTTCGCCGCCAGCATTTTTTCCAGCAGCGCCTGAGGCAGCGGCTCGCCGGTTTCATAATGGCCGGAGATAAACGCCAGCGCTTCCGGCTCCCAGCACCAGTTTTCCATAAACTGACTCGGCAGTTCCACCGCATCCCACGGCACGCCGCTGATGCCGGTCACGCCCGCGGCTTCAATACGAGTCAGCATATGGTGCAGGCCGTGACCAAATTCGTGGAACAGGGTGGTCACTTCGTCGTGGGTGAACAGCGCCGGTTTACCGTTAACCGGGCGGTTAAAGTTACAGGTAAGATAAGCGACCGGTTTCTGCAGGCTACCGTCAGCCATGCGCATCTGCCCTACGCAATCGTCCATCCAGGCGCCGCCGCGCTTGTGTTCGCGGGCGTAGAGATCCAGATAGAAACTGCCGCGCAGTTCGTTGTCCTCGTCATACAGTTCGAAGAAACGCACATCCGGATGCCAGACGTCCACATCCTTACGCTCTTTCGCCGTAATGCCGTAAATGCGGTTAACCACCTCAAACAGACCGTTGATGACGCGCTGCTCCGGGAAGTAAGGGCGCAGTTGCTCATCGCTGATGCTGTAGAGATGCTGCTTCTGTTTTTCGCTGTAGTACGTGATATCCCAGGGCTGAAGATCGTCCACGCCGAACTCCTGCTTCGCGAAGGCACGAATCGCCGCCAGCTCCTCTTCCCCCTGAGGCCGGGCGCGTTTCGCCAGGTCGGTCAGGAACGCCAGCACCTGAGTGGTATTTTCCGCCATTTTGGTGGCCAGCGATTTTTCAGCGTAGTTGCCAAAGCCCAGCAACTGCGCCAGTTCGTGGCGCAGCGCCAGGATCTCGTTCATAACAGGCGTGTTGTCCCACTTCCCGGCGTTCGGCCCCTGATCGGAAGCTCGGGTACTGTAGGCGCGGTACATCTCTTCGCGCAGGGCCTGGTTGTCACAGTAGGTCATGACAGGCAGATAACTTGGAATATCCAGGGTCAGCAACCAGCCTTCCTGCTCTTTGGCCTCGGCCTGAGCGCGAGCGGCGGCCAGGGCGCTTTCCGGCATGCCGGAAAGCTCGGCTTCGTCGGTAATCAGCTTAGTCCAGCCCATAGTAGCGTCCAGCACGTTATTGCTGTAAGCGGAGCCCAGTTCCGACAGACGGGCGGCGATTTCACCGTAGCGCTGCTGTTTTTCTTTATCCAGACCGATACCGGACAACTCGAAATCGCGCAGCGCGTTACCCACCGCTTTCTTCTGCGCCACATCCATTCGCTGATAGTTTTCGCCATCGCGCAAATCGCGGTAAGCCTGATACAGCCCTTCATGCTGACCAACCCAGGTGCTGTATTCGGAAAGCAGCGGCAGGGTTTGTTCATAAGCCTCGCGCAATTCGGCGCTGTTTTTGACCGAATTCAGGTGGCTTATCGGCGAGAAGATCCGCCCCAGACGGTCATCCACTTCCGCCAGCGGCTGACAGAGATTATCCCAGCTGTACGGCCCCCCCTGAGCCACCACGCTTTCCACTTTCTCCTTACAGGCCTTTAGCGCCTCGCTGACGGCAGGCACTACGTGTTCGGGCTGGATTTGGGAAAACGGCGGCAGGGTAAAGGGGGTCAATAATGGATTTGTCATAAGCTCGGTCCTGAATTGTTGTTCATTAAGCGCATCTCACGGCGCAATCAGTAGGCTGTGTCCTTCAATGATGCATGAGTGCTGCTGGCGGCTATTTTTGCGTGTGGCAAGGCGCGAGTTGCGTGGTTTGGTGGGCCCAAATCAGCAGCGAGTAACGCAGCAACACGCAAAAATAGCCCCAGCCTTTCAGGGCGCGTACGAAAAAGCCGCTACCTGCGTTGTCAGGCTCGAACAGAGAGCCACTCTGCCCTTCGCCCTCCGCCTTGATAGCGGCTTTTTCGTTCAGCGCCAGCGCCATGACTCATTGAAGGACACAGCCTAAGCATGGGGGTGAAGCGCGGCAATTTCAATGCCATCCCGGAAGCCGCCGCTTTGCGATATACTGGCGGGATTAGTCATTTACCCCGCAGGAATCATCAGGCAATGCTCAGTTACCGCCACAGCTTTCACGCCGGCAACCACGCCGACGTTTTAAAACATACCGTCCAGAGCCTGATTATCGAGGCGCTGAAAGAGAAAGAAAAACCCTTTCTTTACCTGGACACCCACGCTGGCGCCGGGCGCTATCAGCTCTCTGGCGAGCATGCCGAACGTACCGGCGAATACCTGGAAGGCATCGCCCGCCTCTGGCAGCGCGACGACGTCCCACAAGCGCTGACCCCCTACCTGGACGCGGTAAAAGCCTTTAACCATGACGGCCAACTGCGTTACTACCCGGGTTCGCCGTTGATCGCCCGCCATCTGCTGCGCCCTCAGGACAAACTGCAGCTGACGGAACTGCATCCCACCGACTACCCGCTGCTGCGCGGCGAATTCAGCAAAGATAAGCGCGCCATAGTCAGCCGCGGCGACGGCTACCAGCAGCTCAAAGCCAAACTGCCGCCGGCTTCCCGGCGCGGCCTTATCCTTATCGACCCGCCCTATGAAATTAAGACCGACTATCAGGCGGTGGTCAAAGGCATCAGCGACGGCTATAAACGTTTTGCGACCGGCGTTTACGCACTCTGGTACCCGGTGGTGCTCAGAAGCCAGATTAAACGCATGATTCATGAACTGGAAGAGACCGGCATTCGCCGTATTCTGCAGATAGAACTGGCGGTTCGCCCGGACAGCGACCAGCGCGGTATGACCGCCTCGGGAATGATTGTGATTAACCCGCCCTGGAAACTGGAGCAGCAGATGGCAGATCTTCTGCCCTGGCTCCACGCCAGACTGGTTCCTGGTGGAATCGGGCATACGACGCTTTCATGGATTGTGCCGGAATAACGGCCAATGGCAGCAATAGCTGTATGCCATCCCATAATGCTCGCTACAATTTAACCTCAGATTTACACAAGGTAACGGCCATGACTAAACATTACGACTATATCGCCATCGGCGGCGGCAGCGGCGGCATCGCTTCCATCAACCGCGCTGCTATGTACGGTAAAAAATGCGCCCTGATCGAAGCAAAAGAGCTTGGCGGCACCTGCGTGAACGTGGGCTGTGTACCGAAAAAGGTGATGTGGCATGCGGCACAGATAGCCGAAGCGATTCGTATGTATGGCCCGGACTACGGCTTTGACGCCACCCTGAACAAGCTGGACTGGCAGAAGCTGGTCGCCAGCCGTAGCGCCTATATCGACCGCATCCACACTTCCTACGACAACGTGCTGGGCAAGAATAAGGTGGATGTTATCCGCGGCTTCGCTCGTTTCATTGATGCGCATACCGTAGAAGTTAATGGCGAAACTATCAGCGCCGACCATATTCTGATAGCCACCGGAGGCCGTCCGAGCCATCCGGCGATTCCGGGCGCCGAATACGGCATAGACTCCGACGGTTTCTTCGAGCTGCCAGAGCTTCCGAAGCGCGTCGCGGTAGTGGGCGCAGGCTATATCGCCGTAGAGCTGGCAGGCGTGATTAACGGGCTGGGGGCGGAAACCCACCTGTTGGTACGCAAACACGCGCCGCTGCGCAGTTTCGATCCGCTACTGGTAGAAACCCTGGTTGAAGTGATGGAAGCCGAAGGCCCCACCCTGCACACCCACGCGGTGCCGAAATCGGTGGAGAAAAACGGCGACGGCAGCCTGACGCTGACGCTGGAAGATGGGCGTACTCTCACCGTCGATACCCTGATCTGGGCTATTGGCCGCGAACCGGCCAATGACAATATCAATCTGGCGGCAACTGGCGTTAAAACCGATGAAAAAGGCTATATCGTCGTCGATAAATATCAGAATACCAACGTTGACGGCATTTACGCCGTGGGCGACAACACCGGCCATATCGAACTGACGCCGGTCGCCGTCGCTGCCGGACGCCGCCTGTCTGAACGGCTGTTTAACAACAAACCGGAAGAGCACCTGGACTACAGCAATGTCCCCACCGTGGTCTTCAGCCATCCGCCAATCGGCACCGTTGGCCTGACCGAACCCCAGGCCCGCGAGCAGTACGGCGACGACGCGGTGAAGGTCTATAAATCCTCGTTCACCGCTATGTACACCGCAGTCACCAGCCACCGCCAGCCGTGCCGTATGAAGCTGGTCTGCGTCGGCCCGGAAGAGAAGATTGTCGGCATTCACGGCATCGGCTTCGGTATGGACGAAATGCTCCAGGGCTTCGCCGTTGCCCTGAAAATGGGCGCCACCAAGCAAGACTTCGACAACACTGTTGCCATTCACCCCACCGCGGCGGAAGAGTTCGTGACCATGCGTTAATCGTCAGGCGATGCGCATGACTGAACGGTATGCGCATCGCATTTTCACCGTATTATTGCCACAGCCTGACGAATTAGGGCGCTCAGCCAGTCAACAAAGTGCTGTACGGCCAACGGCCGGTACTGTCTGTGTGGCCATAGTAAATTCATGGGCAGAGGAGGCGCACGGTACGCCGACATCACCTCGGTCAGGTCACCAGACGCCAGATCGTGCTGCACATCATAGGCAGGGATCTGAATCAATCCCAGACCCGCTTTACAGCATGCAATATAGGATTCTGCGCTGTTCACTGTGACCCGACCGGGAAATTCCCGGGCATGGCATTTGCCATCTTCCAGCCACTCCCAGTTTTCCACGCACCCTGATGAAGGAGAGGCATACTTAATAATTCGGTGTCGTTCCAGCTCGTCAGGATGCTGTGGTAAACCGTACTGCGCCAGATACTTCGGGCTGGCAACGTTGATCAGATTCAACTGCCCTATTGAGCGTGCAATCAACGATGAATCGGTAAGATGACCCACACGTAATACGCAATCCACGCCTTCTTCCACCAGAGAAACCGTCCGATCGGTGCTACCAAGCACCACATCGATACCGGGATAGCGCGCCAGGAAATCCGGTAACGCCGGCGCGACAAGCAAACGTCCCATTCGCGACGGAACATTCACGCGTACTCGCCCTTCCGGCAGGGTTGTGGTCTGGCGGAAAAGTGCCTCCGTCTCATCAATATCAGCAAGGATTTGTAAGGCGCGCAGATAGAACAGTTCCCCATCGGGCGTCAGCTGCATGGAACGCGTCGTACGGTGCAAAAGCCGGACGCCGAGCTTTGCTTCCAGCTCTCCCACCGCCGTAGAGACAGTTGAGCGCGGAATCTCCATGTAATGAGCCGCACGGGTAAAACTGGCGCTTTCCACCACGCGGGTAAAAATACGGTACTGCGTAATTTTATCCATGACGATTATTGTTCGTTATTTCTGACAGGTACTGTCAGAAATAACATCTTTATAACACCCCGGCCAGCGATAAGAATCAATAACACAGGCCGCATCATACCGATGCATCATGACTTCACAGGAGATCCTCTATGATCGACCATAGTATTAAAGGGAAACGCATTCTCATCGCCGGTGGCGCGAAAAACCTGGGGGGCCTGCTCGCCCGGGATCTTGCCGAAAATGGCGCCGCCTCCATCGTCATTCACTATAACCGCGACGAATCGAAACCTGATGCCGACGCTACCGTCGCTGCCGTACAACAAGCGGGCGCACAGGCCGTTGCCCTCCAGGGGGACTTGACCCGTGCCAGCGCCATGGAAAAATTGTTCGAGGATGCCGTTAACCAATTCGGCCCCCTGGACATCGCGATTAATACCGTAGGGAAAGTCCTTAAAAAACCGATCGCCGATATTCAGGAAGAAGAGTATGACGAAATGAGCGCCGTTAATGCCAAATCTGCATTCTTCTTCCTGAAGGAAGCCGGGAAACATGTGGCGGATAACGGAAAAATTTGTACTCTGGTGACTTCCCTGCTGGGCGCCTATACCCCGTTTTATGCCGCTTATGCCGGAACCAAAGCACCGGTGGAGCATTTCACGCGCGCAGCATCTAAAGAGTTTGGCGCCAGGGGGATTTCAGTGACGGCTATCGGCCCAGGCCCCATGGATACGCCATTCTTCTATCCGCAAGAGAGCGCAGAAGCGCAGAATTACCATAAAACGGCAGCGGCGCTCTCCGCGTTTTCCAGAACCGGCCTGACGGATATCGAAGATATCGTTCCCTGGGTACGTTTTCTGGTTTCTGAAGGATGGTGGATGACGGGTCAAACCGTTCTGGTTAACGGCGGTTATACCACCAAATAAAGGAAAATTGCCGCCCGGCAGCACCCTGTCGCTCCGTTCGCTACGCTTAATAAGCCAAAAAGAACAGGAGAGATAAATGAGCACATTCAAGGGTGTGACCGGAGCGGCGCTATCTGTGCTGTTCCTGAGCACAGCGGCGAGCGCCGCCGACGGCTCTCTGGATACCGGCAAGGCGCAGATTATCCGTAACGCCATCAACGTTGAAGATCTGGTGCAGATTAACGATAGCTGGATTATCGGCAGCAGCTTTTCCATCCAAAATAAGCCGACAGGGCTGTATCTGTTCAATATCCGCAATCGTAAACCGCAAAAAGTGGACTGGCGCCAGGTCAGAGTAACACCGGATAAAACGGCTTTCCCGAATTGCCCCGGCGCGCCGAACTTCGCCCGGCTTTCCACTCACGGGCTGGACTATTACCGGGACGCGGGTCGTCTGTATGTCGTCAACCACGGTGGTCGCGAGTCGGTGGAAGTCTTCGCCATCAACGCCGAAAATAACGCCCGTCCCACCCTGAGCTGGCAGGGTTGCGTGATGGCGCCGCATAGCGCCTGGTTCGATGCCGTCGCCGGGCTATCTAATAATCAAATGATTATCAGTAGCCTGTGGGACCCCGGAGATACACAGCGTAACCCGAAACTTAAAGCCGGAAAGCCGGTTGGTGGGTTATATCGCTGGAGTACAGAAGCGGGTTTGCAGCCCGTAAAAGGCAGCGCGATGCTTTCCGGCCCCAACGGCGTACTGGCCGACCGGGATGGTAAAACGGTGTGGGTCGCCGCCTGGGCCGAAAAAGCGCTGGTTCGCATCGATACCGATGGCAGTGAACCGCAGGTTCGCAAAACGGCGGTGGATTACCATCCGGATAATCTGCGCTGGTCGCCGGACGGCAGAAAAATTATCGCCGGCGGTCAGGCCACCGATCTGGATGCCCTCTTTGCCTGCCTGGAAAAGTCAGCGCCGGTCTGCCCGGATATCAACCAGCGGCTGGACGCGCTCGATCCCGCCACCATGAAAACCACACCATTACTTTCCGCCACGCCGATTCCGGGGATGAATGCCGGTACCGGCGCCATTCTTGTCAACGGCGAATACTGGCTGAGCAGTTTTAAAAATAACGCTATTGCCGTCATCCCCCGGTGACAGCCTCCCGGCGGTCGTCACATATCGCCGGGATATAAAAAATAGTTAACATGGATAATCTTTCTGGCTATACTCCCGACATTAAGTTAACAGTGATAACTTTTTTGTTATGACTCATTCGGGAGCTTTCAATGGATCTTAACCAGATACAGGAATTCAGAGCCTCGCTGCGCGAGCTGGTCAGGGAATTAGGAATGTTGAGTCGCAAAAGCAGCGGCACCAGCCTGTCGCCGCTGCAAAGCCATATCCTGATTGAGCTTGATAAAGCGCCGCTTGGCGTGACGGAGCTTGCCAGAAAACTGGGGTGTGAAAAGGCCAATATCAGCCGGACAATTCGGGGTATGATGGAAAATGCGCTACTGGAACGCCGCCAGGATAGCCAGGATGGTCGGGCTTCCAGCTTTTGCCTTACCCCCCAGGGAAAAGCACAGTTGGCCCAAATTGAAGAGAACGCCAATCGCTTTATCAGCCAGGCGCTTGGCCTGGCTTCCGAACGCGAATGCCGCGATTTTTCCCGGACGATTCACGGCCTGAACAGCGCATTAAAAAATGCCCGTGCTCAGCGGGAGCAAGAGATTGTCATCACTGAGATCGCACCTGACGATAACCAGGCGATGGCAGAGATTATCCGCCAGAGCTTTCGCGATAATAAGATCGATCATCTGGAAGGCGTCAGCCTGCACGACCCGGAGCTGAACAACCTGTACCAGACTTATCAGCGACCAGGCAGCCGCTACTGGGTCGCCAGAGCAAACGGCCGCGTACTGGGAGGGGTAGGGATAGCACCGCTGGCGGGGCCGACAGAAACGACCTGTGAAATGCAGAAGCTTTTTCTGAGCGCCGATGCACTGGGCACCGGTCTGGGCCGCCGGCTGATAGCCCTGTCGCTCCAGCAAGCCCGCCAACTTGGTTACGACTACTGCTATCTGGAAACGCTGAGCGAATTACAAAGCGCCGTGCGGCTGTATGAAAAGTTCGGCTTCGACTATCTGGCTTCCCCACTGGGGAACACCGGGCATGGCGGCTGCGATCTGTTTATGCAGCTTAAACTGGCGTGACAATTTCAGTGGATGGCGTTCCCCTGGAAATAGCGCTCAAGCAGCGCCAGCAGCCGCGCATTATCCACCGAGGTCAGGATCTGCACCGGCGCGCCAAGGGGAGGCGCAACGCCCACATCCAGCTTTAGCGCGCTGCGGCGACAGGTCATGCCACGCGCCACGCCTTCCAGCGCCACATCCAGATACGCCTGTTCACTATCGCACAGCCCGGGTTCCAGCAGCCAGGCGACGGTCAGGGCATCATGGATCCAGCAGCCCGGCAGGCCGCGGGTCTTCATGGAATAGTCGAGCCACGGGCGCAGGGTTTGCGCCAGATAACGGGTACAGGGATTTTCCACCGCCGTCAGCCTGTCGAGGTCGGCATGCACCATCTGGGTTTGGGTCGTGACATCCATTGGCACCAGGGTAACAGGCGCTCCGCTGGTCAACACCATATGGGCCGCTTCGGGGTCAAGCCCGAAGTTGGTATCTTTCAGGTAGCCAGGGACATGAAAAACACCGCCCATAATCACAATGCGTCTGACCGCCTGCGCCATTTCGGGAAACAGGCGCAGCGCCAGCGCCACATTGGTTAACGGACCAATCGCAATCAGCGTAATTTCGCCAGGGTGTTGGCAGATAAGCTCTCCCATCGCATAAGGCGCCAGCGGCGGCGCTGGTGCGACGATTGCGGGCGGTGGCGTATCGCGCCACAGTTCGCGCAATCCATAACTATCGACCGCGCCGTCCAGCCGCGCCCGCCAGGGCTCCGGCGGCTCCATCAGCGCCCGGGAAGCCCCGCGTCTGACCGGCACGCTGGCCCCCAGGCGGTTCACCAAATCGCAGGCCACGCGATAGCCCACTTCGCTTGCGGTATTACCCGCCACGGTGGTGATAAGTTCCAGCCGTATCTGCGGCGCACAGAGCGCCAGAGACAGCG
This sequence comes from Rosenbergiella sp. YN46, assembly GCF_036620675.1. Classification (NCBI taxonomy): domain Bacteria; kingdom Pseudomonadati; phylum Pseudomonadota; class Gammaproteobacteria; order Enterobacterales; family Erwiniaceae; genus Rosenbergiella; species Rosenbergiella sp. YN46. The sequence continues at coordinate 33,023 of NZ_JAZHEE010000019.1, forward strand.
CCAGGCCATCGTCCACGTTCGCGCCCGGTACGCCGTTGCCGGGATCGCAGTCAATAATTACCCGCATAGCATCACTTTAGTTATCGGGGCTTCCGACGGTCGACAACCGCAGGACTCCCCAGGCTGCAACTCAAAATCAAACTCAAGGCGGCGCGCCACGCCATCCCATTCCCGTAACATAGCGATAGCCGCCTGCGCCATACGGTCGACCGGCTGGCGTACCGCTGTCAGCGACGGTACGCTGTAAAACGACTCCAGCGTGGCGTTAAAACAGACCAATGCCACATCTTGCGGCACGCTCAGCCCGTGTTCCGCCAACGCTCTCAGGCAACCAAACGCCTGCTGTTCATTGGTGGCGAACAGCGCGCGCGGCAGCACGCCTGCCAGCATGCGTCGGGTGGCGTCATAGCCGCCGGCCCGGGTGTAATCGGTGGAAAAGATCCAATGCTCATTAACCGCCAGAGCGCTTTCCTCCAGAGCCTGACGCCAGCCAAGCAGACGATCCTGGGTATTCAGCATCGCCATCGGCCCGCAGATAATGGCGATATCCCGATAGCCGTGCTCGACCAGGTGGCGGGTGGCCTGATAAGCCGCCTGCTGTTCATTGACCTGAATCGAGCTGACGTTTAACCCGGGTTCGACCCTGTCGATCATTACGCAGGGCGTACCGCTGGCCTGAATCACATCAATACAGGGATGGCGATCGACGCTGGTATAAATCAGTCCGTCAACCTGGCGGTGTAGCAGATTGTTGATAAGCTCCCGTTCGCGCAGGCGATCGTCGCCGGCGTCTCCCAGCAGCAGCACTTTACCATCGGCAAAGGCTTCCTGCTGCAGCGCATGGGCCATGGAGGAGATAAAGGGATTGGCGATATTCGGCACTACCAGGCCATAGGTTTGCGTCGAGCCGGATGCCAGCGCGCGCGCCACGCCATTCGGCCGATACCCGGTCTTTTCTATCGCTGTCAGCACCCGCTGTCGGGTGGCGGGTGCCACCGGTCGTGGGCCGTTATTGATAACGTAGCTGACTACCGCCACCGAGGTTCCTGCCTCACGGGCGACATCGGTGCGCGTAACGCGCCGGGAACGGGATGAGCTCACAACATACCTGCCTGATTTAAAGCGAAATTGCAGTCCAACAGCATAGCGGTTTGCGCCGCAAAAATCCCTTTGTCGGGCGGGGGATTTTAGATAGCATCTTCCGGCAGGTTCAGGTCACGCCCCCGGGTTTCCGGCGCAAAGAAAGTCGTCACCAGTCCAATACCCGCCATTACCGCGAAATAGGTCGCAATCGGCCACCAGTGCCCTGCCCAGGAGAGCAGCGCGGCAGCCACCAGCGGCGCCGTTCCGCCGGAAAGAATCGAACCCAGCTCTTTGGCGAACGCCATTTTAGTATAACGATTGGTGACGCCAAACAGTTCAACCCCCCAGGCCGCCTGTACGCCGAATATCCCCAGCGACGCCAGCCCCATTCCCACCACGATAGTTGAAATCACTATCCACGGCTCACGGGAATCCAGCATCATAAAGGCCGGGAAGGCATAGAGAATCAGCAACAGGCAGAACCAGCGATAGGTAATGCGCCGCCCGAAGCGGTCGGAAAGCCAACCCGCCAGAGGAATAATCGCGAAACCCAGCAGCGAAGCGATGAAAACCGCAGTGGTGGGCACAGATTTATCCACCGCCAGCACCTTAGCCACATAGCCAATAATAAAGCCCTGAGCCAGATAAGAGGGGCCATTTTCGCCAATACGCAGGCCCACCATGGTCCAGAAGGCCCGGGTACGGCGCCAGAAGCTGCGCGTATCCTGACTTTGCTGCGCCAGACCTCGCTGCATGGCTTCGCGGCGCTGGGCCTCCAGTAATACTTTCTGCCGTTCAAACACCGGCGTTTCACGAATATGACGGCGAATAATCAGCGCAGCCACCGCAATCAGCATGCTGCCCAAAAAAGGAATACGCCAGCCCCAGCTCATCAGGCTCTCTTTATCGAGCTGAAGCACCAGCAGCCACACTAACGAGGCCAGTAACGTGCCGCTGTTGGAGCCCAGCGCGATAATGGAAGAGACCAGGCCGCGTCGCTTAACGGGTGCGTATTCCCCCAGCATCACCGTACCGCCAGACAGTTCGGCGCCAGCGCCAAGCCCCTGGGAAAAACGAAGAATAACCAGACACGCGGGCGCCCAGACGCCGATCGCGTTATAGCCAGGAATCAGGCCGATAAGCGTGGTGGATAATCCCATCAGCGCAATAGTGGCCACCATCACCACCTTACGACCATGGCGATCGCCTATCCAGCCGAATAATAACGCGCCTATCGGTCGGGCAATAAAACCCACCGACCAGGCGGCGAAACTGGAGAGCAACGCCATGACTGGCGTTGCCTCCGGAAAGAAGACATCGCCAAAAATGATGCCAGCGGCCAGACCATAGAGCGCGAAATCCGCGTATTCCATGGTGGTGCCTAACCAGCAGGAGAAAGTCGCGCGCCGAAAATCACGCTGCCCTTCTTCCGTGGCCAGCCGCTCCTGCGCTGCGTGCGGCGCATCAGCGGAAGGTACGCCGGTGGTATCAATACTCATAGCGAAGCTCCCTGGTGTTGGATAACAGGAATGACGAATTGTGCAAATGCGTTATCTACTCGCGTAGATTTGTATATTTTTATGGCGCATAGCATTATCTACCCGCGTAGAACTGACAAACACTAAATATAAAAAATGAGGTTATGATCACAATATGACGCCGCAATGACGAAGCGCTAACCAAAAGCGGAATTTCTTCAGGCCTGCCGGAACGCTTTGCCTCAATCACTTATGCTACCTTCAGACAACGATACCCCTACAGGAGCGCACATGCCGCAAGCGCGCAACATCTCCCTTGCCCTGATCTGGGGCGGGCTCTGTTTTATCTTACTGTATCGAACGTTGCCGGCCGAGCTGGTGCTGTCGGCGCAGGTTATGCATCAGTACGGCATCCCGGTATCGCAAATGGCGGTGGGATGGCTGGTTACGGCGCTGCCCGCGCTCATGCCGCTATTGTGCTTTATCGCGCTGGTGCGCCGGCGTCAGGCGGCACTGTGGCCCTGGCTGGTGCTACCGCCGGTAGCCTGGCTTCTTATCCAGTTTGCGCTGGCTGTCGGCGCTGGCACCGTGATGGTTCGCGCCGGCCTGACGCCGCCCTGGTCCGAAACCGTCAGCGATCTGGTATTTCGCCTGGCAATGCGGCTCTGGTCGGTTCATACCCTGACGGTGCTGTTAACCACGCTGGCATGCAGCTATGCCTGCTGGCGCGAATACCGTTCGACCCGGGACTGAAAAAACATACTCTTTGCGGGGTGGCACCCGCGCCTCGCTCTCCCTATCCTAATAGAAGGCGCAAAAATCAGGGGAGGATGGCAGTATGTACAACCATAAGGCGATAACGCTGGCGACCGCGCTCATCGCCACCGGCGCGTTTGCCGCCATGCCGCCGGATATCAAGCAGGCTCGGGTCATTCAACAGGTGAGTAATATCGAAGATCTGGTGCAACTTAACGGCGACTGGATTATCGGCAGTAGCCTGTCCGACGGCGAGAAACCCGGCGGCCTCTGGCTGTTCAGCATTTCCAACGGCAAGCCGCAGCGTATCGATCCGGATCGTATCGCCGTGAAGCCCGATCCCCGCGTATTTCCCCACTGCCCCGGCGCCCCTGACTTCACCACCCTTTCTCCGGAACGCATGGATTATTACCGTGAAGACAAGCGACTGTATGTCGTTAATCACGGCGAGCGCGAATCAGTGGAAGCCTTTTCAGTCTCTGCCGATAAAAAAGGTCGCCCGACGCTGAGCTGGCAGGGCTGCATTATCGGGCCGGAGAATGCCCGTTTTAGCTCGGTTGTCGGTCTGAGCAACAACCGCATGATTATCAGTAGCCCCTGGAACGACGACGATCCCTGGCGTATCCGCAAGCTGGAAGCTGGTCAGCCTTCCGGCGCGCTCTATACCTGGAGTCCACAGAAAGGGCTGAATAAGATGTCCGGTAGCGAACAGCTTTCCGGCCCCAGTGGTATCGTCACATCACCGGATGAAAAAAATGTCTGGGTCGCCGCCTGGGCGGGTCAGTACATCGCCCGGATTACCAACGGCGGCAGCCAGCCGCAGATCCTGAAGATCCCGCTCGATTTTCATCCCGACAACCTGAGCTGGTCGCCGGACGGCAAACAACTCTATGCGGGCGGCCAATCCGCTTCCGGCAATACCCTGATGGATTGCGTGGTGGGCCGTAAGGAAAGCTGTAACGACATCAGCCAGGAGGCGGCCCAGGTCGATCCTCAGACTCTGAAGCCGACCACCCTGATTCCCGCCACTCATTTTAACGGCATACGAGCCAGCACCGGTATTATCCAGACCGGCAATCACTACTGGCTGAGCGGTTTTCGCAATAACGGCGTCGCTATCGCTCCCGCACAGGCGCGCCGGTAGGGCTACGCACCGGACTGCGCCTCCAGGTGGCGAGCGATCGCGCCACCAATCAAACGCAGGGCGCGATCAGTCTGCTCATTAAAGGCGCTGGCGTAGTTTAAACGCAGGCAGTTACGGTACTTGCCGGAGGCCGAAAAGATGGCTCCTGGCGCGATTTGCACCTTTTGCTCACGCAGTTCGCGACTGATACTGACGGTATCCAGGCCTTCCGGCAACTCCAGCCACATCAGAAAACCGCCCTGCGGGCGACTGACGCATACCCCACAGGGAAAATCGCTACGGATACGACAGCGAAAATCCTCATAGTTGCGCTGATAGTGCTGACGCAGGCGCCGCAGGTGACGATGGTAATGGCCGTTGCGGATAAACGCCGCTATCGCCAGTTGAGTAACCACCGCCGTGCTGCCGGTACCGATGTATTTCATATGCAGAACCCGCTCCCGCCAGCGGCCAGGGACTATCCACCCAACCCGCAGGCCTGGCGCCAGGGTCTTGGAAAATGAGCTGCACAGCACCACACGCCCTTCGTGGTCCAGCGACTTGATGGTTTCCGGACGCGGATAGCTGAAGGCCAGCTCTCCGTATACATCGTCCTCGATAATCGCAATATCAAAGCGTCGCGCCAGACTCAGCAGCGCCTGCTTGCGTTCCGGCGGCATAATAAAGCCCTGGGGATTATTGCAACTGGCCACCAGAATCACCGCTTTAACGGGCCACTGCTCCAGCGCCATCTCCAGCGCTTCCAGACTGATGCCGGACTGCGAATCCGTAGGGATCTCCAGCACCTTAACGCCATACCCGCGCAGAATCTGCATGGTGCCATGAAACGATGGCGACTCCACCGCCACCACATCGCCAGGCTGACAGATAGCGCGTATCGCTACGGATATCGCCTCCTGGCAACCATTGGTAATGACGATGTCATCCATGGTGACCGCGCTGCCGCCATCAAGCATCAGTCGGGCCACCTGCTGGCGCAGCGCCTGAGTTCCGGCCATATCGTCATAGCCAGACAGGCAAGCCTCTTCATGTTGAATAATACGCTGCATTTCACGCCACAGCGGACGGATAGTGGGCTGAGTCAGATCCGGTGTGCCGCCCCCCAGAGCAACCATCTGTGGGGAATGACGGGCGTCGAGCAACTCACGAATTGCATCCCAGTGAGTGACCTCTACCGGGCGCTGTGCTGGCCGGGTCAGACGGGGCAACGGCGGCTGGGCGCGCCGCGGTGCAACAAAGTAGCCGGAACGCGGTCGGGGCTGGATAAGACCGCGATCTTCCAGCTGATTGTATGCCTGCTGGACAGTGCTGATACTCACGCCGTGTTCACTGCTAAGGCTACGCACCGACGGCAGTCGCTCTCCGCTCTGATAGAGCCCCTGCTCAATACGTTCAGCCAACAGCCGGGCCAGGTGTTCATAACGCGTCATACTGTATCCCCTGATAAATCCCCAATGCGCCCACGATCGGTACAGACTGTCCGTTTAAAAACGGTACAGTTCACATTTTTACCGCCTCTGTATGTTAAATAAAAGTAATTTCTGAATCTGTATGGTTCTCCCCGCAGCGCGCACACTGATGGCGGGTACTAAAGAGGAGGCGCGTATGGAATTCCATGAAAACAGGCACACCAATCCCTTTATCGGCTTTGTTCTGGTCGCGCGCTGGCTGAAGCGCTGGTGGGAACGTCATCGCACGCGTCAGATACTGGGCGCCATGAGCGATGAACGGTTACGCGATCTGGGGCTGGATCGCGAGGATGTGCGCCGCTGGCGTTAGCAGATGGCAGCATGCTGTGCCAGGCTTACAGGCAGACTATCAGGCAGGAGTGAGCAATGAAAACGCGAATACTGATTGCCGCGCCCGTCGCGCTGTTCTGGTCCATGGCGGCGCCAGGCATGCCAACCCCCCATCAACTTAGCGATAACGCGCCGCAGTCGGCGGCGCAGCAGGATGCCCACCGCACCACTATCGCCCGGGCAAAGCAGATGGAGGATGGCGCCTCCGTGAAGATTCAGGGCGTACTGGAACAGAAGCTGGGAGAGGATCTTTACCAACTGCGCGACGACAGCGGAACCCTGAATGCCGTGATTCCCGGTACCGTGCTGGGCTCCGCGCCAGTCGCTGCCACAAAGCCGGTGGTGGTCACCGGCTCACTGGATAAAAAGCAGAACCCCTTCCGGCTACGGGTGAGCTTGCTGGAAAAGCCATAACGATGGAGCCTCCGGCTCCCGGTTTACAGATGCATCCCACCCGAAACCTCAATGCGCTGGCCGTTCATCCAGGCCAGATCGTCGCTCAGTAACGCCGCGATAGCGTCACCGATATCGTCCGGCATTCCCGGGCGTCCCAGCGCCGTAATCGCGGAGATAGCCTGGTTAACCTGAGGATTATCACGCACCGCACCGCCGCCGAAATCGGTGGCGATAGCGCCTGGCGCAATAATGTTAACGGAAATACCGCGGTTGCCCAGTTCCTGAGCCTGATAACGGGTCAGCACCTCCATCGCTCCTTTCATGGCGGCATAGGTTGCCTTACCGTCATGTACAAAGCGGGTCAGCCCACTGGAAACGTTAAGAATGCGCCCGCCATCTTTAATGAGCGGTAATAGCTGCTGAGTCAGGAAAAACGGCCCCTTAAAGTGTACGTTAAGCATCCGTTCAAACAGCGCCTCACTCACCTCCGCGTAAGGTGAATCCTCGCCAAAGCCCGCATTATTCACCAGATAGTCGAAGCTTTCGCACCCCCAACGCTCGCGCAACTGTTTCCCGACCTCGGCGCCAAACGCGGCAAATGCGCCGCAGTCCGCCACGTCCAGCGGAATCGCCACCGCCTGTCGGCCCATAGCGGTCACAATACTGATGACCTCCTCCGCCTCCTGGCGCTGGCTGCGATACGTGAAGATGGCATCCACGCCGCGCTGTGCCAGTTTTATCACGGCATTTCGCCCTAAACCGCGGCTTGCGCCGGTCACTAATGCGATAGTCTGCGTCATCATTTACCCCATTGACTGTGATTAAGGTTGAGATCAAGCTTATTAGCTGCTAGTAAAACAATAAAGACGGCCAGTTACGCTTCACTGTTTCACTGAAAACAACAATAAGCCTTTGGTATGGACAAAATACACGCAATGCAGCTTTTTGTGAGGGTAGCGGAACTCGCCAGCTTTTCCCGCGCCGCTGAAAGCCTGAGCCTGCCCAGGGGCAGCGTTTCGCGCCAGATTCAGGCGCTGGAGGATGAACTGGGCGTCCGGCTGCTCCACCGCACCACCCGGCGGGTGCAGCTCACCCAGGACGGCATGGTCTACTATGAGCGAGCCAGGGATCTGCTGACAAACCTGGACGAACTGGATTCGCTGTTCCAGCGCGATCCGGCCAGCATCAGCGGCCGCCTGCGGGTCGATATGCCAGTGCCGGTAGCGGCTAATATGGTGATCCCCCGGTTGCCAGCCTTTCTACAGCAGTATCCAGGCGTTGAACTGGAGCTAAGCAGCAGCGATCGGCTGGTGGATGTGATTCAGGAAGGTTTTGATTGCGTGGTGCGCATCGGGGAGCTTAACGACTCCGGGCTGGTAGCCAAAACGCTGGGGCAACTCACCGTGCTGAACTGCGCCAGCCCCGACTATCTGACGCGTTTCGGCTGGCCGGAAAGCCCGGAAGATCTGGCGTCGCATGCCCTGGTTCACTATGTGCCCACCATGGGTATGCGTCCCCAGGGGTTTGAGATCTGGCGCGACGGGCAGAGTCAGTGGATAAAAACCGGCGGCGTGGTCACGGTTAACAGTACCGCAAGCTATCATTCCGCCTGCCTGGCCGGGTTAGGCATCATTCAGGCGCCGCGGGTCGGCGTACGCGAAGCGCTGCGCAGCGGAAAACTGGTCGAAATTCTGCCCCAGTATCGGGCCCGCCCGATGCCGGTTTCCCTGATCTGGCCGCATCGCCGCAACCTGTCACGGCGGGTGCATCTGTTTATGGCCTGGCTTAGCGAGATAATGAAAGAGTATGTCGATTAGCGTCGCGACTATAATTTCCTTAACATCGCAGGCATAAAATAAAAAAGGACGACGGAGTCAATGAGTACCGAGGATAATCACAAACGCCCGACCCGGGATCTGGATTACGATCCGGTGGTGAAACTGGATCAGGAATCGCAAAAAAATCAGAAGGCCGATGAGGAGAAGCCGGCGAACGCGCTGGAAAGCGTCACCCACACCGTTAAACGCATTGAGCGCACCCCGTTTATCGCCCATTTACTGCGTGCCGCCGAACGCTTTAACGATCGGCTTGGCAACCAGTTCGGCGCTGCGATCACCTATTTTTCGTTTTTATCGCTGATTCCCATTCTGATGGTCAGCTTCGCGGCGGGGGGCTATATTCTGGCCTCACACCCCACCCTGTTACAGGATATTTTCGCGAAAATCCTGGCGAACGTCAGCGATCCAACCCTGGCCATGACGCTAAAGAACACCATCAACACTGCGGTTCAGCAGCGTACCACGGTTGGCCTGGTCGGTCTGCTGGTGGCGCTCTACTCCGGCATTAACTGGATGGGCAACCTGCGGGAAGCGGTACGCGCCCAGTCCCGGGAAGTCTGGGAGCGAGCGCCCCAGGACAAAGAGAAGTTCTGGGTCAAATACCTGCGTGACTTTGTGGCGCTGATCGGCCTGCTGGTGGCGCTGGTGATCACCCTGTCCATCACCTCGATAGCAGGCTCGGCGCAGGCGCTCATTATCAGTCTGCTGCACCTGGACGAGCTAACCTGGCTGAAACCGGCCTGGCGGTTGATCGGTCTGGCGATTTCAATTTTCGCCAACTATCTGCTGTTCTTCTGGATTTTCTGGCGCCTGCCGCGCCACCGTCCGCGCAAGAAAGCGCTGGTTCGCGGCACGCTGATCGCCGCCGTGGGCTTCGAGGTAATTAAAATAGTGATGACCTGGACCCTACCGGCGCTGGTGAAATCCCCCTCTGGCGCCGCCTTCGGCTCGGTGCTGGGGCTGATGGCGTTCTTCTATTTCTTCGCGCGCCTGACGCTATTCTGCGCCGCCTGGATCGCCACCGCCCAGTTTAAGGATGACAAACCGATGCCGGGCAAACGCCCCAGCTAGCCCCGCTTTTCGCGCCGTCCCGTGCGGCGCGAACCGCCATCCAGAGCAACTCTCCATTCGTTAACTTTTTTTTAACCAAAAACCAGTTTTATCCACTACACATTCCGCCAACATTCAGAACAACCAATAAGTTACTCACCCGGAGTAAAAATTATCCACTTTTTGGCTTTTTTTCATCCTCATGCCGCCCCGGTGGCGCGTTGAAATGTCACTTTTGCTGTGCCTAATATGGCCGTTCACTGGTCTAAAAATCATAAAAACTTATGCAAGCATCAATCGCCACAGCTATCGATACCGAACAACAGACGCCCGTTAACTCGCGCGGCAAGGTGGTAGTCGCGTCACTTATCGGAACCGCCATCGAATTCTTCGACTTTTACATCTATGCCACCGCGGCGGTCATCGTCTTTCCCCATATTTTCTTTCCCCAGGGCGATGCCACCGCCGCCACGCTACAGTCGCTGGCCACCTTCGCTATCGCCTTCGTCGCCCGGCCGGTTGGCTCGGCGCTATTCGGCCACTTCGGCGACCGGGTTGGACGTAAGGTAACGCTGGTTGCCTCGCTGCTGACCATGGGCATTTCCACCGTGGTGATTGGCCTGCTGCCGGGTTATGAAACCATCGGCATTATGGCGCCGCTGCTGCTGGCCCTGGCCCGCTTCGGCCAGGGGCTGGGGCTGGGCGGCGAATGGGGCGGTGCGGCGCTGCTCGCCACCGAAAACGCCCCGGCCCATAAACGCGCCCTGTACGGCTCTTTCCCCCAACTTGGCGCGCCGATCGGGTTCTTCTTCGCCAACGGAACCTTCCTGCTGCTCTCATGGCTTCTGAGTGACGAACAGTTTATGAGCTGGGGCTGGCGCATTCCGTTTATCTTCTCGGCGGTGCTGGTGCTGATCGGCCTGTATGTGCGGGTTTCACTCCATGAAACGCCGGTATTCGCCAAAGTCGCCAAAGCAGGCAAGCAGGTAAAGGTGCCACTAGGCACCCTGCTCAGCCGCCACTTAAAAGCTACCGTGCTCGGCACCTTTATCATGCTGGCCACCTATACGCTGTTCTATATCACTACGGTCTATTCCATGTCTTTCAGCACCACGCCGGCGCCGAACGGTCTGGGTATTCCGCGCAACAACGTGCTGTGGATGCTGATGATGGCGGTCATTGGTTTTGGCGTGATGGTGCCCATCGCCGGGCTACTGGCGGATCGCTATGGCCGCCGCCGCTGCATGATAGCGATTACCAGCCTGATCCTGCTGTTCGCGCTGTTCCTGTTCCAGCCGCTGCTGGGTTCCGGCAATCAGGGAGAAGTGATGCTGTTTCTGCTGGTGGGCCTGAGCCTGATGGGCCTGACTTTCGGCCCGATGGGCGCGCTGCTACCGGAACTGTTCCCGACCGAAGTCCGTTATACCGGCGCTTCCTTCTCGTATAACGTCGCCTCGATTCTGGGCGCCTCGGTGGCCCCGTGGATCGCCGCATGGCTGCAAACCAGCTACGGGCTGTTCTGGGTCGGCGTCTATCTGGCCGCGATGGCGACCATAACTCTGGTTGCTCTGCTGTGCGCCCGGGAAACCCGCCACGACGCGCTGTAACCTCCCTCGCCCTCTCCCCGAGTGGGGAGAGGGGAACAGATGGCTATTTCCCCAGCTGCGACAAAATGGTACGACACTGATTATCCGCCCCCCCTTCCGATGGTGAAACCAGTGCCAGCAGTGCCGCTGCGGGCGTCACCAGGGTTGCCAGCGCCGCCGCTACCGCTCCTCGTACAATCAGCGGGCCCGGTTTAACCCCCGCATCCGGCGACTTAAAGGTGCCGCGCACGTAGAGCGGCGATCGCAGCGTAATAATGCGAATCCCCTTACTTTCCGGCGTGATGGTCAGATCGAGACGCTCGCTGGCCAGATTCGCGTTACCGGTAATATTGACCAGCGCGTTTTCAGTGTCGAAAGCGAAGATATCGGGCCTGACCAGGCCATTGGTGAGTTGCAGACCCGCGGCGGCGCAGTTCACCCGCACCTCTTCATCGCCAAAAATCTGCCCGACCACGTAGTTGCCCACGTTCAGCCCCAGAATCTCCATCAGGTTACGACTGATCAAGCCGTCGTTCATCAGTAGCTTAAGATTTCCGCTGCTGCTGCCCAGCAGTGCCGCGACCGAATTGCCGCTACCGCGCAGAGTGGCGTCGCCATTCAGCTCACCCAGGGTTTTCTGCATCTCCTGAATGTTCGGCATTAACTGCTTAAGCTGCAGGCGGCGCGCCTTAATTTTGGCCTCTCCCTGCATCGGCTGCCGGTTGCCCCGCAGGTGAATATCGGCATCGATATCGCCTCCCGCCATACCGAAACGCAGCGGCGTCAGGCGCAAATCGCCGTCGCGCAGGTTCAGATGCACATTAAGGTCGCGCAGCGGCAGCGCACTGCCATGTTCAATGCGCTGCCCTTTAAAGCGCACATCGGCATCCATCACCCGCCATTTATCGGTTTCAAAACGATCCCGGGGCAGCACTTTATCCGACGGCTGCACGGTCTGTCCGGGTTGCGATTTCGCACCGCCGGACTTCACGCCGATAAGCGGCCCCAGATCCGCCAGCCGCAGCTGGCGTGAAACCAGATCCCCCTCCAGCCTGGGCCGCGGCTGGCTCTGGCGGAAAATAAGAGAACCATGGATGTCGCTGGCGCCAATACGGCCGTTAAAGTCCTGGTAATCAAAACGATTGCCCTCTTCACCACCGAGGCGCGCCACCAGGCGTCCGTCGGTTTCATAGGGCGGTGAATCGGGTAGCAGAACGCCGGTCAGAGCGTAGAGATCCCCCAGCGAATCGCCGGAAAGACGTAGCTGCAAATTGGCGCCACCAAATGCCATAGGGTTGCTGATGGTGCCTCTGACCGCCAGGCGGCTCTGGCCGGCGCGAATATCGGCCTGTAGCGGAAATGGCGTCCCTTCACTGCGTAGCGCCAGCATGCCGCCAATCTTGCCGCTACCTGCGATATCCTGCCCCTTATAGCGCCCGTTAATCCGCAGCCCGAAAACATAATCCCCCATCTTCGCCGCGCCGGACTTGCCGCTGCCGGTCACTTCGCTTAACGCCAGCGGCTTACCCAACGGGTCGACCAGCACGGTCATCTGCGCCTTAGCCACCTGGTCATCAATGGCAATACGGCCACGGTCAAACAGGATATTATCGAGCCGAAACGACCAGCCAGAAGGAGAGCCTTTATCCTTCGCGCTGTCATCCCCCAGCTCAAAGCGCCAGTTATAGCGCCGCTCTGACAGGCGAATCAGCCGCACATCGGGCTGCACCAGGCGTAGCCACGGCAGCCAGACGGTTTTCGTCAGCAGCGCGGGAGGAGAGAGAGTCGCTTCCACCTTCGGCAGCAACACCATCGTCTTATCGGGAATATCCGGCGGATTACCCAGCATGACATCCTGAGCCGTCACCTGCGGCCATGGCACCCAGCCACGCCAGCCCGGCTCTTCAGGGTGACGAACCCAGGCTACGCTAAGATCGCCACGTATCGCAAACGGGCGCCGCAGCTCGCTGGAGACTTTATCGTTAATGACCGGTTTCAGGCGGTTCCAGTCAAAGGTTGCGATAAATGCCGCCAGGCCCACGCCCAGCACGACTATCGCCACCACCACCCCCAGCCCTGTCTTTCCCAACCTCGTCATCATTCCGTTCCTTTGTTCCCTGGCATGACATAAAGATAGTTGAGGTGGCGACACAAGGCTATCCGGCGATAGCTCACGAAAACCCGTTCTGGCGCAAGTTTTATCAAAACGGCGTTTTAAAATGATTGACTGTACTGGTATGGCAGCCCAAACTAGCGCCAGTCGTCTTACATGCAGGTTTCATAATTATGGCTACACAGAAGATTGCCGTTATCGGCGAATGCATGATTGAGCTGTCGGAAAAGGGCGCTCAGGTCAGTCGCGGCTTTGGTGGCGACACTCTCAACACCGCAGTTTATATCGCCCGCCAGGTGGATGCCGAAGCACTCAGCGTCCATTACGTCACCGCGCTCGGCCAGGATAGCTTCAGTCAGCAGATGCTCGACGCCTGGCAGCAGGAAAATGTGCAAACCGACCTGGTGCAGCGCATGTCCGACCGCCTGCCCGGGCTCTATTACATCGAAACCGACGATAGCGGCGAACGCACCTTCTGGTACTGGCGCAACGAAGCGGCCGCCCGTTACTGGCTGGAAAGCGACCAGGCACCGGCTATTATCGAACAGCTTGTGGAATTCGATTACCTCTATCTCAGCGGTATCAGCCTTGCCATCCTCAGCCCCCGCAGCCGCGAAATGCTGCTGGCGCTGCTGCGTCGCTGCCGTGAGCGCGGCGGCAAGGTTATTTTCGATAACAACTACCGCCCACGCCTGTGGTCCGGTAAGGAAGAGACGCAACAGGTTTACCAGCAGATGCTGGCCTGTACCGATATCGCTTTCCTGACCCTGGACGATGAAGACGCCCTGTGGGGCGAGCGCCCGGTAGCAGACGTGATTGCTCGCACTCAGGCGGCAGGCGTACAGGAAGTCGTGATTAAGCGCGGCGCCGAAAGCTGCCTGGTGGCAATTAATGGAGAAGCGTTACAGGAAATTCCGGCGGTAAAACTGCCGAAAGAGAAAGTGGTGGATACCACCGCGGCCGGGGACTCGTTCGGTGGCGGCTATCTTGCCGTGCGTCTGAACGGCGGCAGTGCGGCACAGGCTGCGGCCCGCGGGCACCTGACCGCCAGCACCGTTATCCAGTATCGCGGCGCCATTATTCCGAAGCAGGCGATGCCGCAGTAAAATGATAGTGCGCCGAAGCCAGGCTCCGGCGCGCCAACATTACTGCTGTCCCGGAATATCCGAAACTTCGCCCAATGGGCGAGCGTCAGGCGTCGGGTTCTCCGTCCCTTCCGGTCGGCTCATGCCTTTATCCCAGGTTTCCTGTAACTGCTTCATGTTGAACTCCGGCTCCCCTTCCGGCTGCTGTAGCACCAGCGCCATCTCCTGAGAGAGAATCTGCCGCAGATCCATATTGACCATCTCCGGCGTCAGCTCGTCCAGAAACGCCTGACGCAGCTTCTGATACTGCTCCGGCGCGATATCTACCACCTGATTTTGCAACGAACGCAGACGCTGGCTGGCCAGCACCTCGGTATTGGTACGGGCGTAAGTGGCGAACAGTTTTTCCAGCTCCAGCTTTTTCTGGGCCAAAAGCGTTTCGAACTCAGCCGCCGGTAATCCCTTGTCGCGTACGCTGGCCATATCGCGGGCAATTCGCCCCAGATTATCGTCGAGTCTGGCGTTAGGAGTATCGATATGGATGCCGCACTGGCCGCGCAGAAACAGCACGCGACAGTCAAAGCCTAATGTAACGTCGCGCACGTTATTTTTATTGAGATTCTGTTGCACGTGCCAGAACAGCGCCTCACGGGCCAGTTCGCTGCGCCAGTAGCGCATCAGCCCTTCAGAGGAGCGAATCGGCTGCCAGGGCGTATCCCACATCATCGACAGCCGATCCTGCTGCAGTTTGGGGTTCATCATACTTACCGCATCACGCTTAAGCGGCGATAGCGTCGGTATCGGCGCCGGGGTTTCGCGCTTGCCTTTAAGGTCGCCAAACAGCTTACCGACCTGTTCCGCCACGCTGCGGCTGTCAACGTTGCCCACCACAATCAGCGTCATGGCGTCCGGGGTGTACCACTGCCGGTACCAGGCCCTGAGATGTTCGGCGTCAACCGGTTGTACGACCTGAGCCGCCGGATCGTGCCCCAGCAGCGTCGACCCTTTCAGGCGATAGCGCCACCAGCTGTCACGCGTATCTTCAGGCCAGGTGGTCACGCCATCCCGTACCTGTAGCGCCTTAGCGATGGATTCCGGCGTAATGGTCAGTCCTCCGCCCGCCGTCTCCGCCAGCCAGCTTAACGCCTCTTTCAGCTCTTCACCGCGACCACTGCCGCTGGGCAGGCTCAGATTAAACCGGGTAAGATTATAAGAAACTACCGCAGGCGGCTGTGGATGACCGGTCATACCCTGCTGCCAGGCGCCATGCTGAGGTGATGTCTGCTGGCTTAGCGCCAGACGAGGCAACAGATGGCTATAGCCGCTCTGCTGCGTGCTTTCGGTCAGAGAGCCGACGTTGACCAACAGTCGGATCTCTATCCGATCGCTGGGTCGCTGAGGGGTGGCGAGCACCTGCCACTGAAAACCGTTATTCAACTTTCCCTGCTGCCAGGCCGGATCCGGCTGGAGCATTGCGGCCTGTCCCTGACCGGTAATCACCGCCAGTAGAGTTCCCCCGGCGATAAGACCCATTTTTGTGCCCTGCATGTCTACCCCTGCATGAGATTCCTGAAAAAATATGAAAAGACGGCGCGTAACGCACAGACGCCCACCATAGCGGTGGCGTTTTTTCCTTTGACCGCAAATAACGATAAACGTCACGCCATAATGTGAAAATACACGGTCTGTATCAGTTAATTATGCGCAGGAGCCCGCGGCAAGGGCAAGTTACCGCGGGTAATTGACGAAATCAGGAGGAAGTTTGCTGACCACTGGCAGTAAGTCTGGGATTATTTAACGTCTGTTTTAGCTGTTTTTCATCCAGCTCTTTCACCCACTTCGCGACCACGACGGTCGCCACACCGTTACCGACCAGGTTAGTCAATGCACGCGCTTCGGACATAAAGCGATCGATGCCCAGAATCAGCGCCAGACCGGCCACTGGCAGGTGGCCCACGGCCGAAATCGTCGCCGCCAGCACGATAAATCCACTACCGGTTACGCCAGCTGCGCCTTTCGACGACAGCAGCAGCACTACCAGCAGCGTAATCTGATGGAAAATATCCATATGGCTGTTGGTGGCCTGGGCGATAAATACCGCCGCCATGGTCAGGTAGATAGAAGTGCCATCCAGGTTGAAGGAGTAACCGGTCGGAATCACCAGCCCCACCACCGATTTGCGACAGCCCAGTTTTTCCATCTTATCGAGCATACGCGGCAGCGCCGACTCGGAAGAGGAAGTCCCCAGCACGATCAGCAATTCTTCTTTGATATAGCGGATAAACTTAAAGATGCTGAACCCGGTGGCGCGAGCAATGGAGCCCAAAACCACTACCACAAACAGGATACAGGTGATGTAGAAACAGGCGATCAACTGCCCCAGTTGCAGCAGCGTTCCCACGCCGTACTTGCCGATGGTAAAGGCCATAGCGCCGAATGCACCAATGGGCGCCAGACGCATGATCATATTAATGATGCCGAAAATAACTTTTGAAAAGCTTTCGATAACGTTAAAAATCAGTTGCCCTTTCTCGCCCAGGCGATGCAGGGCGAAACCAAACAGCACGGCGAACAGCAGCACCTGAAGGATATTGCCGCTGGCGAAAGCGCCTATCACGCTACCCGGAATCACATCCAGCAGGAAGGCGACCACGCCCTGCTGTTCCGCCTGCTGGGCATAAACCGCCACCGCTTTGGCATCAAGCGTAGCCGGATCGACGTTCATGCCGGCCCCCGGCTGCACCACGTTAACGATAATCAGACCAATAATCAGCGCTATGGTGCTGACAACCTCGAAATAGAGCAGCGCCACAGCGCCGGTACGGCCCACGGCCTTCATGCTTTCCATTCCGGCAATACCGGTAACGACGGTACAGAAGATGACCGGGGCGATAACCATTTTTATCAGTTTTACGAACCCATCGCCGAGTGGCTTCATCTGGGCGCCCAGTTCCGGCCAGTAGTGGCCCAGCACAATGCCGATGGCGATCGCCGTCAGCACCTGAAAATAGAGGCTTTTAAACAGAGAGGTTTTCATCAGGAGGTGTCCTTGCAGCGGTAAAAAGCGGAGACCCTCGTTGGGTCCGCGCCGCTAAAATAACATCAGAGAAACACCCCAGATACATCCATGTATCTTATTTGGAACAAATTGAATGAGTTCTTTGAGCTGAAACGCTACAGTCTATGACTTTTGGTTAAGTGGATTTCTATGACTACCGGGCGGGTTCGCAGTAACGCGCCATAAAACGGTGCGGCGGCAGGGCCTTATCGAACAGGTAGCCCTGACCGATATCAACACCGGCCTGACGCAACCAGTCGAGCTGTGCCGGGTTTTCCACCCCTTCCGCCACCACCCGCATATTCAGATGCTTCGCCAGCGACAGAATAACGGCCACCATGCTGTCGTCTTCCGGCAGCGCGTCGATAAAGACTTTATCGATTTTAAGAATGTCCACCGGCAGTCCCTTCATCTGCTGAAGCTGATGCAGGCTGGCGTAACCCATACCAAAATCATCAAGGGCGATACGTACTCCAAGATCGCGCAGGGGGCGCAGAATATCATGGACCTTTTGCGGGTTGTCGATACGCTGACTTTCGGTCACTTCAATAATCAACGACCCCGGGTGAATACGCCAGCGCGACAGCAGCGTTATAAAGCGATGACGCAGCTCGTCATTAAGCAACTGAAGCGCCGAGACATTCACGCTCAGCGCCAGCGCTACGCCCTGACTCTGCCATTCCGCCAGCAGTCGGCAGGACTCTTCAAGGATCCAGTTGCCTACCTTTTCCATTAGCCCACAGCGTTCAATACGTTCGATAAGCCCTTCCGGTAGAGTGAAATCACCATCCGGCTGGCGCTGGCGCAGCAGCGCCTCGGCGCTTACCACCTCGCCGCTGGCCAGATCAACCTGAGGCTGGAGCCACAACACGAACTCCCCACTTTCCAGACTGTGTAAAATATCATGCTGTTCGGTCATCCGCTGCTGCGCCACGGCCAGCTGTTGAGGGTCGAAGAACTGAATCTGATTTTTCCCCAGACGCCGGGCCGAATACGCCGCTGATATCACGCGCTGATAGTGCTGCTCACCGCTCACACCGGGGCTCCACATGGCAATCCCGATATTGACCGCCGGATGCAGCGGCATCGATTGTACCGGCAGTTTTTCATTCAACGCCCTCAGTAACTGCTGGGCCAGCGTCGCCGCCTGCCAGGACTCATTGATGCCGTTGGCCAGAACCGCGAAATCGAAGTGGCTAATCTGCGCCAGCACCATGGATGGGCCAAGCACCGACTGAATTCTGGACGCCAGCGACAGCAGCAGGATCTCACGCTGCTGCTCATTCAGCACCTCGGCGGCTTCCTGTAGCGTTTCGCAGGAGATCATCAGCAGCGGCGCTATCGCCTGCTCTTCCTGCCCCCGTAACAGCGCCAGCAGCAGTGCCTTATTGGGCAGGCCGCTCACGGGAATATGGGTGGCAAGCTGACTCATCTCTTCCTGCGCACGCTGCACCTGCTGCTGGTTACGGTTGTAGCCACGTACCAGCATGCCAATTTCATCGTCGTTATGCAGTTTCGGCAACGCCAGCTGATGCTCCACCACTTCGCCGGGCGGCAGCCCATCCAGCTCCCGGGCGATATCGCGCAGCGGGTGGACGATAAGACGGTTAATGCACCAGGTAATCGCCACCGTCAGCATCAGCGCCAGTAACAGCCAGGTGGTGATAAGCGTCGAAAGCGTGCTGATAATAAACTTGTACATGCGCCAGGAGTCAGCCTGGAGTACCAGATAGGCCAACGGCTGCGGGTTAGCGGGTCGTTCCAGCGAATAGAGCGGCAGACTTATCTGCACCGGCAGCTCGAACAGACGCGAAATCAGCATCGGCACTGGCCGCTCCGGCGCGAAACTGACGCGCAGCGCCTGGAACTGGTTAGGCAGCACCACATCCGCACGGCTTATCACGCCGACCGGCTGAATATCTTTAAGAATCGCTTCAGCCTGGGGAATATCCGCCTTCAGAATAGCGGAGGAGAGCGGAGCACGCACCGAACGAGCGATGCTCTCCATCTGCGTCGCGGTAGTATAACGGCTCTGCTGTACGAAATGAAAAAGCTGAATCACGGCAAAAACAAAGATAAAGGCCACGGCAACCACGGCCACCATTGCCATCTGTTTTATCGTTAAAGAACGCCTGACTCGCAAACTCACTCTCCGCACTGAACTTTCCACGCCTGATGCGGGCAGAGTATACTGCATCGCATGGCGTTTTAACCGCTTTCCTTCCGGCAATACTCATAATTTACCAGTCCGCATAGGGTACCAGCGGCTGTGGCGGCATATCCATATCGCCCTGCCATCCCGCCATGGAATAACGCACAAAGATCAGAGCGTGGCTCGGTGTATAGTCTTTGGCCTCCTGAATATCAATCCCTGCGCCGATGGACCAGTGGGAAGTCAGGCGCCGTTCTACCAGCGCCCGCGCGGTATAGCCTACACCGGTGGATGAGGAGCCCTCTTCCATGGCCTCCATCCGGGCAGGCAGCAGGCTCTGAATCGGATAGCGCCGTTCGTTGTCGGTCTTCGCATAGGACCATGAGACGGATCCCCCCAGCTCCCACGACCAGTTCTCGGTACGCTGGCGCCAGATTACCGGTACCGAGAACGAAAGGTAGCGCTGCGGGCTGTAGTAGCCTCCTTGTCCCAGGGTATAGCCGCTCAGGTCTTTATCGTAGTGCCAGAGCATATTGGTCAGGCCCACGGTCACCCGACGGTTATTTTCATTGATAAGCTTGTAGTAGTAGCCGGTCATCCAGCGTACCCGCCAGTTATCCGCCACATTCTTACCGGTTAGTTGATCGGCGCTCAGACTCGACCAGACGCCGTGATCGCCGCCCCTGTCATAGCTCATGCTGATGCCGCCACCGTCGGCGCGCACGCCGCCCCATACCTTATGGGTATTCGGGTCACGCTGGCCGGCGAACGAAAGCAGCGAACTGGAGATCGGCCGCCGGTGGGCGTTCAGGGTATAGCCAAAGGGGCCCAGATCGCTGCTGTAGCTCAGACCGCCCACCACATCGACCACGTTAAAGCCCATCGGCGTGGTGCCGATATCCGCCTCCCAGGTGTCGTTTCGCCAGCCTACCGCCACGCTGGCGCCGTTGGCCCGCTGCTGGTGGTTGCTGTTACAGGTGAAGTCGTAGCAGGTGCCCCATTTTTCGTCGTAGCTGCCACCGCTAAAGCTGCCGGCGTCCATATTCACCACGTCGGTACGCAGCAGCAGGCGCCCGTCGCTGAGCGGCGCATCTACCTGCAGCATGGTGGTGTGGGCGCGCAGATCTGAATAGCCCGGCGTACCGCTGGATCCCCAGTAATCATGATCGAGCGTGACGTTCACATCCTGCTGGCGATAGAGATCCGCCGCGTCGCTGCGTATCCCGCGTTTCAGCCAGTCATCGCTGGCGTCGTTGCGCGTCAGCCGGGTAAAAGTATCATTATCTTCAGGCCGTTTATTGGCGATTTCGGACGCCACCATCGCGTCGCGATAGCGTTCCAGCGCCTGCTGAGGTTCGCCGCTGGCGGCGTCGAAACGCGCGGCATCGCGCAACGCCAGTGCGCTGTCCATTGAAGGCGGCAGCCTTTTCGCAGACGGGACGATACGCCGGTAGATCTCGCGGGCGCGGCCGGGTTCTCCGGCCTCATTCCAGGCGTTGGCCAGTCGACGTTCGCTGTTTACCGATGGCGCAGCCTGCGAAGGCGCGCGTTCAAGCCGGGTGAGCCACTTGCGGGCCTGCGCTTTATCGTGCTGAGCCAGGGCCGTCTCCGCCAGCCCCAGCAGCGCATCCTCGTTTCCGGGCTCCCTGGACAGTACCTGCCGGTAGCGGCTGGTCGCCTCGGCGTAGTCTCCCCGCTCTACGGCCCAGTCTGCCAGAGTGAGATCGATTCGGTCGGAGGCAGGCTGGCGTTTCAGCAGCGCAATGGCCTGTGGCTCCTGCCCCGCTTCCCGCTGCTCGCTTGCCTGGGCCAGCACCCGATCCAGCGTCAGCCGCCGGGCCAGCTCCTGAATATTGTCGCTCCACTGACCGCGGGGCAGCGTATCGAGATGGCGCAACGCTGCCTCATCCCGCCCGGTAGAAGAGAGATAAAGCCCATAAGCATAGACCTGGTCGGCATCCTTTGGCTGGCGCCGGGCCAGATCGCGAAACAGCGCATCGGCCTGTGCCTGCTGACCGGCGGCATAGCGCGCTTTCGCCAGCCGGTAGAGGGTCCAGACGCTGTCGGGATAAAGCGCCAGCCGCCGCTGATGCAACTCGGCGGCCTGGTTCCAATGCCCCTGAGACTCCAGCTCGCTGGCCTGAGCTTCCAGCCGATCGTCTTCCAGACCGCGTTCGATATCGTCAATGCTGCGGCGCTGGCTGGCATTCAGGGTGTTGATAAACGCCATCGCCCGCTCCGGCGACTGACGGCGATAGACGTTGGCCAACCCGCGTACCGCGTTGCTGTTGCCGCGATCCATGCGTAACGCCTGAAGGTAATAGCGTTCAGCTTCGGCGTCATTCTGGCGTGCCACCGCCACATCTCCCAGGCCGAGTACCGCATAGCTGTCGCTGCCATCCACTGCCCGCGCCTGGCGGAATTTACGCTCTGCCAGCGCGCTATCTTTAGCGTTAAGCGCCGCGTCTCCTTCGTCAATCAGCAGCCAGTAGCGGTTGGTACTCAACAGCGATTTCCATCTGCCGCTGCTGTCGTTGTCGGGATCCAGCCGCAGCGCCCGACTAAGCTGGCGAACCGCGGCGGCGCGTTTTCCTGCCTGGGACCAGGCTTCACCCAGCGCCCCCACGGTTTCGGCATCATTTTGATTTTCACGCAGTGCCGTTTGCAGCGGCGCGACCGCCCTGGCGCCATCGCCTGCGGCCACCTGCGCCAGCCCGGTCGCCTTAGCCCGAAATCCCGGATCGGCCAGTTGCTTGCGCTGCTCCGCTAGTTTCGCCTTCGCATCGTCCACCGTCTCACCATCGGTAAACAGCGTCACAAACCGCTCCAGCGCCGCCACACTGGCGGCGCTGACCGGCAATCCCTGAATCTGCTGATACCACAGCTCCGCCGCCTGACCACGCCCGTCCCCCGAACGTGCCATCTGTTCCAGCACCCGGAATCCTTCCCGGGAGCGATGGTTATCAAACAATAATCCAGCCAGGCTGGCGCGCAGCTCGTTATTGCCGGGCATTCGGGCGTTCAGCGCTGTTAGTTGTTCAATCGCCTGAGCGCGTCGCTGCGGTTTTTTCGCCACCAGCAGCCAGTACTCCACCGCCAGCGAACCGTCCGGGGGCGTCCCCCCGAGCAAATCCTGATACGCGGCGATGGCCTCATCAATATGGCCGGTGGTTCCCAACAGCCGCGCCTGTTGCAGCGCCTGGCTGCCGGCTGGCGTGGCGAGTTTCATCTCCAGTTGCGAACGGCGATAGGCCGTGGAATCCGCCGCCGTGGATTTGAGTTTATCCATCAGCGCCTGAGCGCCCGTGCTGTCCCCCTGACGCAGCAGATAGCGAACCCGGGCGGCGATCACCTCCGGATCGTCCGGGGCGATCAGCTCCAGTCGGTAGAGCGACTGACGAACCAGATCGTCGCGATGGGTCGCCTCTCCCAGCCGCACCTGCTCCAGCAGATGCTGCCGGGCGGGATTCTCCGCCCGGGCTGGCATCGTCAGCGCCAGCCCCAACGCAACGGCAACCAGGGTTAATGAGGATCCGCGCATACCCGCTCCCAGTCCGGCACCAGTTCACCCTGAACATTAAAGCGAAAACGCTGTTGATCCCAACCCTGAGCGAACAGCGTTAACACATAGCTGTAGTAAGATTCATGGTCGGGAAAGTGTTTTACCAGCCGCTGACGCTGCACATAAAGCGCCGTGCTTTCCTGGAGCATCGGCAGCATGGCGGCGGAAAAACCGCCAGGGCCGTCGTTAGTCAACTTACCGGTCATTATGTCAATTTTTTCCGGCGGCGCGCCGCGCTGTTCCGTAGCGGCCACCATCGGCTGGAAGTGTTTCAGCAGCCGCGCCTTGTCGGGGGAGCGCTCACTAAGCATCCCCACCCACAGGTAGACGCGAATCGCATCGTAGCTGCCCGTCAGCGCAGGCTGCTCCTGCATCTGCCAGCCGCTTCCCTTATGCCAGCTGACCCAGTTGGGAGAAAACCCTTTAGGTGCAGTTTCCAGCAGCAGCCGCAGCATGGGCTCGCGCATCGCTTTCCAGGGGCCGGGATAACGGGCAAAACGAGCGATGACCTGGGGCGGCAGATAGCTGGGATTCAGGCGCCAGCTGCTGTCATGGACGTAGCCCTGCGCTCCAGGCAATAGCATTTCGCCAAGACCGGGAATCTTCACCACCTCTTTACGGGCGATCAGGTCGAGCAGCGCCCTCCCCTGTTCCGTATAATCGTCGCTATTCCAGAGCCTGCCCGCCTCCAGCAGCGCCCAGGCTATCCACAAATCGGCATCCGAAGCCGAATTACTGTCCAACACCCGCCACTGGCCATCTTCACGCCTGCCCCACAGCCAGGCAGGCAGCGTGGTTTTTACATCTCCGTTGGAGAGATTGTTACGGGTCCACGTCAGCAACTGGTCAAAGCTCTGGCGATCGTTAGCCACCAGCGCGAAGAACAGTCCGTAGCTCTGCCCTTCGGAAGTGGTGATTTTGCGTGGGTCGCTGGTGTCGATAACCCGCCCTTCATCGCTGACGTAGTGCTGCTTAAACTGCCGCCAGGCGGGCCAGTCGCAGGCGCCGCTGGCAGTCATCGCCGCCAGCAGCAGGCCCAGGGTTAATACATAACGCCATGCCATGATGTTATTCATCCTCCGGATCCAGACGACGGCGGCTTAGCATCCGCAGTACCCGCCACAGCACCCAGGCCAGTAGCACAACGCTGATGGCGGCGCAGATAGCCAGCCATACAGGATGATTCGCCAGGGAGTACCAGATACGCTCAAACCACGGCAGGTGGCCGACATAGTAAATATCACCAACCCGCAGGCTGTTGACGCCGGATTCGCGAATCACGGAAACCGAACCGTACATGGCAGCGCGTTTGCCGCTGTCATTCAGGGCGCCGTTCAGCAGTTCATAGCCGCGCGGGCTGTCCGCCAGCAGAGCAATAACGCTGCGCTGGCTATGGAACGGCGACTGAAAGCCGACAATCGCCGCCATCGCTCCCCGGGAGCTGATCGTGGTGCGAACATCAGGCTCCTGATCCGCCTGGCTTGTCATAATCGACGGCAGCGGCGTCTGGCGATACGGCGCTTTCACCCAACTCAGCGCGGCTTCAACCAGCAGATCGAGACGAGTATCGTCCTTTAATTTTTCGGGCAGGGAGCCGATAATCATCAGGTCGGCATCGCGTTTTTTAATCTCGTCGGCGCTATTGGTCAGCGCCACCTTCACCGCAGGCAGCCCGGTCTGAGCGCCGATAACGCCCAGGGTATCCAGCAAAGTGCTGACCTGCGCCGGGGTCGGCTGTTTAGACACCACCACCAGGGTATCCGACAGATCGGCCATCCGGCTGTAAGGGAAGCCCGCATTAGCAAAGACGCGCAGATCCGGCATCGCGATAAAGTGATGATAACTGGAGAAATCGATGGTCGACTCATCCTCTATCACCACGTGATTCTGCACCGGCTGGAAGGTAATACAATTCTCAATAGTGCCGCCGGGCATCGGGTTCATATACTGGAAGTCAAAGCGCAACTGGTTAGCAGCGCCGAGACGTAGTGCCGGAATGGCAACCTCATTCTTGCCGTCCAACAGCCCCTGCACTACCGGCAGTCGCATCAGCAAATCACCGCTGCGGGTTTTTGGCGACAGGCTGAAAGATTGCAAAAACTGGTTGTTCAGGCTGATATCCATCCGCGAACTGTCCTTCACCGGCGGCGCGGTATAGCGATATTTAAGATCCATATCGATGCCGTTGCTGCGCAGCAGGTAAAGATCCGGCGGTAAATTAAGCGTCAGATTAATTGAGCTGGGTTCGATACCGCTCGACTGCAGCTGTTGCTCATAGGTTTTCAGCTCGCCAAAGGTGATCGGCCGGTCGGTGCGCACCCAGTGCGGAGCATCGTAAGGTTTACGCGCCAGCAGCGGCTCCACTTTATCCACCGTGACGGCGTCGCCGCGAAACAGAATATCGCCCCGGGCAATCCCCTGAGCCGCCTGAAGCAGATCGCTGTCGTCACGGCCGAAGATCACCAGCAGCTTCACATAAGGGTTATCCGGATGGTTGATCATCTCGATGGTGGGCGCCTTCACCGGCGGATGGTCGCGCAGGAAATCCGGGCGCCTGTCGTTGGTGGCAAAGACAATGGCGTTGCTTTCCGGTAGCTGGTTATAGAGCACCGGGAAGCGCTGGCCACGCCACACCGAACGGGTACCGAACCAGGAGGCGATAATTCCTGCGGCGCGCTGCTGTTCTACGTCCGGCGCGGCGGCAAAAACCATCGGCAGCGTCAGCGGCCGATCGTCACGTGGGTCAAAGAAGGGCACCGGGAAATGGGAGAGATCGTTACGCACTTGTAGTTTCTGATACAGCAGGCTCAGGGAACTGCCGCGCCCGATATCCATCCACAGCGTGCTGTTGGCCGGGTTTTCGCACACATCACGATAGTGACCGACGAACTCCAGCCGTACCCGGTTAAAGTCGCTGACGTAGAGCGGGTCGATGGGCAGCCTGGCCAGGGTCTTTTTCCCCAGTTGCTCTTTAGTGACCGGCAGTACGCCCATTAGCTCATCGTTCAGGTACACCTTAAGCTGCGACTGTACCGGAATCAGCGCCGGAGAGGGGGTGTACTCCAGATTTAACAGCGCGCGGGACACCACTTCGTCGCTGCGCATACCGAATTCTACAGTACCGTTGGGATGCACGCCGCGCAGCACCATGCTGCCGGGCGGCGGCGCAATCTGGGCGAAGTTCAGGGTAACTTCGCGAGCCGGCGCGTTTTCCGCCACAACAGGCGCCCCGGCGCCGGGTACTCCAGGCATGACCTGCCCGGCGGCGCCCGTTGCCGCCTCTTCCGCCGTCTGCGGCACTACCGCTTTAAGGTCGTTATCGGTGGGCCCCTGCGTCACCACGCCTTCAGTAGTGGGCGCGACCGTGGGCACCATCGGCGCAGGCACCTCATTAGGGTTCGCTGGCGCCGCCATGCCAGGCCGACACGGCAACGCGCTCAGCCCCAAAACCACTGCACAGATCCAGAAGAGATTTCTATTCATCGCGTTATCATCATTGTTGAGTCATGGCCGAATCCGGTTGCCGCTCCCCGGCGCTGCGTGCCGGTCTGTGGGGCATCAGGGAAACCACCCAATCCACCGCCAGAGTGATGCTACGGAACACGTATTTAAGCGATGCCGGGGCAAATTCCGCCAGATGGCGGTATCCGCGCAGTCCCAGCGTCAGAATATCCAGCAGGCTTTCCAGCGGCTTATCTTCCGGAAAGCTGTCCTGCCATAGCGCCCAGGTGTCGGCGCGGGCGAAAGTGCACTGAATAAAATCGATATGCTGGCGGGTAGTCATTTCCACCAGTTGCAGGCCGATGCTCTCTCCGCCAGAACGTACCACCAGCGCCGGAAAGCAAAACTGCTGCTGACCGCGACGCAGCAGAAGCTGGATGCGTTCGCCGTGGCGCAGCGCCAACGTGCCGTGCAGACGAACCCCTACGCCGCCGTCGGAATAGTCGCGCACCGTACAGGGATAGAGATGGCCGTCTTCCCGGGCCAGCGCTGCGGGCATGGCGATTTCGACCCGGTGAGCGCGTCGCACCTGCTTACTCTCGACCGATACCGCCACGGCTCCGCCCAGAATTATCAGGTTGTAGGTCACCCAGGCGACACTCACCAGCACGGTCAGTATCTCGTGCTGCGGCCCTTCGAAGAAGCGCCAGACGCCGAACAGCAGCCCCAGTACGTTAAGCAGCACCAGCAGCAGATACGGCCGGGTAATCACCCAGTCGACATATTCATGGGGCACCAACCCCCCTTTCGCCGTAACGTTAAATTTCCCTTTACGCGGGTTAATCAGTGCGACGAGGGTCGGCGGCGTGATGTACCAGGCCAGTACCGTTTCGTAAATTTCGCTCCAGAAGGAGTGGCGGTAACGCCCCTGAATTTTTGAATTGGTCAGGCTGGCGTGAATCATGTGGGGCAAGACGAAGAGCGCTATCATCAGCGCCGGCGCATAGATGATGTAGGCGTGTAGCAGCAAAAAGGCCAATGGAGCCGTCAGAAAGATAAGCCTCGGCAGGCCGGACAGAAAGTGCAGCATGGCGTTGGCGTAGCACACACGCTGTGCCAGCTTCAGCCCCTTGCCGAATAGCGGATTATCCAGCCGGAAGATCTGAATCATGCCCCTGGCCCAGCGAATGCGCTGGCCGATATGCGCCGACAGGCTTTCGGTCGCCAGGCCTGCGGCCTGGGGAATGCGCATATAGGCAGAGGTATAACCGCGGCGGTGCAGGCGTAGCGAAGTATGGGCGTCTTCGGTTACGGTTTCTACGGCGATGCCGCCAATCTCATCCAGCGGCTGCCGGCGAATAACCGCGCAGGAGCCGCAGAAGAAGGTGGCGTCCCACATATCATTACCGTCCTGCACCAGCCCGTAGAACAGCGCACCTTCGTTCGGGGTTTTGCGAAAGCGCCCCAGGTTGCGCTCAAAGGGATCCGGCGAAAAGAAATGGTGTGGCGTCTGAATCAGCCCCAGCTTTTTATCTTTAAAGAACCAGCCCATGGTCAGTTGCAGGAACGAGCGAGTCGGCACGTGGTCGCAGTCGAATATGGCCACAAAATCGCCGCGCGCCTGCTTGAGGGCATTATTAATATTTCCCGCTTTGGCGTGTTCATGAGTAGCGCGGGCGATGTAGTTCACTCCCACTTCGTCGGCAAAGCGGCGAAACTCTTCACGACCGCCATCATCAAGGATCCAGATGTTGAGCTTATCTTTTGGCCAGTCCATACCCAGCGAAGCATAGACTGTCCCTTTCACTACGCTGAGCTCTTCGTTGTAGGTCGGAATCATCACGTCCACGGCTGGCCATTGGGCCGTTGAAGCAGGCAGCGGCACCGGCTGGCGATGCAGCGGCCAGATTATCTGGAAAAAGCCCAGCACCAGTACCAGCCAGGCATAGGTTTCGGCGAACAGCAGAATCAGGCCGCAGACCAGGCTCACCGGATCGTTCCAGTTCAGCGTCGAGGTATAACGCCACCAGATATAGCGACAGGAGATGGTCAGCGACAATACCACCATTACCAGCGCGGGAAAGCGCCCGGGAATGCGCCGCACCACCAGCGCAATACCCCACAGCAGCATCAGGAAGATAAACTGCGCCAGCGGGCTGAAAGGCTGGGTGACACACAGCACCGCCATAATCAGCGCCACCGCTATCACAACCCCCAGCAGAATACGTCTGGCCATCGTGCTGAACTGCGCAAGATCCTGAACGTTGCGCCTGAATCTATGGCTGCGCTCAATGCGCTGCGGCAGCGCGTTCATCCACTGATAGTAGTTCTCCCGCCAGGCCTTCATCCGTATTAGCCGCGAGGAGACTGGCGCCGCCAGCTCGCGCCCTGGTAGTATCAGCAACAGCCAGAGAGACTGGATCAGATAACGCAGCAAATCGAGCGGACGTGGGCGCCGGGGATCGATTTGCGGATAAAGACGCTGGCGCTGGGCCCTGATACGCTGCCAGCTTTCGCTCTCCAGCCGTAAAAAGATCCAGCCCAACGCCGCTATCAGGCAGTACAAACCCGCGCTGAACGGCGTGGCGCCGTTACGCCGCCAGCTCATATATCGCGTTCGCAGACGCTGGCTAACGCCGGGCGCCAGCAGACAACGCAGCACCAGGCTCATGGCCGGCTCTCCGCCAGATGCAGCAGGCACCAGCCCGCCAGAGTCATGAACTCTTCCGCTATCAGCGAATCGGGGCTGTATTCGCCAACCGGCTGTTTGGCCGCCATCGCTTCCGCCATCGCTTCATCGCTGTGCAAAATTACCGGAATCAGATTACGCTGGCTCTGGAGCCAGAGCTGATAAATATCGTCCTGCAAATGGCTGGTGACCCGTAGCCCGTTGACCAGCAGATAAGCATCCTGGGCCAGCGGCTGCTGGTGCAGGCGAGCATGGCAATTGGCATCCGGCGTTGCCACCACAATGCGGCTATCTACCGCCGCCAGGGTTTCCATTGCAAAACCGCTGAAGCCTGTGGGGATATCCACCAGAATCCAGCGATAGCGGCCGCTCTGCTTAAGGGTTTTCAGGGCGTCGAGAAAATAGGCGTTTCCTTGCGGACGCGCCAGCAGTTCGCTGCTCTGCACGGCATTCAGTTGTCCGTACGGCAGAACATCAAGGCGCGGCGTATAGCGCCAGGCAGCGCTCTGTCAGGACTGCCCTTCGTGCAGGGCGTACGCCCAACCCGCGCTCTGCGCAAAACCAATATTGAACAAAAGGCGCAACAAATTATCCGGGGCGGCGCCGATCACCAGTACGGATTCGCCCTGCTGCTGTAACGACCAGCCCAGGGCCGCCGCAATAGACGTCGTTCCCACACCGCCACGCAGCCCCTGTAACCCTACGACTGCCATCAGGTTCGCTCCCTTTAGTTACCCTGCGCCAGCTCAGCCAGCAGCGGCCAGCGCTGGAGCGCGGTATTTAGCCTTTCCTGCCGGGAGATGTCGGTATAATCAATATCCGGCAAAGCAAATGCCTGGAACAGCGTCTGAATATCATTTTGCGCCGCGATCCCAGGTAAATCCAGAAGCCCATCAGATGCATCTTTTTGCTTATTCATACCCTGCACCGGTATAATCCATTAGTATTTCTATGCACCAGGAAGATTCGCAACAAAAGAAACACGCCATGCTGCGATAAAGTTTTTGTTTTACAATGCTAAGACCGCTGTTATTTATTTTCAATGTTAGGTTCATTTCCGCAGTTTGGCGAGTAAGCGAAGAGAGAGATCATGGCCCCCATTTTTTCTGTTGGAATCCACGCACTATGGGACGAATTGCGGCATATGCCCGCAGGTGGCATCTGGTGGGTAAACGCCGAACGTTTTGAGGATGCGGTACGCCTGGCCAACAGCACAATCTCCACCCAGAAAAATGATGCGAAAGTCGCTTTCGTCACAATGGGAACGGCACCGAAAAAGATTCTCACTTCGCTTTCTGAAAACGGGCCGGAAGAGATTTTACTCTATAAAGCGAAAAATACGAAAAATAGTCTATACTCGCTATTGCCAGATTTGTCATGCAATATAAACCCTGAGCATTTTCTGATTGTTTTTTTGCTCAAGGATAATTTTTTTAACAAAGCAAGATCAGAAAAACTTCATGAGATTATCAATAAGATAAACAAACAGTGCCAAAAATATCAGTGCACATTACTGGTGATAAATCCGGGAAGGCGCAGTGACGATCAATATTCCGCGTTGGTGAATGCGCATCGGAGCCTGAACGGCCTGGCGAGCTTGCGTCCGCAGAATGATGCCTGGATTTTCGATGTCGCTTTCTGGTGTAACGAAAAAGGCGTCAGCGCCCGACAGCAGTTAACGATTCGCTGGCAGCAAAGCCGCTGGGAATTGTGTGAGTCGGTACAGAGCGATCCGCAACCCCGCAGCGATGAGCGAACGATCCTTAGTCACAAGGCGGTTCTGGAAGGCGCGCCGCCGCTCTCGGAACACTGGCGCCTGTTTGACAGTAATCAGGCGCTGTTTGACGCGGCACGCAGCGCCCAGGCAGCCACGATCATCTTTTCACTCACCCACAACCGCGACGTCGAATCCATCGCCCACGACCTACATGCCCTGCGCCGCCAGCGCGGCAGCGCGCTGAAGCTTATAGTGCGTGAAAGCCAGGCCAGTCTGCGCGCCGTGGACGAACGTTTGTTGATGGGCAGCGGCGCCAGCCTGGTAATTTCGGGAAATACGCCGCTTTCACGCTGCCTGACGCTTATCGAAAGCATACAGGGCCAGCAGTACACCCGCCCGATACCGGAAAATCTTTCCGATCTCATCGGCGCGCTGCGCCCGCTGCAGCTACGAGGCTGGCAGCCCTGGGGCGCCTTCTGTAACGCCATTGAGGCACTGCTCCATAACCCCCTGATTCCCGAAAACAATCGCGGCGTACTGGTGGCCCTGCGTCCGGTTCCGGGGCTGGCGACAGAGCAGGCGCTTTCCCTCTGTCGTCTTAAACGCCAGGGCGACATCATGACCGCCAATGCTCAGCGTATTGTGCTATTCCTGAGCTACTGCCGGATTAACGATCTGGATATTGCCCTGAAGAACATTTTTTTGCTGCCGCCGGATGAGGTGGCCTCCAACCGTATGGTGTGGTTCGAAGATCGGCAGATCGCTGCGGAGCTGATCCAGATGCGCACCCAGGCGCCGCGCCGCGACATCATGCCTGCCGCCAAGGCTCAATCCGCCATTCGGACCGAAGAAGCGCCAGACATGGGGCGCCGTCAGCCTCATCCCGTCACCCTTCTGGCCCCGGAGTCTGCTTATGATGAGCATCAGTGACATTCTTCAACTGATTGTACTGTGCGCCGTTATCTTTTTGCCGCTGGGGTACTACGCCCGCCGCTGGCTGGCGCCCCTGACAACCTGGGCGCGCATCACCTTTTTCAAACCCCGTTTCGTCAAACCTGCCGGAACATTACGCCGGCAACAGGATGTCAGGGCAAACTCAGAACATGACTGAACATAAATCAACGCCGCCATTAACAACACCGCTCTGGCAGTACTGGCGCGGGCTTTCAGGCTGGAACTTCTACTTTCTGGCTAAATTCGCGCTGCTCTGGACTGGCTACCTGAATTTTCACGCGCTGGAGAACCTGGTTTTTGCTGCTTACCTGCTGTTTCCGATTCCCGCTCCGCGGCTGCATCGCCTGCGCCACTGGATCGGTCTGCCTGTCGGTATCGCTCTGTTCTGGCACGATACCTGGTTGCCAGGCCTGGACAGTATTCTCAGTCAGGGTTCCCAGGTGGCCGGTTTTAGCTGGGATTATATTCTGGATCTCACCACCCGCTTTATTAACTGGCAGATGGTGGGCGCGGCATTTGTGCTGCTGGTGGCCTGGCTGTTTATCTCTCAGTGGGTGCGGGTAACGGTGCTGGTCGTGGCGGCACTTATCTGGCTTAACGTGCTGACGGTTTCCGGCCCGGTGATTGCGTTGACCCCAGGCGGCAATACGGCACCAGCGGCAGTCACCACCGCTATCTCTTCTGGCGATGCCAGTACACCTCAGGTGGGGGACATTCCGGCCCAGACCGCCCCGGCTAATTCCCAGAATCTCACCGCGTGGCTGAACAGCTTTTACGCCAGCGAAGCCAAACGCCAGACAAAATTTCCTGCCTCGCTGCCTGCGGATGCCCAGCCCTTCGAGCTGCTGGTCATCAATATCTGTTCGCTGGCCTGGTCCGATATGGAGGCCACCGGTCTGACATCGCACCCGCTCTGGTCACACTTCGATATTCTGTTTAAGGAGTTTAACTCCGCGACCTCATACAGCGGCCCGGCGGCGATTCGCCTGCTGCGCGCCAGCTGTGGTCAGCCTTCCCATAAGAATCTCTATTCGCCGGCCGGCAATCAGTGCTATCTGTTCGATAACCTGGCGGCACTCGGCTTCAGTCAGCACCTGATGTTGGATCACAACGGCGTCTTCGGCAACTTCCTGAAAGAGATTCGTGAAAACGGCGGCGTTCAGTCGCCGCTGATGAATCAGAACGGTCTGCCTACGAACCTGCTGTCGTTTGATAACTCACCGATCTATGACGATACGGCGGTGCTGCAGCGCTGGCTTTCTGCAGAAGAGCGCGATCCCAACGCCCGTTCCGCCACTTTCTTTAACCTGCTACCGCTACACGACGGCAACCACTTCCCCGGTATCAGTAAGACCGCCGACTATAAGGTGCGCGCCCAGAAGCTGTTCGATCAGTTAGATAGCTTCCTGAGCGAGCTGGAAAAGTCAGGGCGTAAGGTGATGGTGGTCGTGGTGCCAGAGCATGGCGCCGCGCTGAAGGGCGACAGAATGCAGGTTTCCGGGCTGCGTGATATTCCCAGCCCGTCTATCACCCACGTGCCGGTGGGCGTGAAGTTTATCGGTATGAAGGCGCCTCATCAGGGCAGCCCGATTGAAATTAGCCAGCCCAGCAGCTATCTGGCGATCTCCGAACTGGTCGCACGCTCCGTGGACGGTAAGAACTTCGTGGCCGATCAGGTGGACAGGAACGCCCTGACCAGCGACCTTCCGCAGACAGCACCGGTTTCCGAAAACGCCAATGCCGTGGTGATTGAGTATCAGGGTAAACCCTGGGTTCGCCTTGGCGGCGGCGATTGGGTGCCATATCCGCAATAATAAAAAAGGTTCATCGCGGATTGTCGTGAAGCTGAAGTTACGGCGGCTGCCCTGGGTTCCGTGAATACTCCGGCGATTTTCAGGCCGGAGTGTCACTGCCCTGAATCTTCTGCCCTGATTTATCCGTAAAGGTATTGTTGGTTGTATTTGAGCGATCCGGCCGAAGCGATGAGGGGTTGCCACCCGGCTTAAAAAACGCCGCAGCGTTCACGCAGGGCCGGAGGAGCGACAGGATGTCGCGACAGGGCAAGGTCGCCAGGGATGGCGACCTTGCCCGTTCCGAAAAGCCCGGCGTGATAAGCGAAGGGGCCCCGAAGGGAGTTTTTTACCGCCGGGGAGCCCGGGTCGCCAGGGGGGCGGCGACTGAGCCCCCCTGGCCCGTTCTACCTGCTGTGGATTAACAGAGAAGCTGTTGCCTGAAGTGAACGGAACAGCCCGCCGCATCACATATTCTGCCAGTTTTGTTCTGAAACCGGGCACCGAAGCCGTCTGTTCCCCTCACCCCGGCCCTCTCCCGAAACGGGAGAGGGAGTTTCCCGGCAATGAACAGAACTGCCCACCGCATCGTCATATTCTGCCGCTTCTATTCTGAAAGCGGGCGCCGTAGCCGCCTGTCACCCTCACCCCGGCCCTCTCCCGAAACGGGAGAGGGAGTTTCCCGGCAATGAACGGAACAGCCCGCCACATCATCATATTCTGCCGTTTTTGTTCTGAAACCGGGCGCCGTAGCCGCCTGTCACCCTCACCCCGGCCCTCTCCCGAAACGGGAAAGGGAGTTTCCCGGCAATGAACGGAACGGCCCGCCGCATCATCATATTCTGCCGGTTTTTTGTTTCCGCTTTCGAACACTCCACGCTAATACACGATGAACCATAAAAAAGCGCCTCTTTCCTGGTGGAAGAGGCGCCCTATCTGCCCGTCAAAGTCAGAACTGTAGCTTGAGCCCCAGAGTGCCGCGCGTATCGCTATATTTATTACGCCCGACCTGCTGACCGACATCAGCCCACAGCGCCAGACTGCTGCTCAGTTGCCCTTCGGCACCGATCCGAACTTCCGCCAGGTTCTGACCACCGATCATGGCGTTACGCTCACCGTTCATCTTCACCGCAAAGGCCCGGGTGTTGTGTATCCAGTTGGCTTCAACGTAGGGACGGAAGCTGTCAGAAATCCCTTTTTCCGGCCGCCCCTTCATCCAGGCCCGCATGCCCAACTGAGTCATCACATTGCCGGCTCCGCTGCTGCTGACACGGGTACCCTGATCTTCCACCAGCGAATCCGCCCGAACATCCATCCAGACCGCCTGCCCGCGCGGCTCCAGCCAGAAGCTAAAGCGTTCAGAGGTACCCACAGGCAGTGCATAACCAGCCTCTACCGAGGCAGTCACGCCGCGGGAGCGGTATTTTTCCTGACGAAACTCATCGCCGGAGACCCGATTATGGAACCAGGCGTACTGAATCCAGCTATCGACCCAGGCACCAGTACGCTCCGCATCGTCGGCAAACCAGGTGCCATACACGCCAACGCTATAGCCGTTTACCTGGCCGCGTGACGTGTAGCCGGTAATTTCTGAACGGGTTTTGCTCTGGTTATGTCCATAGCCCGCCATCAGACCAAGCCGCCAGCTGTCACGCTCATTGCGACTCCAGCGCGCCACATCGCCACCAAGCTGCAAGGTATAGCTGTTACTGTGGCTAATCAACTGACCGCCCGCCTCTTCGAAACGGCTGTGCGAACCGGTATTACGCAACCACAGCGTGGTTGTATGACGTTCGCCGGTCAGCGGATCGACATACTCATGCTCGCCCTGCCGGTCATGTAATCGGGTCAGAAACAGCGTATTGGCCGCCGCGATATTAGCGACATAGCTACCGCTTTCCGGTCGATAAACTTTAGCGTAGTCATAGCGCCCGACCGCATCGCCGCTACCGCTGTCATTGGCATCATTCCCATTACCGGGTTCGCCAGAATTACTGTTGTCGTTCCCTTCTTCAGCAGGCAGCCCTTCTGGCGTGTTCGTTCCACCACCGTTGGCCGTTTCACCGGAACCGCCATCCGTATTATCGGTATCACTCCCCGTTCCTTCTTCCGTGGGTACTTCCGGGACATTTGTGCCAGCGCCAGTATCATCACCCGCCTCTCCCGTCTGCGGTGGAGTGTTCTCCCCCGTCACATCCTCTTCGCTGTTGCTCAGATACCAGTTGCTTCCTTTCTGCACCAGAGCGTAATCGTACAGGCCAATTCCGACGCGACGCTCCAGGCTGAATACGCCATCGGATGCGCCGCCGACGGCGATCAGTTCGATTCCCATATCGGTGTGTTCACCGTGACCGTAGATGTTATTGAACTTCACCTGAGTATTGCCGCTGGTGTTGCCGGTGACGACCATACGATCGCCGGGGGAATCGCTGTCGCCATTCAGGGTGACGTTCATTACCAGAGTACCGCCATCGCCGTGATAATCACCATTCACCGTCAGCGTCTTAAACTCCGACCCGGAATCATTCAGAAAGTGAATGGTGCCGCCATTGAGCTGCAAACCGGTCAGCGTAGAATTACCGGTCATATCCCAGAGGCTACCGGCGCCATTCAACGCCAGGTTCACGGTACCGCCATTCGTCGCCGTCATTGTGCTGTAAAGATAAGCATTATCCGCCGTACGCAGGTCAATATCCCCGTTATCTGCGGTTACCGCGCCCCAGGCATTCACCGTCTGATCATTAAGCGTCACCTTACCGCCATTCTGAGCGAAAAAAGCGGTGGCGTTATCCGCCGTGCGTAAATCGCCCAGGTTTACGCTACCGTTCAGGTCAATGGCGCTGTTGCCTTCGGCCCCTACATAGATAAGAGCGTTCGACAGCGGCGAGCCTTCCGTCACGCCAATATTCAGTCCGCCATTCACCACAATTGTCGAGGTAACATCATCCCGGCTGTTCTGCGCCAGAATAAAGCGGTCGGTTTCACTGACGCTGGCATTGCTGTCCAGCGAGAACCAGATATCGCTTAGCTGCACGCGAGCGCCATTCTGAGCCACAATGCCGTTAATTCCGTGGTGGTTCCCGGCGTCGCGAACCAGCGTCAGCATCGCCCCATTCTGCAAATCGATGCCCGCCAGCCCCGATGCCGCTGGGCCGCTGGCGGATATCGCCGTCAATATGCCACTACCGGAAACCGACAGACCGGTGTAGCCCGTCGCGGTAATACTGCCGTTATTCGCCACCAGCCCTTTAATACTCATATCCGAGCTGCTGCCGTTCACCACGATCTCTGCGTTGCTCATCGCGATATTCTGCCCTGCGGCCTCAACGCCCGTCGCCTCTCCACTGGCAATAAGGTTTATTTTTACATCCTCAAGCTGAATATTCACGTTTTGACCGGCGTTACACTCTCCGGGCTGGCTACAATTCGCTAATATTCCGGTAGCATTCCCTGAATTATTATTCAGTGTGATCCCTGATAAGCCAGATAAATTAACGAATTGAGAGTCAGCATTTCCCGATAAGGCTATCGAGTTCAGCCCATATAGCTGCGCCATCTTTTGACCATAGTGGTCATCTTTAGCGATGATAGTGAGGTATTTACCACGTACCGTTCCACCATTCTCTACGGTAAGCGCATTAGCACTATTCGCTGATATAATTTGGGTTCCGCTACCTAAATCGATCGCGCTGTTATTAGCGTAAACCACATATCTGGCAAGCGTTGCTGGTATGTTTGAGCTATCAATGGTCGCGCCGCCGTCAACAACGATATTTCCTGACCCCAGCACAATGCCTTGCCCGGGGCCGTTCGATGCGCCATTGATGGCCCAGACCGCCGAGACGCCACTGCCGTTATTAATTACTAAATCGCTGGCACAGACCGAGGCAGGGAGCAGCGCCAGGGCTATCTGAATGGCGGATCGTTTCTTTACGCCTGGTAAAATATGCATTCTGTTTCTTCCTGATATGAGCATCCATCTTCTCCACCAAAACGTACTTTCACAACGGGGGATGAACAAAGAAAATAAATTCATGTCTGATGCAAAGCATCACAGACATAATATTCAAACTAATGATAATGAGTTAAAGTCATTAACACCATTTTCAAGAGTCACATCCTATTAAGAATTTTCATAAGGAGTTTAATTTTTAAATGAAATAACACAACCTATATCACAGAAGATATTTTATTTTCAGACATATCCAATAAATCACTGAATAAAAATACAGAAAAGTATACTCAGAAAAAATATTACTGACATTTCCATTCAGTCAACAAAAAAAGAGCGCCTGCTGGCGCTCCTGGAAACGATAATGTAAAAGGCTCAGGCGGCGTGGAACGATGAATCGCCGTCGTTTCCTTCATCCTTATCGATGGCAAAACAGGCCACCAGCTGCCCCTGGTATGATTT
Organism: Rosenbergiella sp. YN46; assembly: GCF_036620675.1. Taxonomy (NCBI): domain Bacteria; kingdom Pseudomonadati; phylum Pseudomonadota; class Gammaproteobacteria; order Enterobacterales; family Erwiniaceae; genus Rosenbergiella; species Rosenbergiella sp. YN46. Next base: position 71,128 of record NZ_JAZHEE010000019.1, read on the forward strand.
GAGCTGCGGCGGGCTTTGGGTGCATGGCTCGAAACAGCGGCGACAGCGGGCGCTGAAGGCGCAGCCCGGCGGCGGATTCAGCGGACTGGGCAACTCGCCGGTGAGTTTTATCCGCTCCCTGCGTAATGCCGGATTCAGGCGCGGCGTCGCCGACAACAGCGCCTGGGTATACGGATGGCGTGGATTATCGAAAATCTGCGTTTTGGTGCCTTTTTCCACACAGCGTCCCAGATACATCACCATTACCTCATCGGCGATGTGCTCAACCACCGAGAGATCGTGCGAAATAAAGACGTAGGAAAGCCCCATCTCCTGCTGCAGATCCATCATCAGATTCAGCACCTGCGCCCGTACTGAGACATCCAGCGCCGACACCGGTTCATCGGCGATCACCACATCCGGATCCAGCATCAGGCCACGCGCAATAGCAATACGCTGGCGCTGGCCACCGGAAAACATATGCGGATAGCGATCGTAGTGCTCCTGCTTCAGCCCCACTTTCGCCATCATCGCCATGGCCTTTTCACGTCGCTCCGCTTTACTTAATCCGGTGTTGATCAGTAGTGGCTCTTCCAGAATTTGTCCGACCTTTTTGCGCGGATTCAGCGAAGCATACGGATTCTGAAACACTATCTGGATCTTCTGACGACGCAGCTTCTGGGCCTGGGGATCGTGCTTCAGCAGATCCTGGCCCTGCCAGTACAGTTCGCCCCCGGTCGGGGTTTCGATCATGGTCAGCAGCCGCCCCAACGTGGATTTACCGCAGCCGGATTCACCCACCACGGCCAGCGTTTTACCGCGCTCCAGGGTGAAAGAGACGCCGTCCAGCGCCTTTACCTGGCGTTCCGGCGCAAAGAGTCCGGTTTTTACCGGGTAATATTTTTTAAGGCTTCTGGCCTGCAACAGCGGCTGGCCGGTGTTGTTCTGATTACTCATAGCGTCGGCCTCCCGGCATCATCAAGCGGATAGTGGCATTTTGACCGGCGACCGTCCGGCAGGCTGGCAAGCTGCGGCTCCTCGGCCCGACAGCGGTCGGTGGCGTAAGGGCAGCGCGGATTCAGCAGGCAGCCGGACGGCCTGTCATATTTACCCGGCACCACGCCAGGCAGCGAGGCCAGCCGCGCTTTGTCCTGCGCAAACTCCGGCAGCGCCCGCAGCAGCGCCTGGGTATAGGGATGGCGCGGCGCGCGGAAGATATCCTCCGCAATCCCGGCCTCAACCACCTGCCCGGCATACATCACGATGATTTTGTGAGCGGCTTCAGCCACCAGCGCCAGATCGTGGGTGATCAGAATCAGCGCCATATTTTCCTGCTGCTGCAGCGCCAGCAGCAGTTCAATGATTTGCGCCTGGATGGTGACATCCAGCGCGGTAGTTGGCTCATCGGCAATCAGCAGCCGGGGCCGACAGGCAATCGCCATCGCGATCATTACGCGCTGACTCATACCACCTGACAGCTGGTGCGGATAAACATCCAGCCTTGAAGCGGGATCGGGGATCCCTACCAGATTCAGCAGATCGATAGCCCGCTGACGCCGGGTGCGGCGATTGCCGCCCTGGTGTACCTTAATCGCCTCCATGATCTGGTAGCCCACGGTGTAACAGGGGTTCAGACTGGTCATCGGATCCTGGAAGATCATCGCCACATCGGCGCCCACCAGGTTGCGGCGCTCCCGCGCAGAAAGACGCTGCAAATCCTGACCGCTGAACACCAGCTCCTGCGCCATCACCTTCCCTGGAAAGTCGATAAGCCCCATCAACGCCAGCGAACTCACCGACTTTCCTGAGCCGGACTCGCCGACAATGCCGACCACCTCGCCCTGATCCACGCTATAGCTAACGCGATCCACGGCGCGAAACGGCGCCGCGTCGTCGCCGAAATGCACCGATAAATTATCAACATTCAGTAACGCCATCTCTTGCCTCTTTTACTGCTTGAGTTTGGGATCGAGGGCATCGCGGAGTCCGTCCCCCATCAGGTTAAACGCCAGCACCGTCAGCAGAATGGCCAGCCCCGGGAAGGTCACAACCCACCAGGCACTCTGGGCAAACTGCAAAACATCCGAGAGCATGGTGCCCCACTCCGGCGTAGGAGGCTGTGCCCCCATCCCCAGAAAGCCAAGGGCAGCCATATCGAGAATGGCATTAGAGAAACCGAGCGACGCCTGAACGATCAGCGGCGCAAGGCAGTTAGGGAAAATATTAATAAACATCTGGCGCAGCGCGCCCGCGCCCGCGACCCGGGAAGCGGTGACATAGTCCCGGTTAACCTCTGCCAGCACCGCGGCACGGGTCAGACGCACATAGTGAGGCAGCGCCACAAAGGTCAGCGCCAGCGAGGCATTGACGATGGAGGGGCCGAAAATCGCCACCAGAACCAGCGCCAGCAGCAGGCTGGGCAGCGCCAGCATGATATCGACCACGCGCATAATGGCGATATCCACCACACCGCCGAAGTAACCCGCCGCCAGGCCAAGGATAATCCCCATCACCAGCGACAGCACCACCACCAGGCAGCCCACCAGCAGCGACAGCCGGGCACCGTACATCAGGCGCGATAGCACGTCTCGTCCTACGTCGTCGGTTCCCAGAATATGCTGCCAGCTTCCCCCTTCCTGCCACACCGGCGGATGCAACAGCGCATCACGGAACTGCTCCGCCGGGTTATGCGGGGCGATGAAGCTCGCCAGCAGCGCAATTAGCACCATGATGACAATATAGGCCAGGCCGATCACCGCCCCTTTGTTGCGCCGGAAGTAGAACCAAAACTCGCGCAGCGGCGACATCGGCGCCGGCGCACTCAGATTATTTTCAGTCAGTTGCGTCATGATGCCTCCTTACTTCCTGTGGCGAATGCGCGGATTCACCACGCCGTACAGCAGATCCACCAGCAGGTTCACCAGGATAATCATGGTCGCCACCAGCAGTACGCCGCCCTGTACCACCGGGTAATCGCGGCGCTGTAGCGCTTCAATCAGCCAGCGGCCAAGGCCCGGCCAGGAGAAAATGGTTTCGGTCAGGATCGCCCCCGCCAGCAAAGTGCCCACCTGTAGACCGATAACCGTGACCACCGGCAGCATCGCGTTACGCAGCGCATGCACAATAATCACCCGCAGCCGACTCAGCCCTTTGGCGCGGGCGGTACGGATATAGTCTTCGCCCAACACTTCCAGCATCGAAGAACGGGTCATACGCACGATCACCGCCAGCGGGATGGTACCCAGCACAATCGCAGGCAGCACCATATGCCCGAGCGCGTTAATGAAATCGCCCTCTTCGCCCCACAGAGCGGTATCGATCAGCATAAAGCCGGTTAACGGCATGGTGTCGTCCAGAAAAACCATATCGCTGATGCGCCCGGAAACCGGGGTCAGATTTAGCTGTACCGACACCAGCATAATCAGCATCATGCCCCACCAGAAAATGGGCATAGAGTAGCCGGTCAGCGCCAGACCCACGGCGGCGTGATCGAAAATGGAGCCGCGTTTTACCGCCGCCAGGACACCCACCGGAATCCCCACCGATACGGCGAAGATCATGGCGCACACGCCAAGTTCCAGCGTGGCCTTAAAGCGTGGAACGAACTCATCCCAGACCGGAATGCGGCTTTTCAGGGAGATGCCCAGATCGCCATGCAGCACGTTCCAGACATAGGTGAAATATTGCTGCCAGAGCGGCTTGTCGAGCCCCAGCTGCGCCAGAAGCTGAGCGTGACGCTCAGCGGACATACCGCGCTCGCCCGCCATAATCATCACCGGGTCGCCGGGAATCATATGCACAAAGGCGAAGGTCAGCAGCGTAATACCAATAAACGTCGGGATAACCAGCCCCAGACGTCTGAGAATAAACTGCAGCATATCTGAATTCTCTTATGTCACCCGCCAGAAACGACACAGCCGCCGGAACGCCAGGGCTTCCTGCCGGGATTCGATACTTTGATCGTCAGGTTGCTCCCTCGCCGTTACGACGAGAGAGCAACATCAGAACAGACCAGGCGGGTTCTACTCTATGGATACACTCTCAAAATTGTGTTTCCCGAGCGGATCGACAACATAGCCCTTCACCTCTTTACGTACCGGCTCGAATACGGTGGAGTGAGCAATGATCAAAGCCGGGGCCTGGTCATGCATCACCACCTGAGCCTGCTTGTAAAGCTCGATACGCTTGTTGTGATCTTCCGTGGAGCGAGCTGGCTGGATCAGCTCCTCGAAAGGCTTATAGCACCAGCGAGAATAGTTAGAGCCATCTTTCGCCGCCGCGCAGCTGAACAGCGTGGCGAAGAAGTTATCTGGATCCCCATTGTCGCCGGTCCAGCCCATCATCACGGTCTGGTGCTCGCCATCTTTGGCGCGCTTGAGGTATTCACCCCACTCGTAGGAGACAATCTTCGCCTTCACGCCAATTTTCGCCCAGTCAGCCTGGATCATCTCTGCCATACGGCGGGCGTTGGGGTTGTAGGGGCGCTGCACCGGCATAGCCCACAGGTCGATGGTGAAGCCCTTGTCCATTCCGGCCTCTTTCAGCAACTGCTTCGCCTTTTCCGGATCGTAGCTGTAGTCTTTCACATCGTCGTTATAGCCCCACATGGTGGGCGGAATCAGGTTTTTAGCCGGCTGGCCCGCGCCCTGGTAAACGGCTTTGATAATCGCCTCTTTATTCACCGCCCTAGTCAGCGCCTGGCGTACCTTTACATTATCCAGCGGCGGCTTTTCAACATTGAACGACAGATAGCCAACGTTAAGCCCCGGTTGCTCCATCAGATTGATATTCTTATCTTCTTTCATACGAGCGATATCGGCCGGGTTCGGGTAAGGCATCACCTGGCATTCATTTTTTTGCAGCTTGGCATAGCGTACTGAAGCATCGGGCGTGATCGAAAACACCAGGCGGTCGATTTTCGGTTTCGTTCCCCAGTAATCCTGAAAAGCCTTATAAAGAATCCGGGAGTCTTTTTGATATTGCAGCAACTGGAAGGGCCCTGTACCCACAGGATTAAGATCCAATTTTTCCGGCGTTCCTGCCTTCAGCATATTATCGGCATACTCTTTCGAAAGTATTGAAGCAAAGTCCATAGCCAAATCGGCCAGGAACGGCGCTTCCGGTCGGCTTAATACAAACTGAACGGTATATTCATCAACCTTTTTAACTTCTTTAATTAATTTGGGAAATCCCATACCCTCGAAGTATTCATAACTGCCGCCAGAAACGTTGTGATAGGGATTTTCCTTATTCATCTGACGATCGAAGGTAAACACCACATCGTCGGCATTAAAGTCACGGCTGGGCTTAAACGCTTTGGTGGTATGCCATTTCACGCCTTTACGCAGATGGAAGGTATAGGTTTTGCCATCTTCGCTGATATCCCATTTCTCCGCGAGCCCGGGAACAACCTCTGTTGTGCCGAGCTTGAACTGAACCAGTCGGTTATAGATTGGTACCGAGCTGGCATCATATGTTGTGCCGGAGGTGAACAGCTGCGGGTTAAACCCTTCCGGTGAACCTTCGGAACAATAAACCAGCGTTTTTGACTGTACGCTCGCGGCGCAAGCCATAGCCAGCAGGCCAAGCCCCAGTTTTACCGCCCCTGATTTGCGCAAGGAAATTCTCATCAGTTTTGCTCCAGTGTGATGTATGTTGTGCGTTGTTGACTCCCGCCATAACACCGGTTGTTTCACTGTAGCTTGCCGTAAAGCGCCGACAACTTCGCCGTCTATACCCTGAATAATTCGCGTTGCAGAAAGGCGGCAAGCTCATGAATCCCCGGGAGCATAGCCGTACTATGCGACCGGGATGAGCGAGTGCAGCCAACGCATCTGCAGCTTGAAGTATGATGGGTATATGCACTGATTCAGGCCAGACTACGTTGATAAAACCTGAGTTATTTTGGGTTTATCATCGGACCTTTTTTATTTTTTACCCGGCCCGCTCGGAATATAAATAAGGCAATCCTCAAGGTTATGTCTCGTTTATCCAGACAAAGCACCTGGTTACCCGACTTCTCGCACTACAATCTGTCAACTGGCAGGCTAAAGGTCAATATAGCCGTCGGGCTTTTATCAAAATTGTGTGCCATACGAAACAACCATTAAAAAAAGCCTTTGCGTTAATTCACAGTACAGAAAATTATGCTACCGCCATTTAATTAGAATAAAACGCTGGATAAAGATAAATTATCAGCAATCAATGAGGTTCGTTTTTCTGTGAAATTTCTCTCAGACAATGCGCTTATGGTGGGTTTATAAGGCGAAAACTTCAGGATGCAGAAGAAAATTCTATGGAGGAGAGGATAAGAGAATACGGGGATAAGTCGACTGCAGAGATGACGAATCAACGAGGATTAGCGAGAGGCAGAAAGCAAAAAACCCAACCTTGCGGTTGGGTTTTTCTGAATCTGGTCGGTGATAGAGGATTCGAACCTCCGACCCCTTCGTCCCGAACGAAGTGCGCTACCAGGCTGCGCCAATCACCGAATGCGGGGCGCATATTACTGCCCCCCCGATGCGGCGTCAATCCTTTTTAAGAAAAAGAGAATCGATCGTCTGAAAACCCATCAATCCGCGGCTTTCGCTGCAGAAGCATGCGGAATGTGGCACCAGTTGTTCTGCTCGCGAATCCCGCCATCAGGCGATGTGTAGCCCAGACAGCCCAGGATTGAGTCGTACAGTTCCACATGGCGATGCTCCACGCCGCGTTTCGCTTCTTCCTGCATATGTGCGAAAGCCCGGGCGCGTTCAGGGTCTTGCAGATACTTATCTGAGGCCCATACCAGCAGCGGCACCCGGAACTGCTCCGGCGGCGCCATTTCGCGTGGCGTACCATGCAGACGCTCATGCTCGTTAATGGACTCACCGTGATCCGACGCATAGAAGATCAACGCCTTCTTATCGCGGAACTGGTCATAAACCTTATCGATAAAGCTATCCACATACAGGATGGAATTATCGTAAGCGTTAATCAGCTCGGCCTGGCTACAGTCTTTATCTCCGCCAATACATTCCGGCTTCCACTTCGCATAATCGCGCGTATAACGCTGCGCGTAGGAAAAGTGCGAGCCCTTGGTATGCAGAATCACCAGATGCTTACCTTTGGGATGCTCCGCCAGAGAATCTTTCACTTCATCCAGCAGCAGCATATCGTCCACCCGCTTACCCTGATGACGGGCGCCGATGATTTCCCGGTAGGCAATATTTTCTGCCATGGTATTGCTGTAAAACCAGAGTTCACTCTGCATCGCAAACAGGTCACTGCTGAAACCAAGCTGGCGCAGCACCGCAAAAATGTTCTGTTCTTTCAGGGTGCGTTGAGGATTATCCTCTGTTCCTCCTTCCCGTACGAACATACAGCGCAGCGAAAGTTTGGTCGCGGTATCGCAGGATTCGCCGCGAAACGCCGCCAGATTCTTCTCGCGAGAGAGATTCGGCGTGGTGTCGCGCTCATAGCCAAACAGCCCCATATGATCCCAGCGCGTCGTTTCGCCGATGATAAATACCACATAGGTATCATCTATGCCCTTCGGCGCTTCATAGTTAAACTTCTGCGCCGGGTTCATCAGCGAACGGTGATCCGAGGATTCATCCACCTGCGCCCAGGCATACAGCCCCAGCGCCGCCACCCAGTTCGAAGGCAGATAGGAGTTCGCCACCACACCGCCATAGCTCGGCATATCCACCCGGGTGGTTTCCTCAATCTCTTTCATCTGGATATCGATAAAGCGCAGCGGCGCCCAGACCAGCAGCCCGACCACCACCATTACCACCAGATTCTTCAGACGCAGCCCCGGGGTGCGCAACTGATGAAGTAGCGTAAAGCGGCAGCGATTACTCCAGATCAGCAGTAGCGGCAACGCGCTGACCAGCACCATCCAGATAATAAAGTCTTTCCCCACCACTTCTTTGGAAAGATCGATATCGGTCGTCATTACCGAAGCAATAATGCCGTAGCCAATAACGACATTTAAAAATGTCATGTAATAACTGGCGCCGACCGAACAGAGGACAATAAAAGAGGCCAGTACCTGCCAGATCCGACGCCCGAACAGCGAAATAACCCGTAATAAAAAGAAGGTGACCAGAACCGTCGCCACCACTTCTACGACGGCGGTCACGCCATCAAGCAGCGTGAAGTCCTGCGCGAACAGGCTGAAACGCCGGTAAAATACCGATGCATTCAGAAAGAGGCCGATGTAGATAGCCAACAGAAAGCAGAGTTTCTGCTGGGTTATCGATTTTATAAATTTCATGCAAGCCGCCCCGGCAAAAAATAAAAGATCTGAAAACACTTATCTGACCCTGAAAATGTGCCAGAGTTCTGAAAGGAATACCCACAAATAAAAACAGGATAAGTCTGTCGCTGCTCAGGTAAGTGAAGGAATAAAAAGTCATACATACCCTAGGGTATTTCTTATCGCATAAATATTAGACAATTCCGTATCTGAGAATTATGGGGGAATACTTCTGAATTTTTCCGGAAAACTGGACGCGCAATAAGAAGTTATGGGAAAACGTTACGGTAAGTGGCTCAGGTTTCACTGGAGGAAAAAACATGCCGTCACTGGAAGAACGCGCTCGCCGCTTTGCAACACGGGCTCACGCCGCCCGGGATCAGCGGCGTAAGTACACCAACGATCCCTATATCATCCACCCGGCGGCGGTGGTGGCACAGGTACGCCAGGTATTACCTGAAGATGACGCCGCACTGGCCGCCGCCTGGCTACATGACACCGTAGAAGATACCGATACCACCCTGGGCGATATTGAAAGTCGCTTTGGCTCCGAAGTGGCACGCCTGGTCGGGATGCTGACCAATCCGCCAACGCCAGAAGGCATGAACCGCGCCCAGCGTAAACGCCTGCACTTCCAGCACAGCGCCCACGCCTGTTCCCGTGCCCAGACCATCAAGCTGGCTGACATTATCGATAACACCCGGGAATTACTGCATTATGACCCCGATTTCGCACGCGTCTATCTACTGGAAAAACGGCTACAGCTGGCAGGTATGACGCGGGGAAATGACCAACTGCGTCAGGAAGCGCAACTGGTCGTAGAGCAAGGCATTACACAATTAATGAGGCCGCCGTACAACATCCCGGCGGCCTGGTTTGATAAACGGGCGATGCGCTATCTGGCACCTCAGGCGTGAGCCTCTTTCAGATGCTCATGCGCCGGTTGACGAATGGTGGTGGAAAACGCCAGCGACAAAATCAGCAGGGCGAAGATAACGCAGAAGGTGACATAGAACCCACCGAACAGCGAAGCGATAATCGAACCGCAAATGCTACCGATACCGAAGCCCAGGTAGATAACGCCATAGTTTTTGGTCAAATTATTCAGCCCAAAGAATTCGCTGACCAGCGATGGATAGACGGTAATAGTGCCGCCGAAGTTAAAGGCCACACAGGCAATAGCGGCAAAGAAGGTCATGGTATTCAGCGGCGCGAAAAGCAGCGCGGCCATGCCCACCAGCGAAATCACCTGCCCGATGGCAATGACGCGGATACGCGCTATTTTGTCCGACAGCACGCCCAGTACCAGACGGCCGCCAAGATTAGCAATAGAGATAACGGTAACGGCGCTGGCCGCAGTCATCGCATCCAGATGTACCATTCCCTGCGCGATATCCTTAGCAACGCCGATAACGTACAGGCCGCTCATGCAGGCCGTCAGGAACATCAGCGCCAGCATCCAGTACTGCGGTTTACGCATGGATTCGGCCAGCGTGAAGTCCTGTTCGACGCCGCCAGAGGCGGCGGTCACACTCTGCCGCGGCGCATCGCTCATCAGGCAGGAACCGACAAGCACCATCACCAGCGCCATTACGCCCCAAATCATAAAGGTTTCTTCCAGGCCATACGCCGCCAGCAGGTGGGTGTTAATAAATTTAAAGCCCAGACTGCCCAGCCCATAGGAGCCGATGGCGAAGGCGGAAATCAGCCCCTTACGTTCCGGAAACCATTTCACACAGTTCGACAGCGTCATCAGATAACCGGCCCCATCCGCCAGCCCCACCAGCACTCCGGCGCACAGCCAGAGCAGCATCAGGTTACTGGACCAGGCGGTCAGACATAATCCCAGCCCCAGCATCAGACCGGCAGCGACAGAAACCCGGCGCACGCCGAAACGCTCCTGTAGCTTACCCGCCACCGACGACGAAAGTGCCAGCGCCAGACTGAGCAGGCCGAAAGAGAAAGCCACCTGGCTCACGGGCTCGCCCAGCTTATTAGCCAGCGGCCCATTAAACAGGCTCCAGGTATACACAGAGCCCAGTGCAAACTGCGTAATGATGGTACCAATCAGGGTTAACCAGCGGGTACGATTCGTTGTGGTTGTGTTCATAGCAGAGTCCTGGCCAACAAGTGAAATCATTAATCTCTGCTGGTTACCTTATCCGGTACGATACCCGACCCGGGGGAAAAAGGAATGAAATGCCGTTCAGGCGGAATGAAATGCCATTAAGCGGGAATGAATGGCCGCACCACCGATCGCCCGGCAAAAAAGTGAGTGGCCACTTTCGCTTTATGCCCTGTAAATAAAGGCACTAATAATTACAAAAAGGCATATGATGATTAACATTCCAGCGCCTTTTTTAACAAAACCCCGATGCGTCGTTGCATCATTTACGGGATAGCCGCTTTCCGTCCTCCCTGGTAAATGGGGTCAAAAGTAAGTAAGCGCCAACTTTATATTTCCTTCGTCGCCTCATCGCGATCCGGTCGACAAAATTTTAGGTTCATCGTGGATTAGCGTGGAGTGTTCGAAAGCGGAAACAAAAAACCGGCAGAATCTGATGATGCGGTGGGCTGTTCCGTTCATTGGCGGGAAACTCCCTCTCCCTTCAGGGTGTACGTTCCAGGGTGAGGGTGACAGGTGGCTCCGGCGCCCTGTTTCAGAACAGAAGCGGCGGAACATAGCGATGCGGTGGGCTGTTCCGTTCATTGCCGGGAAACTCCCTCTCCCGTTTCGGGAGAGGGCCAGGTGAGGGTGACAGGTGGCTCCGGCGCCCGGTTTCAGAACAGAAACGGCAGAATATGACGATGCGGTGGGCTGTCCGTTCACTGCCGGGAAACTCCCTCTCCCGTTTCGGGTGTACGGTCCGGGGACATAGTGAACACTTGTTCGGGGACATGGTAGAC
>NZ_JAZHEE010000020.1:0-76167 GCF_036620675.1 Rosenbergiella sp. YN46
GAACTGCCAGGCATCAAACAAAAGAAAAGGCCATCCGTAAGGATGGCTTTTTTTTATGTCTGCGGCCTGTCGGTGAGAAGCGCGTCAGGAACAGATGAAGAGCCCCGGTCACTGACCGGGGCTTTTTGCGTTTTTCTCCCTCTCCCTGCGGGAGAGGGCCGGGGTGAGGGCATCAGACCGACCCTCCTTCCAGACGCTGTTGCTTCAGCCACTCAGCAATGAAATCGACGATCTCCCGGGGTTGATTGATATCCAGCTGCGGCAACCCGACATCAAACGGTATATCACTGGCCAGCGCAAGCGTATAGCTGTCTGGCTGTATCTCTTCTGGCTGGTGACCGCAGCCATCACGATAGAGCTGAATTTTGGCTATAGCCTCGTGTTTAAAGCCTTCCACCAGAATCAAATCCAGGTGACGACTGTCCATTCGGCCCGCCAGCCGATAGAGATCGGGCTCTTCGCCATCGGGCGTCTCCGTCATTAATGCCCAGCGCTGGCTACTGGCCACCAGGGTCTGCTCCGCTCCTGCTTTACGCAGTTCGTAGCTGTCTTTACCGGGCTTATCGACATCCATATCGTGATGTGTGTGCTTAATAAGACCGGGACGAATACCACGTTCGCGTAACAGTGGAATTAACTGCTTCAGTAACGTCGTCTTTCCGGTACCGCTCCAGGCGGCAAGCGCCAGTAGCGGTGGAAGCTGGCGGCGCTCCAGATCCTTGGGCGTATTCACGTTGATAAAATTCGCTTTACCGCCGGAAAAGATGACCGGATGACCGCCAGCCTGGCGTAAAAATATCATTACCCGTCGCTCGCCGCTCGTCAGATAGCTTTCCAGCGCGGGAATCAGACGTCGATGAATTAGCGCCAGTGTTGGATGATCCCGTTCACCATCGTTAACCCAGACGGCGGGAGCCTCGCCACGGGCCTGCCACAGCTGCCTGGCGAGATCCTGAGGAATATTTGGAGTATCGCAGGGGCAAAACAGGAACCAGTCATTGTGCTGGCTCTGCATCGCTGACAGCATGCCTGCCAGCGGCCCGGGATAGTCAGGAAGGCTATCGCTAATAACCGGTAGTCCGCTCTGCTGATAACATTCCAGATTGCGGTTAGCGCTAATAATAATCTGGCCTACCTGGGGAAAGAGTCGGTTAAAGATGCGTTGCCAGAGCGGTTGGCCATTCAGCAGCAGTAACCCCTTATCCTGGCCACCCATTCGGGTGGCACGCCCGCCGGCAAGAATTACGCCACAAACGTCCATCAGCCTGGTCATGAAAGTCGCCTCTTTTAATGTGGGTTTGAGCCTGCTAATTTGTCCTGTAACAGGATAAAGGAGCACTGATATGAAATGTAAACGTCTTAACGAAGTGATCGAACTGCTTCAGCCTGCCTGGCAGGAAGAGCCCGACCTGAATTTGCTGCAATTTTTGCAGAAACTGGCTCAGGAGTCAGGTTTTACCGGCGATCTGGCCGATCTAACGGACGATATTCTGATCTATCATCTGAAAATGCGCGGTTCCGCAAAAGATGAAGCTATTCCCGGCCTGAAAAAAGATTATGAGGAAGATTTTAAAACTGCCCTGCTAAAAGCGCGAGGCATTATTAAAGAGTAAAAGCTTGTAAGCGAATCGTCCGCAAAGCCTGTGAAATGTTATCCTGAACCGAATAACTCTTGTATGACCGCGCGGATATCGAATGACGGATAGCGCTTTTCATTTTCAAACATTACACCCGGATACTATACTCGATGCCCTGTTTGAGCAGGGGATCCGGGTGGATTCTGGCCTGACGGCGCTCAATAGCTACGAGAATCGGGTTTATCAGTTCCTGGATGAAGACCGGCATCGCTACGTGGTGAAGTTTTATCGCCCGGCGCGCTGGAACGCGCAGCAAATAGAAGAAGAGCATCAGTTTGCTCTGGAGCTACAGGCCAGTGAGGTTCCGCTGGCTGCACCGCTTGCCATTGATGGTAAGACGCTGTTTGAGCATCAGGGGTTTCTGTTTGCATTATTCCCGAGCCTGGGTGGGCGCCAGTATGAAACAGACAATCTGGATCAGATGGAACAGGTGGGGCGCTATCTCGGTCGAATTCACCAGACCGGGCGACGCGAATGCTTTCACTATCGACCTACCATAGGGCTTGAGGAATATCTTCTGGAGCCGCGCGCGCTGTTTGAGGTCGCTTCTTTGATTCCCTCCGCGCTGAAAGCCAGATTCCTGCAGTCGGTTGATACGCTGATAGCAGAGGTTTCGGCACAGTGGGATAATGATTATATGCCGCTCCGGCTACATGGTGACTGCCATCCGGGCAATATCCTGTGGCGCGACGGCCCCCTGTTCGTCGATCTGGACGATTCCCGTAACGGCCCGGCGGTTCAGGATATCTGGATGCTGTTGAACGGCGATAAATCCAGCCAGCGGCTACAGCTTGAAACCATTATTGAAGCCTATGAGGAGTTTGGCTCCTTTAATACCGATGAGTTGAAACGGATTGAACCCCTGCGGGCCATGCGTATGGTCTGGTATCTGGCCTGGATAATGCGCCGTTGGGACGACCCGGCTTTCCCGGGAAGCTTCCCCTGGATGAAAGAGGAAGATTTCTGGAGAAGACAAACTGCCACCTTTAATGAGCAGGTCAGGGTTCTTCGCGAACCCCCATTACAACTAACGCCCATGTATTAAAGCGATATTTTCAGGAGAGAATCTAAATGAAAAAAGTCTGGCTGGCCCTGGCGGGAATGATTCTGGCGTTCAGCGCCTCCGCGGCACAGATCACCGACGGCAAGCAGTACACCACGCTCGATAAGCCTGTGCAGGGAGAACCCCAGGTTCTGGAGTTCTTCTCTTTCTACTGCCCGCACTGCTATCAGTTCGAGCAGGTATGGCACATCCCTGCCAACGTGAAGAAAAAGCTGCCGGAAGGCACTAAAATGACCAAGTACCATGTCGAATTCCTGGGGCCGCTGGGTAAAGAGCTGACTCAGGCGTGGGCGGTCGCGATCTCTTTGGGCGTGCAGGATAAGATCACGGCTCCGATGTTTGAAGCCGTACAGAAAAAGATGACTGTACAGAGCGTAGCTGATATTCGTCAGGTGTTTATCGACGCGGGCGTGAAGCCCGAAGAGTATGACGCCGCGTGGAACAGTTTTGTGGTTAAATCGCTGGTTGCTCAGCAGCAGAAAGCCGCCGCCGATTTGCAACTGCAGGGCGTTCCGGCGATGTTTGTTAATGGTAAATACGCTATCAATATGCAGGGCATGGACACCAGCAGCATGGATAAATTCGTTCAGGAATATGCTGACACGGTGAAATTCCTGGTCGAGAAGAAGTAAGTCTCAGCGCTGTCTGAATAGTAAAACGCCGGTCATTGACCGGCGTTTTTGTATTGTTGCTGGATGGCTTCCAGCTGGTCGTCCTTCTCACCCCACAGGGTGTTGAGCCATAGCTGGAAGCGGCGTTTAAAGTTCTTATCGTTTACATAGTCGCCGTGCAGATTTTCGTCAATAGCGATCAGGTTGACCCGTACTACAATCCGGGTCAGGCGTCCGCTAAGCATATCGTAAAACGGTGTACGATTATTTTCCGGATAGCAGATGGTTACGTTAAGCAACTTATCGAACTGCTTGCCCAACACGTTAAGCGCCATCGCAATACCGGCCGCTTTTGGCGGCAATAAGTTTCTGAATGGCGAGCGCGACTGCCGGTGTTTTTCTGGCGTAAACCGCGAGCCTTCCACAAAGTTCACGATAGTTGTCGGATGATGACGAAATTTCTCGCATGAACGGCGCGTGGTTTCCACATCCTGGCCACGTTTTTCCGGGTGCCGAATAAGGTAGCTGCGCGAATAGCGTTTCATAAATGGCATATCCAGCGCCCAGCAGGCCAGGCCAATAAACGGAACCCAGGCCAGTTGTTGCTTAAGAAAATACTTATTCATCGGGATCTGTTTACGGAACAGCACGCAGAGCACGACAATATCAGCCCAGCTACGATGGTTGCAGATAAGCAGATACCAGTTCTTCTTGCTTAGTCCTTCCAGCCCCTCAACGTCCCACTTTAGCCAGGGATTCAGGTGTAGCAGCAGTGCCAGTCCTTCACACCAGCAATACATCATGAAATTGCAGAAACGGGAAATTGAACGCCACACGAAGGGGATGGGTAGCAGAAGCTTGAGCAAGCCCGAAACAATGATGGGCACGGAACAAGCGATCGTGACCAGAATAGTAAGGACAACGCTTAAGAGCAAAGTGAGCGTGGCGAGCAATCTCGACATAGTTATTTTTTAGATGGTTAGAAAATGAAAGATGCTGGCAATAAAGATGACAGGGCGCAAATCTTATCAGAAAACGGGTGTTAATGATGGCACTAAAAGTAACGGACCTGGAAATATCACGCGCTGATTAGTCCCCCTTATTAACCATCATGGCATAACCTGCGTTTATATCCACATTAACACTCTGTGCTCAACGATCCTGCTCATAAACACGCTTAATTTTAACATATTGAATTTAAAGAGATTCATATCAATCTTTAGAGCGTTAATTTGTGGGATATCAATCGATAACGATTTTGTGCACAAAGTTATCCACAACCCGGTAATGGGAGCGATCCTGAAGATCGCGACTTCTTTTTGTGGTTCGACAGTATGCCGCTTCATGTTTTATGCCCGGCTGTGGCATCCTTTACCTACTGACAGACAACCATCAGGCACGGAACACTATGGCCCAGATCGCAGAAAATCCACTTATCCTCGTCGACGGATCCTCCTACCTTTATCGGGCGTATCACGCCTTCCCGCCGCTAACCAACAGCGCTGGCGAGCCAACCGGAGCGATGTACGGCGTGCTGAATATGCTGCGTAGTCTGCTGCTACAGTACCAGCCGTCCCATGCTGCCGTGGTTTTCGATGCCAAAGGAAAAACCTTTCGCGACGAATTGTTTGAAAACTATAAATCGCATCGTCCCCCCATGCCGGACGATCTGCGCGCGCAGATTGAACCGCTGCACCATATGGTGAAAGCGATGGGGCTGCCGCTTCTGGTGGTGTCTGGCGTAGAGGCAGATGATGTTATCGGCACCCTGGCGCGGGAAGCGGAAAGCGCAGGCCGCCATGTGCTGATCAGCACCGGCGATAAAGATATGGCGCAACTGGTCACGCCATCCATCACACTGATCAATACCATGACCAACACCGTTCTTGGTCCGGATGAAGTGTGTGAGAAATATGGCGTACCGCCAGAGCTGATTATTGATTTTCTGGCGCTGATGGGCGACTCGTCGGATAACATTCCCGGCGTGCCCGGCGTGGGGCAGAAGACTGCCCAGGCGTTATTACAGGGGCTGGGCGGCCTGGATGTGCTGTATAACAACCTGGACAAGATCGCCGAGCTCAGCTTCCGCGGCGCGAAAACCATGGGGGCTAAGCTGGAGCAAAATCAGGAGATGGCGCGCCTTTCTTATCAACTGGCGACTATCAAGACCGATGTGCCGCTGGAACTGACCTGTGATGAACTGGAAGTGAAGGCGCCGGAAACCGACAACCTGCTGGCCCAGTTCGAAAAGTATGATTTTAAACGCTGGACTGTCGATGTCGCCGCCGGCAAGTGGCTCCGGGCGAAAGGCAGCGCCGGCGTCGCTAAGAGCAAGAGCGTGGAGAGCGAGAACGCTGCTCCTCAGCCGCAAGCGCAGGAGGCCAGCACGCTGTCCAGTGATGATTACGTCACTATTCTTGATGAAGAGACGCTGAAGGCGTGGATCGCCCGTCTGGAGAAAGCGCCGGTCTTCGCCTTCGATACCGAAACCGATAGTCTGGATGGCCTGACCGCCAATCTGGTGGGACTCTCTTTTGCCGATAAGCCCGGCCATGCGGCCTATGTGCCGGTCGCGCATGACTATCTGGATGCGCCGGATCAGATCCCTCGCGACCGGGTGCTGGCGCTACTCAAGCCGCTGCTGGAAAATGAAAAAGTGCTGAAAGTTGGCCAGAACCTGAAGTATGACCGGGGTATTCTCGATAACTACGGCGTTAAGCTGCAGGGCATTGCTTTCGATACTATGCTGGAATCCTATGTGCTGAACAGCGTGGCTGGTCGCCACGATATGGACAGCCTGGCCAGCCGCTGGCTGAGCCACAAGACCATCACCTTTGAAGAGATCGCCGGTAAGGGGAAAAATCAGCTCACCTTTAACCAGATCGCGCTGGAAGAAGCAGGTCGCTATGCCGCAGAAGACGCCGACGTCACGCTGCGCCTGCATCTGGCTATGTGGCCGCAGCTGGAAAAAGAGCAGGGGCCACTCAATATTTTCCGCAATATCGAAATGCCGCTGGTACCGGTTCTGTCACGGGTTGAACGCAACGGCGTGATGATCGATCCCGCAGTGCTTCACGCCCATTCGGAAGAGTTGGGTAAGCGCCTGGTGGAGCTGGAACAGAAGGCTCATGAGATTGCCGGCGAGCCCTTTAACCTGTCATCGCCCAGGCAGTTGCAGACTATTCTGTTCGAAAAACAGGGCATTAAACCACTGAAGAAGACACCGGGCGGTGCGCCTTCCACATCGGAAGAGGTGCTGGAAGAGCTGGCGCTGGACTATCCGCTGCCGAAGGTGATTCTGGAGTATCGCGGCCTGGCCAAGCTGAAGTCGACCTATACCGACAAGCTGCCGTTAATGATCAATTCAAAAACTGGCCGCGTTCACACCTCTTACCATCAGGCGGTTACCGCCACCGGGCGTCTGTCTTCGACCGATCCCAACCTGCAGAACATTCCGGTACGTAATGAGGAAGGTCGCCGTATTCGCCAGGCCTTCATCGCTCCGGATGATTACGTCATTGTTTCCGCGGACTACTCCCAGATAGAGCTGCGCATTATGGCGCATCTGTCACGGGATAAAGGGCTGTTGACCGCCTTTGCCGAAGGGAAAGATATCCATCGCGCTACGGCGGCGGAAGTCTTCGATAGGCCGCTGGAAAGCATCACCTCTGAGCAGCGTCGTAGCGCCAAGGCCATTAATTTTGGCCTGATCTACGGTATGAGCGCCTTTGGTCTGGCGCGCCAGCTTAATATTCCGCGTAAAGAGGCCCAGAAATATATGGATCTCTACTTCGAACGCTATCCCGGTGTGCTGGAGTATATGGAGCGCACCCGCCAGCAGGCGAAAGAGCAGGGCTATGTCGAAACCCTGGAAGGGCGGCGCCTGTGGCTGCCGGAAATCGGCTCACGAAACGGCGCTCGTCGCGCTGCGGCGGAGCGTGCGGCAATTAACGCCCCCATGCAGGGTACCGCGGCGGACATTATCAAACGTGCCATGATCGCCGTGGATGACTGGCTGCTGAAGTCCGGGCCGCGGGTGAAAATGATCATGCAGGTACATGATGAACTGGTGTTTGAAGTGCATAAAGACGATCTGCAGGCGGTATCTCAGAAGATTCATGAGCTGATGGAAGGGTGTGTGAAGCTGGAAGTGCCCCTGCTGGTGGAAGTGGGCAGCGGTAAAAACTGGGACGAAGCGCACTAATTATTCAGCCGTTCGCGTCGGATAAGCCCGGCGCGCTAAGGCGGAATCTGAACCCTATGTTTTGTAACTAAGCAACATTTAAGATAGGTTTTTGTGATGGTTGTTCAAGTTCGTTATGTAAAGAGTGAAAAAAAACTACAAAAAATGCTTTTTCCTCGCATTAAAAAAGAGTAGAGTTAACGGCGTAGGGTACAGAGGTAAGATGTTCTATCTTTCAGACCTTTTACTTCACGTAATCGGATTTGGCTGAATATTTTAGCCGCCCCGGTCAGTCAATGGCCGGGGCGTTTTTTATTGTCTGCGCTCCACGAAAGCGCCACGCGCAATGGCGCGGCGGCTATCTGAATTACGCTTCGGCTTCCGGCTCGTCGGCGACGATCTCCGGCAGGTCGTTAAACCAACTGTCCAGCTTGTTTTTGAGTTTATCCACGCCCATCTTTTTCAGCGAAGAGAAGATCTCGACGTCAACGTCTCCGTTAAAGGCGATGGCGGCTTCACGCACCATATTCAGCTGCTTCTTGCGGGCGCCGGAGGCCAGCTTATCGGCTTTGGTCAGCAGTACCAGCACTGGAATATTGCAGTCCACCGCCCATTCGATCATTTGCTGATCGAGATCCTTCATCGGATGGCGGATATCCATCAGTACAACCAGGCCCTGAAGGCAGCGACGCATCTGCAGGTACTCGCCGAGCGCATGCTGCCATTTGCGTTTCATCTCTTCCGGGACTTCGGCATACCCGTATCCCGGAAGGTCGACCAGGCGTTTGCCTTCAGCTACCTGGAACAGGTTTATCAACTGAGTACGCCCTGGCGTCTTACTGGTTCTTGCCAGGTTCTTCTGATTGGTCAGCGTGTTCAGCGCGCTCGACTTACCGGCGTTGGAGCGGCCCGCAAAGGCGACCTCGATCCCGCTGTCAGCGGGGAGATGGCGAATATCCGGCGCACTGGTGACAAAGTGCGTCAGTTGATAATTCCAGTTAGTCACAATGGTCGTCTCCATCAGGGATGCATATGGCCGGGATTATACCTGATATGCGCCTTCGGACGCCCGTGATTGGAGCAGACTAATCTCATTGCCATACTCTTTGTAAGACATTGACCATTGTTTTAGCGGGCAATGGCGGCATTTATTTATATAAATTTTAATATAACGGTAATAAAAACAGTGTATTAATACTTTTATACGGCGTGAGCCTGGCGACTGCGCCTGGGGATATCCTTGTTAATGTAAGGGATAAGCGTAAAGTATCCCTCACAGGCAAGGAGCCCTAAGGATACCGTTCAGGATGAACGCTCAGGAACGACAGGACGTCGAAGAGCAGGGAAGACCAGGATGGTGACCGTCAGGATGGCGGAATAATAAAGGAAAAGGACAACACAAAGGACGTAGTGCGCTGAAGGAAAGACAGGGTGTCGACAGCAAACACGGACGATTTGACTCGTAAGAGTTCAGTGATAAATCAGGCGGCAGGTTATCCTGCCGCCTTTTTTATTTTTCACTCCCGATCGGGGCCACTATCGCAGATTCACCATTGAACCTGCTATTATTCTCACTCCATTCCGACCTGAAACGGCCTGAGATACAGAATCATGAAGCAACAGACCCCCGCCCGCGCTAAAGGGCCAAATAAACGCCGTACGTCACGTGAAGAGCTGAACCAGCAGGCGCGCGATCGTAAGCGCCAGAAAAAGCATCGCGGCCTTTCTTCCGGCAGCCGGAATAGCGAATCCCAGCAGGCCAATTCCGGAAAAGGGGGAAAAAATCGTCCCGATCCACGCCTTGGCAGCAAAAAGCCGGTAGCGCTCGGCGTGCCGGCAAGCGCCGCGCCGAAGGCGGAAAAAGCCCCCTCTCTCCCGCGGCTTTCTCCTGCGGAGGAACTGGAAAAGCTGGAAAACGATCCTAAGCTGGATGCGCTGCTGGACAGGATTGAATCCGGGGAAGTTATCGATAAAAAAGAGCGGGACTGGGTTAACGCCCAGCTCGACCGTATTGATGAGCTGATGCAGCAGCTCGGTCTCTCCTTCGACGACGACGATGAAGAAGAAGGCGAAGAGGATCTGATGCGCCTGCTAAAAGGCGGTGACTGAGCGGTAACGCCATGGGGCCGCTGGTTCTGCTAATCGTTCTGCCTGTTACCTGTTATCTGGTGTGGTTATTCGTTAAACTACAGCGGTTGTCGCGCCGACAACGGTGGCTACGTAACCGCATCACGGCCCGGGGATCGGGTGGTGCGCCTTATCCGGGGCGCGCTGGCAGGCGGTTGCGGCGCCGCAGGAAGGAGTGAGTATGTCTGAGCAGTTAATCGACTGGGATCTGGCCCTAATCCAGAAATATAACTATTCCGGGCCACGTTATACCTCTTATCCCACCGCACTTGAGTTCTCGGAATCCTTTAGTAAGGACGATTTTACCCGTGCGGTTGAGCGTTATCCGGAGCGGGCGCTGTCGCTCTACGTGCATATCCCGTTCTGCCATAAGCTCTGTTACTTCTGCGGCTGTAATAAGGTGGTCACCCGACAGCGTCATAAGGCCGATCAATATCTGGACTTCCTGGAGCGCGAAATTCGCCACCAGGCGCCGCGCTTCGGGCAACGTCAGGTTAGCCAGATGCACTGGGGCGGCGGTACGCCGACGTATCTGAATAAAGCGCAAATCAGCCGCCTGATGAGGCTGCTGCGTGAAAACTTCCGCTTTAACGACGATGCCGAGCTCTCTCTTGAGCTGGATCCGCGGGAAATCGAACTGGATATGCTGGATCACCTGCGTATGGAAGGCTTTACGCGTCTGAGCATGGGGGTTCAGGACTTTAATAAAGAGGTGCAGCGCCTGGTTAACCGCGAGCAGGATGAAGAATTTATCTTCGCGTTGATCGCCCGGGCCAGGGAGCTGGGGTTCACCTCCACCAATATCGACCTGATCTATGGTTTGCCAAAGCAGACGCCGGAAAGTTTCGCTTTCACCCTGAATAAGGTGGCGGAACTGAGCCCGGATCGACTTAGCGTTTTTAACTACGCCCATTTGCCGACCCTTTTTGCCGCCCAGCGTAAAATTAAAGACGCCGATTTGCC
The DNA here is from genome assembly GCF_036620675.1 of Rosenbergiella sp. YN46. Lineage (NCBI taxonomy): Bacteria > Pseudomonadati > Pseudomonadota > Gammaproteobacteria > Enterobacterales > Erwiniaceae > Rosenbergiella > Rosenbergiella sp. YN46. The sequence continues at coordinate 10,585 of NZ_JAZHEE010000020.1, forward strand.
GTCTGCACAGCAAAAGCTCGATATTTTGCAGCAGACTATCGCTTCGCTCACCGACGCAGGCTATCAGTTTATTGGTATGGATCACTTTGCGCGCCCCGACGATGAACTGGCGGTTGCTCAACGTAACGGCGTACTACACCGCAACTTCCAGGGATACACCACCCAGGGCGATACCGATCTGCTGGGGCTGGGGGTTTCTGCCATCAGTATGCTGGGCGACTGCTATGCCCAGAACCAGAAAGAGCTGAAGAAGTATTATCAGCAGGTGGAAGAGCAGGGCGACGCGCTATGGCGCGGCCTGACGCTCACCCGGGACGACTGCATTCGTCGCGACGTTATTAAAGCGCTTATCTGTAATTTCCGGCTGAATTTCGCCGAAATCGAACGCGCGTGGCAGCTCGATTTCCAGGATTACTTTGCCGAAGATTTAGCATTACTGGCGCCGCTGGCGCAGGATAGGCTGGTGGAGATCAATGATCGGGGCATTCAGGTGACGGCGAAAGGGCGGCTGCTGATTCGTAATATCTGCATGTGCTTTGATATCTACTTACGTCATAAAGCTAAACTGCAGAAATTCTCGCGGGTGATTTAACATGATAAAAAAGCGGGGCGCCTGATTCAGCCGCCCCGCTTTTTTAACTAAAGAAGTTGAACAGCGCCGCGCACAGTAGCGCCGCAATCGCCGCATGGGGTGACTGACTGGCTGCCGCGCCCACGTCAACGCTGCTCGAAATCACGTTAATTAATGATTCCAGCATGGTAGACCTCCGCATAATCGTGCCCGATCATACTCATCCTTGCCCCTGAGTCAAAGGCTAAAAAAACGCCAAAAAGTGGTCTTTTTCTACTCCATACCTAACTCTTTGAGCTTACGGGTCAGGGTGTTTCGCCCCCAGCCGAGCAGGCGTGCGGCTTCCTGTTTATGACCATGGGTATGGCGCAGGGCTGTGGTCAGCAGCGTACGCTCCATTTCCGGCTGCGCTTCAGATAATAAATTTTGATGACCGGAACGCAGTGCCCGATCCGCCCACTGGGCCAGCACCGTTGCCCAACTGTCGGGTTGAACCTGGGTTCCGCTGCTTTCTGGCACACTGGTTTCAAACAACTCTGGCGGCAAATCCTGAATCAGCACTTCCTGACCAGCGGCCATCACCGTCAGCCAGCGGCAGGTGTTTTCCAGCTGGCGCACGTTGCCGCCCCAGGCCAGGCGGGTGAGTGCCGCTTCGGTTTCCGGATGTAACTGCTTGGTTTCTACCCCCAGCTCCTGGGCGGCTTTCTGCAGAAAGTGGCGCGCCAGGCGTGGAATATCTTCGCGACGTTCACGCAGGGGCGGCAGATGAACCCGGATAACATTCAGACGATGAAACAGATCTTCACGAAAGGTTCCTTCCTGCACCCGTTGTTCCAGATTCTGGTGAGTGGCGGCAATAATACGCACGTCCACTTTCACTGGCGCATAGCCGCCTACCCGATAAAACTGACCATCGGCCAGCACGCGCAGCAGGCGGGTCTGAACATCCAGCGGCATATCGCCGATTTCATCCAGGAACAGAGTGCCGCCGTCGGCTTGTTCAAAGCGCCCCTGGCGAATTTGGCTGGCGCCGGTAAAGGCGCCTTTTTCGTGACCAAACAGCTCGGATTCGATCAAATCGCGCGGGATCGCCGCCATATTCAGGGCTATAAACGGCGATTTAGCCCGCGGGCTGTGGCGATGCAGCGCATGGGCCACCAGCTCTTTACCTGTACCGGACTCGCCATTAATCAGTACGCTTATCGATGAGCGCGACAGTCGCCCGATAATTCGAAACACGTCCTGCATGGCTGGCGCTTCGCCGATAATATCGGCGGCCGGGCCGCTGGTTTGGGTCAGGCGCGGCTGCTGCTGTTCCTGATAGTGATTGATGGCGCGTTCCACCAGCGCCACCGCTTCGTCGATATCGAACGGTTTTGGCAGATAGTCGAAAGCGCCTTGCTGATAGGCGCTGACGGCAGCGTCCAGATCGGAATGGGCGGTCATAATGATGACCGGAAGCATCGGATGACGCTGTTTAATCTGCTTAAGCAGCGTGAGCCCGTCCATACCCGGCATGCGGATATCGGAAAGCAGCACGTCCGGCGTTCGGGTGGCAAGAGCATCCAGTACCTGATTGCCACTCTCAAAGGCGGTACAGCTAATGCCAGCGCTGGTGAGCGCACGCTCCAGTACCCAGCGGATGGAGCTATCGTCATCGACGATCCAGGCTATCCCTCGTTGCATAGTGACCTCTATTCAGGCGCTTATTTACGGATGGGCAGGTAGACCGAAAATTCGGTATGGCCCGGCCAACTGTTAAATTCAATTTTCCCCGAGTGCTGATCGATAAGACTGCGGGCAATGGAAAGCCCCAGGCCGGTTCCGCCTTCGCGGCCGCTGACCATCGGATAGAACAGCGTATCCTGCAGGCAGGAAGGAATACCGGGGCCGTTATCTTCAACGTCGATACGCGCCGCCAGGCGATAGCGCTCGCCGTGCAGCGTTAGCTGGAAGGCGGTGCGGGTACGCAGCGTGATTTCTCCGCCCTGTTCACCGAGCGCCTGGAGCGCGTTGCGCACAATATTCAGCAGCACCTGTTCAAGCTGATCGGGGTCGTGGGTCAGATCCGGCAGGCTGGGGTCGTAGTCGCGCACCAGGGTGACGTTTTCCGGCAGTTCCAGCTTCACCAGATTCACCACTCGTTCGGCCACCTTATGGATGCTGTCGGTAATATGCATACCCGGTTGTTGAGGCCCCAGCAGCCTGTCGACCAGATTACGCAGCCGGTCGGCCTGTTCGATAATGACGGTGGTATATTCCGTAAGCGCAGGATCCGGCAGGGCGCGATTAAGCAACTGTGCCGCACCGCGTAGTCCGCCGAGCGGGTTTTTTATCTCGTGGGCCAGACCGCGCACCAGGTCACGGGCTGCCACCTGTTGGGCGTGCTGCAACTGTTCCTGGCTGAGTCGCCGCTGGTTATCCATAGGGGACATTTCCAGCAGAATCAGGCCGTCCGGCATACGCTGCGCTGACAGTGAAAGAATATGAGCGCGACCGTCTATCACCAGCGTGACTTCATTATCGATAAAGCCCTGACCGGTGTTCAGGCTTTCGCGCATCAGTTCGATATTCAGCGAAAAATAGCGAAGAAGCTCCGGCAGCGGTGCGCCGAACAGTTTGCGCGAACTTTGCGCCAGCAACTGCTGAGCGGCGGGATTCGCATAATGCACGGCAAGCGAATCATCCACCAACAGGATGCTGTTCATCAGCGTATTCAGGATAAGCCCCGCATCGGGCAGTGTGCCATTTGCCATTGTTAGCCCCCTTCCAGCCATTGCACCATTTTAGTGCATACCGGTGTTCGCTTCATTAATAGCCTGGCCCCGGGGCGATATTATTTGCCGTTATAGCTCCGGGCGATCTCACTATCCTTATGAAAACAGGGTACTAATGAACCGTACACGTATTGATATGGGAGAAAAAAGCCCATCAGAGATGGGCTAAACGTTTCCACGGCAACAAAAAATCGGCTGCTGCGCCCGAAAGGTAGCGGGCGCAGCCAGTAACATCTTAAACGCTGTAGTACAGTTCGAATTCAACCGGGTGCGGCGTCATGCGAACGCGGTCGTTCTCTTCGCGACGCAGGGCGATGTAGGCATCGATCGCGTCGTTGGTGAAGACACCGCCCGCGGTCAGAAACTCACGGTCAGCATCCAGGGCTTCCAGAGCCTCTTCCAGAGAGCCGGCAACCTGCGGGATCTCTTTAGCTTCTTCCGGCGGCAGGTCGTACAGGTTTTTATCCATCGCTTCGCCCGGGTGGATCTTGTTCTTAATACCGTCAAGACCGGCCATCAGCAGGGCGGCGAAAGCCAGGTACGGGTTGGCCGCCGGATCCGGGAAGCGCACTTCGATACGGCGAGCCTTCGGAGAGGTTACCACCGGGATACGGATAGAGGCGGAACGGTTACGGGCAGAGTAAGCCAGCATAACCGGTGCTTCATAGCCAGGAACCAGACGTTTGTAGGAGTTGGTGCTCGGGTTGGTCAGGGCATTAATGGCTTTTGCATGCTTGATGACGCCGCCAATATAGTAGAGCGCCATTTCGGACAGACCTGCGTATTTGTCGCCGGCGAACAGGTTGTTACCGTCTTTCGACAGGGACATATGGCAGTGCATACCGGAACCGTTATCGCCAAACATCGGCTTGGGCATAAAGGTCGCGGTTTTGCCGAAGCGGTGAGCGACGTTGTGTACCACGTACTTATAGATCTGAATTTCGTCCGCTTTCTTGGTCATGGTGTTGAAGCGGGTCGCCACTTCGTTCTGACCGGCGGTGGCCACTTCGTGGTGATGCGCTTCAACTACCAGGCCCATCTCTTCCATGGTCATACACATCACGGAACGGATGTCCTGGGCGGAGTCTACCGGCGGAACCGGGAAATAGCCGCCTTTCACGCCCGGACGGTGGCCTTTGTTGCCGCCTTCGTATTGAGTGGAAGAGTTCCAGGCGCCTTCGATATCGTCAATAGCGACGTGAGAGCCGGAAATGGAGCTACCGAAACGGATGTCGTCGAACAGGAAGAATTCCGGCTCCGGCCCGAACAGCACGGTATCGGCAAGGCCGGTGGCGCGCAGATAGTCTTCAGCGCGCTTGGCGATAGAACGCGGATCGCGGTCATAGCCCTGAAGTGTGCCCGGCTCCAGAATATCGCAGCGGATAAGCAGCGTCGGCTCTTCATAGAATGGGTCGATCACGGCGGTTGACGGGTCCGGCATCAGTACCATGTCGGATTCGTTGATGCCTTTCCAGCCGCCGATGGAGGAACCGTCGAACATTTTGCCTTCTTCAAAGAAGTCCTGGTCCACCTGATGGGAAGGAATGGTGACGTGCTGCTCTTTCCCTTTAGTATCGGTAAAGCGCAAATCGACAAACTTTATTTCGTGCTCACTCAGCAGCGTCATAACGTGTTCAGCGGACATAGGTAACTCTCCCGGATTTGTCATTGTCGTCGTGGTACAACTTTTGTTTAAAGTGGCTTTTCGCCTTGTTATGGATAAAAGCGAAAAGCGTGCCAACTTTCACTTCGCCCCAAAAAGGCGCTATGATGCGCACCGCAGTGAAAAGGGCTGCACCACACTGAACATTATGCACTATAATGGTGCACTCAGAGGATGGCGGGGCACTAAAATGGTGCGCTTCCTTCTTTTTCTCTCTCCGTGAAAACGATCACAGACACCAAAAGAAAAAGGTTTTCTGCGATCTGTTCAGTCCTCCGATTAATCCGTGTACAATAACGCGCTATTTCTAATGCCTGAGGCAAAGTTGTGATCGAAAATCTGCGTAACATCGCCATTATTGCGCACGTTGACCACGGGAAAACCACCCTGGTCGACAAGCTGCTGCAACAATCTGGCACCTTCGGTGAGCGTAATGAGCTGACCGAGCGAGTCATGGACTCCAACGATCTGGAAAAAGAGCGTGGGATTACCATCCTCGCGAAAAATACGGCTATTAACTGGCGTGACTACCGCATCAACATCGTTGATACCCCGGGGCACGCCGACTTCGGTGGTGAAGTAGAACGCGTCATGTCGATGGTTGACTCTGTTCTGCTGCTTGTCGACGCAATGGATGGCCCGATGCCGCAGACCCGTTTTGTGACCGAGAAGGCCTTCGCCAACGGGCTGAAGCCGATCGTGGTCATCAACAAAGTTGACCGTCCCGGCGCGCGCCCGGACTGGGTTGTTGATCAGGTATTCGACCTGTTCGTCAACCTGGGTGCCACCGACGAGCAGCTGGACTTCCCCATTGTTTACGCGTCCGCGCTGAACGGTATCGCCGGTCTGGATCATGAAGACATGGCCGACGATATGACCCCGCTGTTCGAAACCATCGTTAAGCACGTGGAAGCGCCGAACGTTGATCTGAACGGCCCATTCCAGATGCAGATCTCCCAGCTGGACTACAACAGCTACGTGGGTGTTATCGGTATTGGTCGTATTAAGCGCGGCGTGGTTAAGCCGAACCAGCAGGTCACCATCATCGATACGGAAGGTAAACGCCGTAACGGTAAGGTGAGCCAGGTTCTGGGCCACATGGGCCTGCAGCGTATCGAATCTGCTTCTGCCGAAGCGGGCGATATCATCGCTATCACCGGCCTGGGCGAGCTGAACATCTCCGATACCCTGTGCGATCCGAATAACGTTGAGGCGCTGCCGCCGCTCTCCGTCGATGAGCCGACCGTCTCTATGTACTTCTGCGTTAACACCTCGCCGTTCTGCGGCAAAGAGGGTAAATACGTGACCTCGCGTCAGATTCTGGACCGTCTGAATAAAGAACTGGTTCACAACGTGGCGCTGCGCGTGGAAGAAACTGAAGACCCGGATGCCTTCCGCGTTTCCGGTCGTGGCGAACTGCACCTGTCTGTGCTTATCGAAAACATGCGTCGTGAAGGCTTCGAGCTGGCGGTATCCCGTCCGAAAGTTATCTTCCGCGAAATCGATGGCCGTAAGCAGGAGCCGTTCGAGCAGGTGACGCTGGATATCGAAGAGCAGAACCAGGGTTCCGTTATGGAAGCGCTGGGCCTGCGTAAAGGTGAACTGCGCGACATGCTGCCGGATGGCAAAGGCCGCGTACGTCTGGACTACATCATCCCGAGCCGTGGCTTGATCGGTTTCCGTACCGACTTCATGACCATGACTTCCGGTACCGGTCTGCTGTACTCCACCTTCAGCCACTACGATGACGTGCGTCCGGGTGAAATTGGCCAGCGCCAGAACGGCGTGCTGATCTCTAACGGTCAGGGCAAAGCGGTTGCTTATGCACTCTACAGCCTGCAGGATCGCGGTAAGTTGTTCCTGGGCCACGGCGCCGAAGTGTATGAAGGCCAGATAATCGGTATTCACAGCCGTTCCAACGACCTGACTGTGAACTGCCTGACCGGTAAGAAGCTGACCAACATGCGTGCTTCCGGTACTGACGAAGCCACCACCCTGTCTCCGCCAATCAAAATGACCCTGGAGCAGGCGCTGGAGTTCATCGATGATGATGAACTGGTAGAAGTCACCCCAACCTCAGTGCGTCTGCGTAAGCGTTATCTGACGGAAAACGAGCGTAAACGCGCTAACCGTTCTAAAGAGTAATCTTTTCCGGTACTGAAAAAGCCTCCGCTTGCGGGGGCTTTTTTTATGGTTCATCGCCGGGAAACTCCCTCTCCCGTTTCGGGAGGGGGCCGGGGTGAGGGTGACAGGCAGCTCCGGCGCCCGGTTTCAGAATAAAACCGGCAGAATATGACGATGCAGAGGGCAGTTCCGTTCATTGGCGGGAAACTCCCTCTCCCTTCAGGGAGTGTACGTTCCGGAACCGACATGAGAAAAATCACCTTAAGGTGAACGGAACCTTCTCCTGCGCTACATACTCACCCGGAAGCGGTACTTCAGCTTCACGACAATCCGCGATGAACCTTTTTTATGGCTCTCTGCGCCGGGTCAATGTGGAAGGCGCAACGCCGAATTTCTGCTTAAAGGCCTTGCTAAAATGAAAGGTATCAAAGAAGTTCAGCATATCCGCCACCTGGCTCACGCCGTGCCGTTCCTGTTTAAGCAGCGACTGCGCCAGTTCCAGGCGGGCATCCAGGTAGTATTCTCTGGGGCTCTTGCCGGTATAACGTAGAAACAGTCGCCGCAGATACTGCTCGCTGCACTGCATACGCAGCGCCATTTCGCTAACCGTCCAGCGCCGCTGAAGATCGGCATGGAGCGCGGTCAGCAGCTTTTCCAGGCGGATAAACTGCGGCTCCCGGGCGCCGTTGTGGGCAATCAGGCAGATCCACTGATAAATCATATGGGTCAGCGCGGCCACCGCCAGATTATTTTCCATCGATACCGGGCTCTGAATCAGCCGCTCCACCTCTTCCAGCTGGTGGTTAAATGTCTCGCCATTATATATTAGCGCCGGTTGTGATAACGGAATATCCATTGCGCCGGTGGGAATAAATTCCATCCAGTACTGTTCCCAGACCAGCCCGTCGCAATAATAGGATTTAATATCAGTGGGTTTTAGAAAAATAACGCAATTGCCATTAAGCGTAACCACTGAATTATCCTGGAGGATAACTTTACCGCTTCCCTGGAGCGTATAAATGGCTACCCAGGAGTTGGCAATCAGCGGTTTCCGTTTATCACGCGGCCAGCTGACCACGTAGTGGTTATCCGCCAGGGTATGCCATAGCGCCAGAAGAGCGAGGCCGCTTGAGATCACATTTTCTTCAAGAACCAGCGGAATATTATAGGTAGTTTCGGTTTTTACATCCGAAACGCCAGTTTTTCCATTCATTTTATTTCTCCGGCAGAGAATCATGCAGCCAACCTGGCAGAGAAACGTAACAGATTTTCCCCCAGCCAGGGAGATTATCAGGTCGTTTTGAGAATTCAGTCAGCCGCGCCCTTAAGCCGCCTTTTATTTCCTCTGTAGCCAGGCCATGCGGGGCATAACGATAACTAAAGGCCAATGAAATGAATATTCTGCAACTCGTGAGCTTTTTTGCTTTCACCCTGCTGGTGGCGCTGGTCACCTGGTGGAAGCTACGTAAAGATGATACCCAATCCCGACAGGGGTACTTCCTGGCCGGCCGCTCTCTGAAGGCGCCGGTTATTGCCGCTTCTTTGATGCTAACCAACCTCTCGACCGAACAGCTGGTGGGCCTGAGTGGCCAGGCGTACAAGAGCGGGATGTCGGTGATGGCCTGGGAGGTTATCTCGGCGATTCCGCTTATCTTCCTGGCGCTGATTTTTCTGCCGAAGTACCTGCAACGCGGTATCGCCACCATTCCTGACTTTATTGAAGAGCGCTACGATAAAACTACCCGCATCATCGTGGATTGCTGCTTTCTGATTGCCACCGGCATCTGTTTTCTGCCCATCGTGCTCTATTCCGGCGCGCTGGCCCTTAACAGCCTGTTTCACGTTGGCGAATCACTGGGGATCACCCAGAACGCTGCCATCTGGGCGATGGTGATTCTGCTGGGCTTTGCCGGCATGATGTACGCCGTTATCGGCGGGCTGAAGGCCATCGCTGTGGCCGATGTCATCAACGGTATCGGTCTGGTCATCGGCGGCCTGATGGTGCCGGTTTTTGGTCTGATGGCGATGGGGCACGGCAGCTTCCTGCGCGGCGTTGAGCAACTGACAACGGTACATAGCGAAAAGTTGAACTCCATTGGCGGCAGCAGCGATCCGGTGCCGATCGGCGCGGCGCTGACCGGGCTGATTCTGGTGAACACCTTCTACTGGTGTACTAACCAGGGCATCGTACAGCGTACACTGGCATCGAAAAGCCTTTCCGAAGGGCAGAAGGGCGCCCTGCTAACGGCGGTGTTAAAAATGCTCGACCCGCTGATTCTGGTTCTGCCGGGGCTGATCGCTTTCCACCTTTTCCAGTCGCTGCCCAAGGCGGATATGGCTTACCCGGCGCTGGTCAATGCCGTGATGCCGACCCCGCTGGTGGGCTTCTTCGGCGCGGTACTGTTCGGCGCCATCATCAGCACTTTTAACGGTTTTCTGAACAGTGCCAGCACCCTGTTTAGCTTAGGGATCTACAGTCGCCTGATTAACCCTGACGCCGAAGCGCAAAAGCAGGTCACCGTGGGGCGCTGGTTTGGTCTGGGGCTGGCGCTGGTTTCCGTGCTGGTAGCGCCCTGGATAGCCAACGCGCCTGAAGGACTCTATTCGTGGATGAAACAGCTTAACGGTATCTATAACGTTCCGCTGGTCACGATCGTGATTATGGGATTCTTCTTCCCGCGTATTCCGGCACTGGCGGCCAAGGCGGCGCTGCTGTTCGGTATTGTCAGCTATATCGTGATCAACTACCTGGTGGATTTCAATTTCCACTTCCTCTACGTGCTGTTCTGCACCTTCTGCATCAATGTCGCGCTGATGCTGGTTCTGGGCTGGCTGAAACCGCGCGAGACGCCGTTTCGCTTTAACGACGCTTTCGCGGTGGATATGCAGCCCTGGCGTCATACGAAAATCGCTGCCGTGGGCGTGCTGCTGGGCATGATCGGTGTTTACGCCGGGCTGGCGACATTCGGCGGCTATTCCACCAAATGGCTGGCTGTGGCCTGCTATGCGGCGGTGGTAGGCATTGTGGGATACCTGATTTATAGCGGTCGCTGCGCCAGGCGCGCAGCGTCAAAACTGGCTTGCGACGTTAAGGAGAAATGATGTCTCGCCCTAACTTCCTGTTTATTATGACCGACACTCAGGCCACCAATATGGTGGGCTGCTACAGCGGTAAGCCGCTGAATACCAACCATATCGACGCGCTGGCGGAGGAGGGAATTCGCTTCAACTCCGCCTACACCTGCACGCCGGTATGTACTCCGGCGCGGGCCGGACTGTTTACCGGTATTTACGCCAATCAGTCCGGGCCGTGGACTAACAATGTGGCGCCGGGAAAAAATATCTCCACCATGGGCCGCTACTTTAAGGATGCGGGATATCAGACCTGCTATATCGGCAAGTGGCACCTCGACGGTCATGACTACTTCGGTACCGGCATCTGCCCGCCGGAGTGGGATGCCGACTACTGGTACGATGGTGCCAACTATCTGGAAGAGTTGAGCGAGCAGGAGATCGGGCTATGGCGCAACGGCCTGAATACCCTGGAAGATCTGCGCGAAAATAATATCGACGAAACCTTCACCTGGGCCCACCGCATCAGCGATCGGGCGCTGGACTACCTGGGGCGCCCGGAGCGTCAGGACGACCCCTTCCTGCTGGTGCTCTCTTATGACGAGCCGCACCACCCCTTTACCTGCCCGCCGGAATATCTCGAAAAATATCAGGACTTTTACTATGACCTGGGGGACAAAGGCCGCGATAATCTGGAAAACAAGCCGGAGCACCACCGCCTGTGGTCCCGGGCGATGCCGGCGCCGGTAGGGGAAGACGGGCTGTATCATCATCCGCTTTACTTCGCCTGCAATGACTTTGTTGATGATGAGATTGGCCGGGTGATCGCGGCCCTGACCCCGGAACAGCGCGCTAATACCTGGGTTATCTATACCTCCGATCACGGCGAGATGATGGGGGCGCATAAGCTCATCAGTAAAGGGGCGGCGATGTATGATGATATTACCCGCATTCCGCTGATCTTCCGACCGCCTCAGGGCAAGGCCGGGCCGCGCCAGGAAGATGCGCCGGTCAGCCATATCGATATTCTGCCTACAATGATGGCGCTGGCGGGTATCGAACAGCCGGAAATTCTGCCGGGCGGCAACCTGCTGGAAGCCAGCCTGGAGCGCGGCGTAATGGTGGAATTTAACCGCTATGAGATAGAGCATGACAGCTTTGGCGGCTTTATTCCGGTACGCTGTTGGGTCACAGATCGCTTTAAACTGGTACTCAACCTGTTCAGTAGCGATGAACTGTACGACAGGCACGGCGACCCGCAGGAGATGCATAACCTGATCGACGATCCGCGCTATGCTGAGCAGCGTAACCAATTGCATGACGCGCTGCTGGACTATATGGACAGGATTCGCGATCCCTTCCGTACCTGGCAGTGGGCCAGCCGCCCCTGGCGACCGGACGCGCAGCCGCGCTGGATGGGGGCCTTCCGCCCGCGTCCGCAAGACGGTTATTCGCCGGTGGTGCGCGACTACGACACCGGCCTGCCCACCCAGGGGGTGAAGGTGGAAGAGAAGAAACAGAAGTTCTGATGCTCCCAGCAGGGAGGCTATACACAAGGAGACGGCATGAAGATATCACGGCTCGGCGAAGCGCCCGATTACCGCTTTTCGCTGGCGAATGAACGCACTTTCCTCGCCTGGATTCGTACCGCGCTGGGGTTTCTGGCGGCGGGAGTGGGGCTGGATCAGCTGGCACCGAGCCTTGCGACCCCCGCAGTGCGTGAAGCGATCTCGCTGCTGCTGTGTCTCTTCGCCGGACTGCTGGCGGTCTACGGTTATCTGCGCTGGCTGCGTAACGAGAAAGCGATGCGCCTGAAGCAGGATCTGCCCTATACCCGCACGCTGCTGGCAGTCAGTATTGCGATGGTTATGGCGGCAGGCACCGTGGCGCTGATGGTGATGTATGCCGGATAAGCGCCGGGCGCGCCGTCTGGCCGATCCCGGCCTGCAACCGGAGCGTACCTCCCTTGCCTGGTTTCGCACGCTGCTGGGCTACGGCGCCCTGATGGCGCTGGCGCTGCGCCATGCATGGTATCAGGCGGGTATGCTGTTCTGGTTTTCCCTGGTGATTATTCTGGTGGTGGCGCTGCTGGTATACGGCTACGCCCGCCAGCGTAACCTGATGGATGTGGCGACGGATGACTTCGCCCGGCCAGGCCCGGTACGCGCCAAAATGCTGATTGCCCTGGCGGTCTGCCTGCTGGCCGCGCTGTTTGCCGTTTCCCACATTAATCAGCTGTTGACGCTATGAAGCGCTGCATCATGAACGGTTGTCACGTCATGGTGAAACCTGCCAGCTCCCGCTGTAATCTGGACTGCCATTACTGCTTCTATATCGATAAACCACGCCAGCCGCGTATGGACGACGCCACCCTGGAGGCCTATATCCGCCAGCATATCGACGCCCAGCCAGGCCCGGTGGTAGAGTTCGCCTGGCAGGGGGGCGAACCAACGCTGGCGGGGCTGACCTTCTTTGAACGGGCCGTGGCGCTCCAGCAGCGCTATGCCGCCGGCAGGCGCATTCAGAATACCCTGCAAACTAACGGCATACTGCTGGATGACGGCTGGTGCGCCTTTCTGGCTCACCATGGCTGGCTGGTAGGGCTGTCGCTGGATGGCCCTGCGGATCTGCATGACCACTACCGGGTCACCCGCGCCGGTAAGCCGACCCATGCACGGGTGATAGACACGCTGGAGCGTCTGAAGGCTCACGGCGTGGACTTCAATCTGCTGACGGTGGTGAATGCGCGCAACGTCGGTCAGCCGGAACGCCTGTATCGCTACCTGCGTGACCAGGGCACGCCGCATCTGCAATTTATTCCGCTGGTGGAGTCGGATGAAACGGGGGCGCTGACGCCGGAATCGGTGAGCGGCGAAGCCTGGGGCCGCTTTCTGAACGCGATTTTCGCTATCTGGGTACGCGAGGATATCGGCCGGGTCTTCGTACAGCTGTTTGACTCAACTCTGGGTGTATGGTGCGGCCAGCCTTCTCAGATGTGCGTTTTCAGCGAAACCTGCGGCCACGCCTTTGCGCTGGAAGCCGACGGCACCCTCTATCAGTGCGATCACTATGTTTTTCCTGAATACCGGCTGGGTAATCTGCATGAGATTCCCATTATGCAGATCAACGCCAGCGATGCCGCCCGGGCTTTTGGCCGGCATAAGCGACGCTCGCTGGTGAATGACTGCCTGGAATGCCGAGCGCGACCGCTGTGCCAGGGGGACTGCCCCAAACACCGGCTGGATAGCGGTAAGAGCGTACTGTGCGCCGGTTATCGTGAGTTCTTTGCCCGCACGGCGCCCTATATGAAGACCATGCGCGATCTTATCCGCCAGCGCCGCTCGCCGGTTGAGCTGATGGCGATGCTACATGCCAGTGAGAGACGCCCGGCATAAGCGTGGAAGGCTACACCGTCTGACCGTGGCGCTGATCGTGATGGGTCAGCGGTAGCCAGCACAGCAGAATCAGCAATCCCATCGCCAGCATCAGTATGCCCAGGCTGAACTGCCCGTTTTGGGGCAACATAGCGGAAAACGACGCCAGGGCGCCGGAGCCCACATTTTGCAGACCGCCTATCAGCGCGCCTGCGGTGCCCGCCAGGAAGGGGTAAGGCTCCATCGCACCGCTGGTGGCCAGCGGAAACAGCATCCCGGCACCGAAGAAAAACAGCGCGGCCGGCACCAGCAGCGTCCAGACGTTCATTACGCCGAACAGACCGGGCAGCCACATCAGAATGCCGGCCAGCAGACAGCTCAGTACCGCCTGCCACATCAAAGTCGGGAAGCGCTTATTCTGGCGACCGGCGAACCAGGCGCCGAAGAAGGCGGCCGGGATCGGCAGAATAAACAGGATGCTGACCACCAGGCTGCTCAGGCCCAGCCCGGAGCCCAGCAGTACCCCGGAGCAGGCTTCGAACACTGCAACGCCGGCCAGCCCGCCGATCAGCATCACCAGATAGCAGTTAAACGCCAGGCTGCCGAACAGCGTACGGTAGCTGGCCAGCAGGCGGCTACGGGAAGCCTGCGCGGGCCGGGTTTCCGGCATCCAGCGCCACATACTGAAAGTGACCAGCACGCACAGGGTCAGCAGAAAAGCGAAGCAGGCGCGCCAGCCGAACAGCGTATCCAGCATCCCGCCGATTAGCGGGGCCAGTAGCGGGCTCACCAGAATCCCCATATTCAGCAGGCTGTTGGCATGGCGCAGGGCCGGGCCTTCGTACAGATCCCGCGGTAGAGTACGCGCCATAACCCCACCCACGCCGGTGCCCATTCCCTGCATAGCGCTGGCGGCGATCAGCACCGTCAGGCTGTGAGTGGTCATGGCAAACAGGGTCGCCACTATAAAGATAAGCATGCCCGCCAGGATCACCGGACGGCGTCCGATGCGATCGGAGATGGGGCCGTAAACCAGCTGGGAGCCGCCGTAGGTCAGCAGGTAAGCGGCCATTACGCCCTGTACAGCCCCTTCGCGCACGCTTAACGCCTGCGCCATATTGGCAATGGCAGGAATATAGATAGTCTGGGCCATCTGCCCGACGGCCACCAGCAGAATCAACATGATCAGCAGATGGCGATTATCACTTGTTCTCATGACAATTCACGCAGTCACTAAAGCTAAAATGGAAGGTCTGGCGAAGTGCCAGAGGAATATGCCGTAAATTTAACACTATGCAGGAATATATCCATATATCATGGTTGTTTATCCTGATAATTGTTTTATGGTTAGTGTAAAGTTTTTATGGCAATGGAGGTTGCCAGGCGACATATAGAAAAATCAGTCCTCCCGAAAGGCGCTGAGAACCGTGTTGAACAGCGCCTGGGCGGCGGCGGAAAGCGGCTGACTACTGGCGCGAATTATTCCCACCTGGCGCTCAATGACCGGGTGACTGAGCGGACGACAGACCGCCCCCAGCTCTGCCATCTGACTGGCGCATAATGCAGGAACCGCGCTGGCGCCCAGGCCGCTGGCCACCATACGTCCGACGGTCACCAACTGGTGGCTTTCAAGGGCGACTTCCAGCCGCCGACCATTTTTCATCAGGCTCTCTTCCAGTAACAGGCGCACGGCAGAAGGGCGTTGCAGAGTAATAAAATCGAGCGAAAGCAGCTCGCGCCAGCTTAGTTTTTCCCGCCTTGCCAGCCGGGAATCAGCGGGGACGATGGCCACGAAGCGATCGCAGGTCAGGGGGGTGAAGTGCAGACCGGAATCGGGTTCCGGTTCGAAGGCAATCCCCATTTCTACCCGACCATCGCGCACCATCTCCAGCACCTGTTCGTTAATCACATCATGCACTGTCACGTTAATGCTGGCGTAGCGATCGCGAAAGGTTCGCAGAATCGGCGGCAGAGGATTGCCTGCGAATGAGGGCATGGCAGCCAGCGAAACTTTGCCGCGCTGTAGCGTAAAACGCTGGCGCATCGCCTCTTCCACATTATCCCAGTCCGCCAGCAGCTGGCGCGCCATAGGAAACAGCGCCTCGCCTTCCGGCGTAAGCGCCACCCGTCGGGTGGTACGCGTCAGCAGCGCGCCGCCCAGCGCCTCTTCCAGACCGCGGATAGCCAGGCTCAGCGCGGGCTGGGAAAGATTCAGCCGTTCGCTGGCCTGGGCAAAGTTCAGAGTGTGAGCCACCGCTAAAAATGCGCGTAACTGTTTGACGCTAATTTTCATTTCACCGCTGCCTAACTAACTGGAAAACATAAATTAACAACAAATTAATAACAAAAACGGATTAATGGCTCACAAAAACAAAATTCACAAATCAGTCGCGGGTTTAACAAGATGCCGGGTATCAGAGTGAGCACGAGGCAACGATATGGCCGGACTGGATAAACGGGTCGCCAGCTACCAGGAAGCGCTGGACGGAATAACGAATGATATGACGGTACTGGCAGGTGGTTTCGGCCTGTGCGGCATCCCGGAAAACCTGATTGATGAAATTCGCCGCCGCGGTGTACGTGGGTTGACGGTGGTTTCCAATAACTGCGGAGTGGACGGTTTCGGCCTGGGCCGCCTGCTGGAAACCCGCCAGGTCAGCAAAGTGGTGGCCTCCTATGTGGGGGAAAACGCCCTGTTTGAACAGCAGGTTATTAATGGCTCTCTGACGGTAGAGCTGACGCCGCAGGGCACCCTGGCGGAGAAAATCCGCGCAGGTGGCGCCGGTATTCCCGCGTTTTATACCGCCACGGGATACGGTACGCCAGTGGCACAGGGTAAAGAGGTGCGGGAGTTTGACGGCCGCCACTACGTGATGGAACGGGCCATTAGCGGTGATTTCGCGATTGTTAAAGGCTGGAAGGCGGACTGGTACGGCAATGTCATTTATCGCCATACTGCCCGAAACTTCAATCCGCTGATGGCCAGTGCCGGGCGCATTACGGTGGTGGAAGTTGAAGAGATAGTCGCTCCCGGTGAACTGGATCCCAATGCCATTCATACCCCGGGCATCTATGTGGATCGCCTGATCCAGGGCCGGTTCGAAAAACGCATTGAACAGCGCACCCTGCGCGCATAACCGGAGGCACAAATGCTGACACGACAAGAGATGGCGCAGCGTGTGGCCTGCGAACTGCGCGATGGTTATTACGTAAACCTCGGAATCGGTATTCCGACGCTGGTGGCGAACTATGTGCCGCCCGGCGTGGATGTGATGCTGCAATCGGAAAACGGCCTGCTGGGAATGGGCGCCTTTCCCACAGAAGCGGAGCTGGATCCAGACATGATCAACGCCGGTAAACAGACGGTCACGGCTTGCAGGGGAGCGGCGATATTCGATTCCGCGGAGTCGTTCGCCATGATTCGCGGCGGTCATGTCGACCTGACCGTGCTGGGCGCACTGGAGGTGGACGAAGCCGGTAATATCGCCTCGTGGATGATTCCCGGCAAGATGGTGAAGGGAATGGGCGGAGCCATGGACCTGGTGGCCGGGGCGGAAAATATCATCGTAATGATGACGCATGCGTCAAAAAGCGGCGAATCCAAACTGCTGCCGCACTGCACCCTGCCGCTCACCGGTGCGGGCTGTATCCGGCGAGTGGTGACCGATCTCGCTTATCTGGAAATTGAAGATGGCGCTTTTATTCTGCGGGAGCGGGCGCCCGGCGTCAGCGTGGAAGAGATTGTGGCGAAGACTGCGGGAAAACTGATTGTGCCGGACACAGTACCGGAAATGACGCTGACTCCGGGAGGCGCCTGATGCGGGATGTGGTGATTGTTAATGCCCTGCGAACGCCCATCGGCAGCTTTCATGGCGCGCTTTCTTCGCTGAACGTCGTCGATCTGGGTAGCGCGCTGGTGAAGGCATTAATAGAAAACAGCGGCGTACCGCCAGAACAGGTAGATGAGCTGATCTTCGGGCAGGTACTCAGCGCCGGTTGCGGCCAGAACCCGGCGCGCCAGACGGCGGCGCGCGCTGGTCTGCCGTGGAGCGTTCCCGCCGTCACTATTAATCAGGTATGCGGATCGGGACTGAAGGCGGTATTGCAGGGGGCGCAGGCGATCCGCAGCGGCGACGCGGAGGTTGTTATCGCCGGTGGGCAGGAGAGCATGAGCCAGGCGCCCTATGTGCTGGCCGGCGCCCGCTCCGGACTGCGGCTGGGTCATGGCAATATGGTGGATACTCTGATCCACGACGGTCTGTGGGACGCCTTCAATGACTATCATATGGGGATAACCGCAGAAAACCTGGCGCAGCGCTATGCCATTGACCGGCAGAGCCAGGACGATTTTGCCCTGCGTTCCCAGCGGCGTGCGGTCGCGGCGCAGGCCGCCGGTCGTTTTAACGATGAAATCGTGGCGCTAGCGGTTCCACAGGGTAAAAAGGAGGCCGCCATAGTGAGCCAGGATGAACAGCCCAGGCCGGACAGCACCGCCGAACGCCTGGCGGCTTTACGCCCGGCCTTCCTGCACGAAGGGGGCACGGTAACCGCGGGTAATGCTTCCTCCCTGAACGATGGCGCGGCGGCGGTTTTGCTGATGAGCGCGGAGCGGGTGGCGGCGCTGGGCCTGCCGGTGATGGGGCGTATTGCGGCTGGCGCCCTGGCGGGCGTAGACCCGGCGGTGATGGGCATTGGCCCGGTATTGGCCAGCCGCCGCTGTCTGGCCCGGGCCGGATGGACGCTGGATAGCGTCGATTTGATTGAGGCCAACGAAGCCTTTGCGGCTCAGGCGCTGGCGGTGGGGCGAGAGATGGGCTGGGACGATGAGAGGGTCAACGTGAACGGCGGTGCGATCGCGCTGGGGCACCCGATCGGCGCTTCCGGATGCCGAATTCTGGTGACTCTGCTGCATGAAATGCGGCGCCGGGGTGCGGCCCGGGGGCTGGCGACGCTTTGCGTCGGTGGCGGGCAGGGCGTGGCGCTGGCGATTGAACGTGGCTAACGACGAAGGAGTCTGCGATGAATCTGGAAGGTAAAACGGCGCTGGTGACCGGTTCGACCAGCGGAATAGGTCTGGGGCTGGCGGAAAGCCTGGCCCGGGCGGGTGCTCAGGTGCTGCTGAACGGTTTTGGCGATGTGGCCGCCGCCCGGGCGCGGGTGGCGGGGCTGGGGAAACAGCCCGGGTATCACCCGGCGGATATGAGCGACGTGGCGCAAATCGAGGCGATGATGGCCTGGGCCGCCAGGGAGTATGGCGGCGTGGATATTCTGGTCAACAACGCCGGTATCCAGCATCAGGCGCCGGTAGAGCATTTCCCGGTAGAAAAGTGGGACGCGATACTGGCTATCAACCTGAGCGCGGCATTTCATACTACCCGACTGGCGTTACCGGAGATGCGCGCCCGCAACTGGGGGCGTATCATTAACATCGCTTCGGCGCACGGTCTGGTGGGCTCCCGGGAAAAATCGGCCTATGTGGCGGCCAAACATGGCCTGCTGGGGTTGACCAAAGTCACCGCGCTGGAAACGGCCCGCACCGCTATCACCTGCAATGCGCTGTGCCCGGGCTGGGTGCTGACGCCGTTAGTTCAGAAGCAAATCGATAAGCGTATTGAGGAAGGCGCGACTCCCGCGCAGGCAAGAGAAGCGCTGCTGGCGGAAAAACACCCCTCCGGCGAATTTGTGACGCCGGAACAATTAGGTGAGCTGGCGCTCTTTTTATGTAGCGACGCCGCTATTCAGGTTCGCGGCGCGGCCTGGAATATGGATGGCGGCTGGGTGGCGCAGTAAAAATGAGGGCGCGATATTAAAGCGTTCGAATCAGCCGGGCCGGGTTCCCCGCATAAATTCCCTTACGGGTAATGGGTTTGACCACCACGCTGCCAGCTCCGATCGTTGCGCCGTTGCAAATGGTGTCGGTCAGAATGGTGGCGCCGCTGCCCACGGTAACGTTATCGCCCAGGGTAATTGTTATCCAGCGTGTCGGATCAGGTTCTGGCGCGCCTTCCTTGAATAAATCGTTGGCAAAAGTTACCCCATGGCCAATAAAGCAGTTTTCGCCAGTAGTGACGCCTTCGCAGAGAAAAGAGTGGGATTGTACCCGGCTGCCTTTGCCGATGCGGCAGCCGCGCTGAATTTCCACAAAAGGGCCGATAAAGACATCGTCCTGAAGTTCGCACTCATAGAGATTCACCGGCTCCACCACCGTTACGTTATGGCCGGCGCTGACGTCGCGCATGCCGCTCTGCATTATTCTCATGGAATTCCTCCTCTGATGTCGCCGTTCTGATGATGACCTGGCACAGCAGATAAACGCGCCTCTGTTCCCGGTTGGGTTAAACGGCACGATTCTCCCGGGTTCTCTATACTGAACAACGATTGATCTTTATCACATTTTCAAGCAGGAGTGGACAATGGAGCTTTATCTCGATACTGCCGATGCCGCAGCCGTGGCGCGCCTGGCGCGCTGTTTTCCCGTTGCGGGGGTGACCACCAATCCCAGTATTGTGGCCGCGACGGGCCGCCCGCTGGCGCAGACGTTAACCGAACTTCGCGAAGCGCTGGGCAGTGAAGGGCGGCTGTTCGCCCAGGTTCTGGCTTCTGATGCGGAAGGTATGGTTTCCCAGGCAAGGCAGCTGAGAGCGCTGATCCCCGATCTGGTAGTAAAAATCCCTGCGATACCGGAAGGTCTGGCGGCAATCCGCCTGCTGAAACAGGAGAAGATCTCCACGCTAGGAACCGCGGTCTACGGCGCGGGGCAGGGGTTATTCGCTGCGCTGGCGGGAGCCGAATATATCTCTCCTTATGTTAACCGGATGGATGCCCAGGGCGGAGACGGTGTACAGACAACGCGCGATCTCCAGCAGTTGCTTACCCAACATGCTCCTTATGCCCGGGTGCTGGCCGCCAGCTTTAAGAGCGCCCGCCAGGCGCTTTCCTGCCTGCTGGCGGGCTGTGAGGCGATTACGCTGCCGGTAGAGGTGGCTCAACAGTTCATTCAGGCGCCGGCGGTTGAAGCGGCGGTTGAGCGCTTTGAACAGGACTGGCAGGGGGCCTTTGGCTCTCGCTTTCTGTAACCTGTCCCACAGAGCTTAACGCTCTTCGTTAAAGACGATGCCCAACTGGCGGCGAACCTCGTCCATAGCCTCAAGCGTGGCCAGAGAAACTGAAAGCGGGCGGATTGGGGAATCCGCCAGCCCCTGGCCCAGACACCAGGCGAAGTGTTCCGCTTCGTAAAACAGCTGCTGGTAGCGGCTGGCAGGCTCTTCCCAGGTGAGGCTCTTGTTGCCCTGGCTGGCATGCAGGGTGAAGTTGCCCGGCGCATAAAACTGGCCGTCCAGCGTCCGGGTGGCATCACGTCCGGCAATTATGGCGCCGCCCGGCGTATTACTGAACAGCGTGGTGTTTAGTACCGACTGCATACCTCTGCCATGCACCATCAACATTGATGTCTGTCCGTTTACCCCGCCTGGCACCGACTGGCCACGAGCGATAATCTCCTGTGGTTTGCCGCCTACCATCAGACTAAAGGCGACCAGATAGCTGCCAAGATCGAGCATTGGCCCGCCCGCCAGATCGGCGTTAAAAATGCGGTGCCCGGCGGTAAAAAATTCGCCATGATCGGCAATCAGGGTATGAATATCGCCCAGTGCGCCATCTTCCAGCAGCTGGCGCAGCACGTCGTACTTTGGCAGGAAATCGCACCACATAGCCTCCATACACAGCAGGCCGCGGGCGCGGGCTTCCGCCTGTAGCGTCGCGCCTTCCCGGGCGTTCAGCGCCAGCGGTTTTTCGACCAGCACGTGTTTCCCGGCCTGCAGGCAGCGCATGGCGTCCGGAAAGTGTCGGTTGTGGGGCGTGGCGATATACACGGCATCCAGTTCGTTATGGGCCAGCATCGCATCGGCGTCGTCAAACGCGTGGGGAATTCGCCACTGGCACGCAAAAGCTTCGGCTTTTTCCCGACTGCGGGCAGTTACTGCGGTTAACTGCTGGCGGCTGTTCTCGTGCAGCGACTGAACGAAACGTTCGGCAATCCAACCCGGGCCAATAATGCCCCAGCGTAGCTCGGGAATGGCCTGTGGAGCCGGGTGCCGCGGTGTGGGTAGAGAGGAGGGAAACATAGCAGCTCCTGATTATTCTGTTGTGGGTTCCGAGAGCTGACTATAGATAAGCGTTCCCGCTTTTGGGGATGGGCCTGATGATGGAAAACCCTCAGCCCGGCAGGTGCCGGGCCGAAGGAAGGTTAGCGTTCCGGCATCTGCTCCGGTAGCTTGAGTTTAGCCCGCTGTTTCGCGACCTCATCAGCGCTGACCGGCGTTGCCGCATTGCCCCAGGCGTTGCGGATATAGGTTGCGACGGCGGCCACCTGTTGGTCGGAAAGTTTCCAGGCGAAGCTGGGCATTGCGCCGCTGGTCGGGTTGCCCTGAGTAACGGCGCCGCGTCCTCCCTGCAGAATGGTGGTGATAATCGAAGTCGCATCGTCTGCCTGCAGGCCTGGGTTATTGGCCAGGCCTGCGGCCAGGTTGGCGATGCCCTTACCGTTGCTGTTATGGCAGGCGGTACAGTTCACCGAATAGATGTTTTCCCCGCTTTTCATCTGTGGATGACTGGCGGCCAGCGGCTGCGGCGGCTGTTTATCACCGCCCGGCAGCGACTTCAGATAGCTGGCGATGGCCTGCAGATCGTCGTCGCTCAGATGCTGGGTTGAATTGGTGACTGCTTCCGCCATCGGGCCGGAGGCTACCGCGACATGATTGCTGCCCAGTTTCAGGTACTGCACGATCTGCTCTTCGCTCCACTGGCCAATGCCGGTATGAGGATCGCTTGTGATATCCGGAGCGTGCCAGTCGCCCAGATTGCTACCCTGCAGATAGGCGCGGGTATCGCCGCCCAGCAGGTTTTTAGCGGTGTGGCAGGCGGCGCAATGCTCCAGCCCCTGAACCAAATATGCTCCGCGGTTCCAGGCATCGGACTGGCTGGGGTCCGGCGTAAAGCCGGAATTATCGAAAAACAGCAGGTTCCAGCCCATCATCGCCAGCCGGATGTTATAGGGGAACGGCAGTTGGGTTTCAGGAACTTTGCTGCGCACCGGCTTTACCGACCGCATATACATCCAGAGGTCGTGCATGTCCTTGTCGCTGACCTTCACATAGGCGTTATAAGGCATTGCCGGGTAGAGGTTTTCCCCCTCTTTTCCTTTGCCGTGTCGCACCGCGCGGTAAAAATCGCGCTCCGTCCAGTTGCCGATGCCGGTTTCGGCATCCGGCGTGATGTTGCTGGCGAAGATATCGCCAAATGGGGTGCTGATGGCATAGCCCCCGGAAAAGGGCTGCTTACTGCCTGGCGCTGTATGGCAGGCCACGCAGTCTCCGGCAATGGCAATGTATTTGCCGCGCGCGACCGCAGCGGCATCCCGTTGACTGAGCGGCTGCTTCATCTGAATTTGATTATCGGCCACCTCATCCGCCGAGGCGTCGCCGTTGCGCCACAGAAGAACTGCCGCGACTGCGGCGGCAATAACGGCAAGGCTGCCGATGATTTTTATTTTTTTCATATCATACCTTTACCAGCGGTCCGGGGTTTTTCAGGTACTGTTCGATAATAGCCTTCGCCGTCCACAGGCTCAGGGCGCCGATGGTGCCAGTGGGGTTGTAGCCTGCGTTATTGGGGAAGGAAGAGGCGCCCAGAACAAACAGATTGTGCATATCCCAGCTCTGTTGATAGCGGTTAAGTACGCTGGTTTTGGGATCGGTACCCATTACCGCGCCGCCGATGGTGTGATCGCTTGCCAGGTTATAGGGCGAATAGTGGCCGGAAGCAGAGTTAGTACCCACGACGGTTTTCGCTCCCATCGCTTTTCCGATTGCGACGCTCTTCTCTTCGATAAACTTCGCCGAGCGGCGATCGTTTTCGTTGTAGTCGAAGGTCACGCGTAGCAGCGGCAGACCGTAATCGTCGGTATATTCCGGATCGAGGTCGAGGTAGTAATCTTCGTGGGAGTAGCTGGTTCCCTGACCAAAAATAAAGGTGGCGTTCTGGAAGGCGTGGGTATAGGCCTTTTTCCAGTCTTTACCCCAGCGCGGGGTACCGGGAGGCAGCAGATCGGCATTGCCGATGGGACGAGCACCGCGGGCCACCACCAGGATACCCGCGCCGCCGATAAAACCGAGTTCGCTGTGGTCGAAATTGTCGCCGTTAAAGTCGTCTATCTGCTGAGAAAGGGCGCCAGCGCCGATGAACTGATTGAGGTTTTCATCTTCGAAGAACAGGTTCGCGCCAGAGACGGTCTGGAAGCTATAGGCGCGCCCCACCACGCCGGTTTTGGTGATCGGGTTGTAGGGTTGACCGATTTTCGACAGCAGCAACAGACGCACGTTCTGCATCTGGAAGGCACTCAGCACCACGATATCCGCAGGCTGTTCCCATTCCTGATTATTACGGTCGATATAGGTCACGCCGGTAGCGGTTTTACCATCGGCAGCTTTGTTGACGCGTACTACTGCAGATTCGGTCAGTACGGTGAAGTTTTCACGCTGCATCAGCGCCGGGATCACGCAGGCGTTAGGGCTGGATTTGGAAAAGTTGCCGCAGCCGTAGTAAAGGCAGTAACCGCAGTATGTACAGGGCCCCATGCGCACCCCCAGTGGGTTGACATAGGCGCGAGACGCCTGGCCTGCCGGAACCATAAACGGGTGATAGCCCATGGCTTTAGTGGCGTCGCGGAAGATATCGGTAAGGCGCATGCCTTCCAGCGGCGGCAGTGGATATTCGCTGCTGCGATTGCCTTCAAACGGATTGCCGTCGGGAATAGTTTCGCCGTTCAGGCGTCCGGCTTTACCGGAAACGCCGGCGATCTTCTCGAAGCGATCGTAAAACGGTTCCAGCTCATCGTATGTGACGCCCCAGTCCTGGAGGATCAGACCGTCGGTTATCTGTTTTTCGCCGTAGCGCTTTACGGTTTGGGTATAGGGTTCGAGATCGAATGGCGTAAAGCGCCAGGCCATACCCGCCCAGTGGGTACCGGAGCCGCCCACGTTGTAACCCATTTCGTTCAGGTTCCAGTCGCGAGTCGGCAGCGCCTTCTGGTTGCTGTTATTACGAAAGGTGGAAGTTTCCACTGCGGGAGGCAGCAGCATACCGCGGCGGGTATCCCAGCGCAGCTCGTCGGTGTCGACGGAAGGGGGAAAGTCGGTGGCGGTTTCAAACCAGGGGCCGCGTTCGATGGCGACTACGTTCAGACCGGCGCGCGTCAGTTCTTCAGCGATGAGTGAACCACACCAGCCGAGACCAACGATCGCGACATCCGCTTTTGGGCGTACATTTTTCATTCTTTTTACCGCATTAGTAGAGGGTATGGCTTACAGAGCGTTATCGATCAGGCTGGTGGGGATAATGTTCAGCTTTTGCCCCTTCTTACTGAGCAGATCGCGGAAGTCGTAGCGCGCTCCCGGAAAGCCTATCATTTTCCAACTGGCCATCCCTTTGTTGCCGCCGTAGA
This sequence comes from Rosenbergiella sp. YN46, assembly GCF_036620675.1. Classification (NCBI taxonomy): domain Bacteria; kingdom Pseudomonadati; phylum Pseudomonadota; class Gammaproteobacteria; order Enterobacterales; family Erwiniaceae; genus Rosenbergiella; species Rosenbergiella sp. YN46. The sequence continues at coordinate 35,666 of NZ_JAZHEE010000020.1, forward strand.
TAGGGTCGGCAAGAAAACCTTCGCGCACGTTTTGTAGCAGCAGTTCGAACAGCGCTTTGGTGTCGACGTCGGGGCCGAGATCGATGTCATTCGCTTCCATGGCGTGCAGCACCTGTTCTTGCTGCTCTGTTGATAACGCAACGAATGCTTTGCCAAAGCGCTTACGGGTGGCGGCATCCAGCGCTTTTAGCCCTTGTCGGTAACGTTCGGCGGGAGTCAGCGCCGACTGCGGCCCCTGTTCATGGGTACCTTTAATAAAGCGCCCGCGGCGGTATAACGTAGCCGCCCGACCATAGTCGCCAGCCAACTGGCGGTCGATAAAGGTGGCGCATCCCGCCTCTTTACCGCTGATGCTGAGTTCATCGGCAGGGATAAAGCGTTCGGCAATGGCGCCGACGGTGTCGAATTCATGCTGGGTTAAAAATTGCAGGCCGCCTTTGCGCGGCGGGGTCGGGGGCGTCTGGATCTTTCCAGGTTCCCAGGGCTGGCCACCGCTTACCTCCGCTGCTTTACCGGTTGCTGGCAACGTGGAGGCGACGCCGAGGACGGCGAGAGACGACAAAAACTCTCTACGTTTCATCTGGTTTTTCCTTGCTCATCATTATTGCTGGTGCGGCTTACCACGGTGCGGCCATAAAATGAACGTTGCCTTTAGGGTTTACCCGGCAATTCGTCAGGAACGCGTTTAATAATGCATCAGGACTCTTTCTGGATGACAGATAAGGAAATTAGAGAACCAACGGAATTAATAAAATAAGATGTTCGTGGTATCAATTTTCTTCCCTGATTTAACAACGCGGTAGCCATTTTAATCTGAATGGAATGTTAACGAGATTGTTACTTACTGGATACATTTGCTTTGATGGTTTTCCATCAGAGCGCATAGCAATGTATAAAATTTGAACGGTTTAAGATGTGATGGCCATCTTTGCTCTTAAGTTATAGGGGATGAGTGGCGTCGGTAATAAAATTAACCCAATGAAATATAGGTTTTTTGGCATTTAATTTAGAAGTTTAATGAAGCAGTGATGTCATAAAAAGTTACAAATTTCAGCCTATAAAATAATAATAGCCATGGTTCTGTTTAAGATATTGGGAATAATCAAATAGTTTATTACTTGAAGGGATAAACTTTTTGTGCGTTATAAAAATAGAAGTGACTGAGAGTAAAAGTAGAGGATTGCGAAACTCCTGCAGATTATTACATGATGGAGAGATTCATCTTTACTGACTCTCATTATGGCGATGAAGAAATTGACGCTGGAAGTACTGGCAAAAATGGCTGGCGTTGGCGTGGCGACGGTCGATCGGGTACTGAATGAGCGCGGTGGCGTTTCGCCGGAAACCGCCCGCAAAGTACTGGAAGCGGCACGTAAAGCCAATCTACGGCGGGTTCTGCCGGAAGTCTATCAGCGCCCATGGCAGATAGAGTTGCTACTGAGTGGCAATGACGCCTTCTTTTTTAAAAGGCTGGCCAGGGATTTTAGTGAAGTGGCGGATGCCGTAGGCTATCGTCGTATTTGTCTGCATCGCACGTTGATTCCGGAGTCACAGCCTTCACTACTGGCCCGTCACCTGATCGACTGCGTGGATTCGCGCGACGGCATAATTGTTTTCGCCCATGATTACGGCCCGGTGCGTGACGCTTTGGCGCTGTGTCAGGCGCGCGGGGTACCGGTTGTGACTATCGCTACCGATCTGCCTGATGCCGGGCGGCTGTGTCATGTGGGTATCGATCAATATCAGGCGGGCCGCACCGCCGGGTTGCTGATGAGCCGCACTACGCCTCAGGCGGGAGAGGCTATCGTGGTCAGTGGCCGCTTCGACTATCGCGCACATCGCCAGCGGGTCGCGGGTTTTCGGGATGCGATACAGCAGCGGGCGCCACAGTTGCAGTTGCGCGAAGTGCTGGCGGGCCAGGATCAGCGCCAGACCATTCGTAAACTGCTGGAACAGAGCCTGAATCGGGCAGTCAATATCGTCGGTTTATATAATACCGGTCTTGGCAATACCGAAATCAGCGATATTCTGGCACAGCACCGGCTGAGTGGACGCTGTACTTACATTACTCATGAACTCTATTCCGTAACCCGCCGCCTGCTACAGCAGGATATCCTGAGCTTTACGCTCGATCAGAATGCGGCTCAGCACGCTCAGCTGGCGGTGGGAATTCTGCTGCGCCATCTTGATACCGGCTGGCAGCCGGATATTTATGAGGCCGGGAAAGTGCCCTTTAATCTGATAACGGCGGAAAACCTTCCCTGAACGTCCCGACATATCTGATTACAGAAAACCATCGACGGGTGTGGATATTGCACACTTTCCGTCACAATATTTCGGTAACACTTTAATAACATTTCATCCATTCCACGGCCCGCATTCGCGGGCATGACCCGCCAGGCCAGGATGGCCTTTTATAACAACAGAAAAAGGACAGAGAGTTATATCAGGAGATACCATGAAAGCCTTCCTGTTCAGCCGCTATACCTGCTTTGTACTCTGCATCATTCTGACACTGGCTTCGCTGGTGCTGATCCCTCAGTCGCTCTGGTTTCTGGTGCCTGTGGCGCTGTTTGGTGCGCTGACCGCGCTGGGCGTGCTCGATCTGACGCAGACCCGTCACGCCATCTGTCGTAACTATCCGGTTATCGGACGACTGCGCTTCTTCTTCGAATTTATCCGCCCCGAGGTGCGTCAGTATCTGCTGGAAGAGGATCAGGAACAGGTGCCCTTTTCCCGGGCCCAGCGCTCGTTGGTCTATCGCCGCGCCAAGAACGAGATGGGCGATAAGCCCTTCGGGACTTTGCTGGATGTGTATGTCACCGGCTATGAGTGTATCGGCCACTCCATGTATCCGGTACCAGCGGCGGATCCCGCCTCTTTTCGGGTGACTATTGGCGGCCCGGCGTGCCAGCAACCCTATTGCGCGTCGGTTTTCAATATTTCCGCAATGAGCTTCGGCGCGCTGTCGGCCAATGCGATACGCGCCCTGAATCGCGGCGCGGCCAAAGGTAACTTCTATCATGATACCGGTGAAGGAAGCATCAGCCGCTATCACCGGGAATACGGCGGCGATCTGGTATGGGAGCTTGGCAGCGGCTACTTTGGTTGTCGTACCGCTGATGGCCGTTTCGATCCGCAACGCTTTGCCGCCCAGGCGCGTATGCCTCAGGTGAAGATGGTGGAAATCAAACTCAGTCAGGGGGCGAAACCGGGCCACGGCGGCATTCTGCCCGGCAGTAAAGTGGATGCCGAAATTGCCGCAGCCCGCGGCGTGCCGGAAGGGGTGGACTGTATTTCTCCCGCCTCGCACAGCGCCTTCAGCACGCCGCTGGAGATGATGGAATTTATTGCTCAATTACGCGAGCTGTCCGGCGGTAAACCGGTTGGCTTTAAACTGTGTATCGGCCACCCCTGGGAATTTGTCGCTATCGTGAAGGCGATGCTGCAAACCGGCATAACGCCGGACTTTATTGTGGTGGATGGCAAAGAGGGCGGCACCGGCGCGGCGCCGCTGGAGCTTTCCAACTATATGGGTATGCCGCTACGTGAAGGGTTGCTGTTTGTGCATAACGTTCTGGTGGGATGCGGGCTGCGCGATAAGATCCGCGTTGGCGCCAGCGGTAAGATTATCAGCGCGTTCGACATCGCCTGCATGATGGTTCTGGGCGCCGACTGGGTGAATTCCGCGCGTGGATTTATGTTTGCGGTAGGCTGCATTCAGTCCCAGAGCTGCCACACCAACCGCTGCCCGGTTGGCGTAGCCACCCAGGATCCGCAGCGTCAGAAGGCGCTGGTGGTGCCGGATAAAGCCGAGCGGGTATATAACTTCCATCACAATACTATGAAGGCGCTGGCGGAAATGCTGGCGGCGGCGGGGGTCAGTCGGCCCGAAGATCTCACCTCTCACCATATGCTACGCCGTATCGCGCCGACCGAAATTAAGGCGTATTCGGATATCTATTACTACCTGGCACCGGGCGCCCTGCTGGAGCCGGAGATCGCCAGTGAATTTTACGCCCGTATGTGGCGTATGGCCACGCCGGACTCTTTCGGGCAGGCGATGGCGGCCTGATTCTCACGTCTGTTTTCTTTCAGCCGACAAACGTTGTCGGCTGATATCGCATTATCAGTTTCATATTTGAGAATATTTTTGGATGTTATTCTCAAATCCTGACGCCAGGCCATGTGATTAATAGTATTGCGTTATAGCTCAAAGTTTGAACCTTGACTCCCATTCCACCCCGTGAGATTTTCCCGGTATCAAATAATATATCCGGTATCATATTTGAAACGATAAAAATAATCATTGCTATATCTGATGATTTGTTTCGCTGGTGAAACAGAGCGACGCAGATAAACAAATCTGCGGCGCAGGTCTGTTGCTTTTTTATTGGGGGTGGGAGATGCGTAAAATAATAACATCACTATTGCTGGGGAGTTTGGGGGTGGTAGTGGGTCAGGCTATGGCTGCGGGAAAGCCGTTTCCTCATATCGGATGGCGCAGCGCAGATAGCAACGCCGGTTTGGATATCGGCGGTGCGTTACGCGCTAATTATCGCTATGAAGACTGGCAGGGAAGTAATTATCGAAACCCTCCCCATTTACGATTTGATACCTTCAGAATAGACAGTAGCGGTTATTATGATAATTATTTTTTCGATGCCGGATTTTGGTTTCAGGACAATCGAAAATATGCCATCGATCGGGCTTTTGTGGGCTACCGGTTTAATCAAAAAAATAGCGTTCAACTGGGTATTCCCGGAAAACCTTTTGGCCTTGAACCCTATCCCCAGTTTGGCTGGTCGTACGGTATTCCATTTTATTTAGGCTTTGGCGTTAATGCCGGAAGCGGTATTAAATATCAGTATCGTGATAAGCGCTGGTCGTTGGATGTGGCATATTTTCCGTGGATGGAGCCGGAAAATTTGCGCTATGCCCCGGATGTGGGGGATTACAGCCGCCTGAAAAATACCATTTATCCCACTCAGCATCAGCAACGTAATGAAAAGCGCGATCAGGTTAACGTACGTCTGGCCCGTGAGTTTCAGTTCGGCGACTGGCGCAATGAACTGGGGGGTTCCCTGGCGCTGGCGCGCCTGCATAACCGCGATACTGGCGATGACGGCAGTTTCTGGGCGGCGGGTCTGCATGGTCGCCTGAAGAACGGGCCGTGGCAGCTTTCCTCTCAGGTGATTCGCTATCAGTATCACCCCAAAAACCCCGCAGGCACGGATGATGACACTATTCTTATGGGCGGTAACGGCCTGACGCCGGCTTACCTGATTCCCGCAAAAGCGACGACTGCATCGCTCAACCTGGCCCGGGATGTGGACGTAACGTGGGGGCCGGTATCAAAACTGCGCTTTTATAACGATTACAGCGTGCTGTGGAAGGATAAAGGAGGCTGGAGCGACTCCCGGATGAACACCGTGGGGGTACAGGTCTTCGCTATGCCGGTCATGTTTTGGGTAGACTTTAGCTGGGCGAAGAACGTGAATCCCTGGGGCGGCGCGTTAAATGCCACCGGCTGGACCAACACTCAGTCTCCGGGCAGCGGAAAGTGGTATTTCCGTACCAACGTTAATATTGGCTATTACTTCTGAGCCCTTGCGCGGTTTTTCCGCGTAAGCTGCCTGAAAATACAGCACTCAGCAAACGTTTTCGCGGATCGTAAAATGAGGGCTATGTATTATTTTTCTTAAAATTTTAGTTTTATATTCTGACTGACAGCGTCGGTTTTTTGGGGATTTTTTCTGGTTTGCCATTTTACCAGAATATCATTCCGTTGAAAGGAAGCAAACGTTTGCGTTTAGCGCTGGATTGCAACCCTTCAGATGATGATAATCGCAGCCTTGTGCAGCATGGCACCCCGGAGCGGGGCCTGGTACAGGCCATATTTCCGCACGGCATCGACCTGTTTAAAGGGACGGGCCAGACGGATGGACAGGTGCTGCACCATTTATTTTGGCTTTTTTTGTTTTCATCATCAGGGTATCAACATGAACAAATGTTGGGAAGCAGGGGGAAATGGCGCGCGTCGCGCAGGGATATCTTCACTATTGGGCGCCGCCGCCTTTCTGGCGTTGGCATTGCCTCTGAGCTCGCAGGCGGCGATCTCTTTTAAGTCTGACAGTGCCTGTTTCGACAGCGACGGCAACGTCAGCAGTCTGGCCGACGCCTTTAGCTGCGGCAAGGTCAGCGGTAGCGCCCGGGCGCTCTACTACACCACTCATAACGCCTATTTCGCCAAAGGCTTTAACCAGGATACCATCAGCTACGGCGGCTTTGTGAAATACGAAACCGCGCCGCTGTATGGCTTCAACATTGGGGTTAGCGGTCTGTTTTTGCGCGGCATTAACCACCCGCCAGAAGAGCGCGTCATCGGCGATATCGGCGATAACCAGACCAATATTGGCGAAGCCTGGCTGAGCTGGCGGTACGGCGATTTTCGCATTACCGGTGGTAATCAGCGTCTGGACCTGCCTTTCGTTGGTGACTATGACTGGCGAATTACTCCTATCCTCTACCAGGCGGTGGATATGCAGTACGGCAGCGGTGATGACTTCCTGCGCGCCACCAAAATCTGGCGCTATAAAGGCTGGGGCAGCGATCGGGTGAAGCGCACCACCGCCTATACCGAAGTGGATGAGAAGACCGACGGCATGTGGGCTATTGGCGCCGGGCATCACCTGATGTGGGACGATAAAAAGCTGACCGGCCAGATGTGGTACGAAAGCTACGATGACTTCTCTAACATTTTCTATACCGAAGGCCATATTCAGTGGCAGCAGGCGCCGCTGAGTCCGGACTTCGGGTTGCAGTTTATTCGCGGTACCAGTGAAGGCAAGGCGCTGGCGGGTGACGTGGATAACCGCTCCTTCGGCGCGCAACTGGCGCTTTCGCTGACTCCCGGTCTTTCCTGGGCCATGGGCTACGACCACATCGCCGCTAACGGCAACAGTTATGGCTATGGATCGCTGGTGACGCCCTACGCCCACAATACGGCCTCCGGCCCCTATTTCGCACAGCCGTATTTCACCAGTACCCAGGATCTGGGCAGCGGTAATGCCTGGGCCACCAGTCTGAACTGGCAGGCCAGTGAGAGCCTGACCATGGGCGCGCGCTATTCATGGATGGATCTCACGCCGTCGGTCGATTCCGGCAGCCTGCGCCAGTCTGAATATCTGCTCTACTTTATCTGGAACTTCCAGGGCGCGCTGAAGGGGCTGAGCCTGACCGACTTCGTGGGCGTTCAGACTTCGCCGCTGTATGAGAAAGATTTCTGGCAGAACCGTCTGACGCTGCAGTACGATTTCTGATCCCCCGGGCGGGGCCTACTGCCCCGCCTTCTTTTCCCCGTGATTCCGTATGGTGTACAGACTGCTATACTCATTCGAACAAAGAGAGATGGTTAACATTAAGGATGAGTTCATGAAATTACTGAAATTTTTGCTTCTGGGTACCGTACTGTCCGTGCCGGTAAGCGCGCTGGCCGATAATCCTTTCGCCGGGCTGCAGTTTCAGCAGCAGCGTGGGCAGATTGTGAAAGAGATGCGGGCGAAGTGCGGCGTTAGCCTGGAGCAGAGTGATACCGAGTGGCAGAACCGCCTGCTGGGGGTGGAAGGCAATAAAGAGAATATTCAGCAGGCGACGCAGGCGATGCAGCGCAAAAATCAGAAGCTGTATGACGCCGCCATTAAGCGGATTAAATGTCCTGAATAGCCGGACATTTTTATTCAGGCATTCGCGCTGAACCGCGGAGGCGCCATGTTCCTGTATTCGTGTCGATGGTTACTGCTCATCTGGCTGCTGGGGGGCGCCGCCGTTGCCAGTGCCCGGGAGCCAGATCCCGATCCCACGCCTGCGCCCAGCCTGCCTGCGCCCGGAAATCCTGATGATCCCGGCGACCCGGTTCCTGAAAAGCCTGTGCCGCCACCGGATAAGCCAGGGCCGCCTGACCCCCCCGTTCCGGCACCGGAACTGCCGCCGTTGCCTTCACCGCCGTCCATGCCGCCAGCGCTGACGCAGGCTTCGCGGCTTAGTTCAGAAGCCCCATCCGGCGCAGCGCCGCGAAGCTCTCCTGAGTTCCGCCCTGCGGGTGGTACTCCAGACTTACCCAGCCCTGATAACCGGAATTATCGATCAGGGTAAACAGTTTCTCGAAATCCACCTCGCCGGTACCGGGCTGATGGCGGCCGGGCACGTCGGCAATCTGGATATGGGCTATCCTGTCCATATGACTTTTTAGCACCGAGAACGGATCTTCACCGGCACGCAGCGAGTGCCAGAGATCGTACTGAATGGCGATATTGTCGCTATCCACTTTTTCGAACAGGGCCAGCGCCTGTTCGACGTTAGAGATCACAGCGCCGGGCACATCGTTGCGATTGATGGGTTCCACCACTAACTGAACGTCGATATCCGCCAGCGCCCTGGCCGCCATGGTCATGTTTTCCACAAGTGTCGGCCAGGGCTGCGCATCGCTGCCTTCGGGGCCGGAAGGGCAGTTAATGCGCGGGGGACGTAAGGCCTTGCCGTAGGCCACGGCCTGATCCAGACCGGCCCGAAAATCGTCGCGGCGCGACGGCTGAGAAGCGAAGCCGCGCTCGCCAGCGTCCCAGTCGCCCAGTGGCATATTGAAAAGTACCAGTTCCTGCTGATTGCGCGTCAGTGCCTGGTGAAAGGTTTCTGCGGGCGTACCGTAGGGAAAGAAAAACTCCACGGCCTGAAAACCATCGGCGGCGGCGCGATCGAAACGCTCCAGGAATGGATATTCGGGATACAGCATGGTCAGGTTAGCGGCAAAACGCAGCATAAAAACTCCTTACATCGTGATATCGGAAATCTGCTTTAACGAGCCGGGGTCGGGTTCAGCGCGTCTGGTACGCCGGGCTGGCGGAATCGAATCACCAGGGTACCGAGCACATAGAGGCCGGAACAGAGGGTGAAGAAGGTGAGCACGCCGGTAAAGCTGTTGGTGGCCTGCAAAATCAGCCCCACCACGATGGGCACCAGAATGCCGCCGACGCTGCCCGCCATGTTCATGGTGCCGCCCACCAGACCGACCCGGGATTTATGGGCCAGTAGCGCAGGCAGGCTCCAGTAGATGCCGCCGCCGCCGGTCAGGAAGAAAGAGGCGACCGAAAGCATAATCACGGCGCTTACCGGATTGCTGATGCCTGGTAGCAGCAGGAAGATGGTTAGAGTCACCAGCCCGGAGATGGCTATCAGACCTTTTACCGCAAGGCCATGGCGCATACCGCGTTTAACCAGAAAATCCACCAGGAATCCGGCGCTCAGCGAGCCCAGAGCGCCCATCAGGAAGATAATGAAAGTGGCGTTGCCAATGGCTTTAAGGTCGAAACCGCGTGCCTGAGCCAGATAGCTGGGGCCCCATGTCAGCAGGCCGAAGTAGATCATCGCCCAGGTGGCGCGGCCAAACATAATACCCATCAGAGAACGGGTATCGATACCCATACCTTTACAGGGCGTCTCTTCTTCATGATGGCGGGCCGCATCGTCATCGGCCTGAATCAGCGCCAGCTCGGCGGCGTTAACGCGTTTATCTTCGGTGGGTTTGTCGCGCAGTTTGAACCAGGCCAGCAGCGCCAGCGACATGCTGAACAGCCCGGCCACCACAAAGGCCAGACGCCAGGAGTCGAGCAGATCGATAAGATAAGCGATGATAAGCCCACCGACCGCAACGCCCAGTGGGCTGCCGCAATCCATAATCGAAGCTCCACGACCGCGCTCGGCCCGGGCCAGCCAGGTGGAACTCATCTTGGCGCCGGAAGGAGAAACCGGCGTTTCCGCCACCCCCAGCGCGATACGCGCGAAGATCAGCGAAAGACCGCCGGTCGCCAGCGCCAGGCCAATCTGGCTGGCGCCCCACAGCACCGTGGAGGTGGTTAACACTTTACGGGGGCCAAAGCGATCCAGCGCCCAACCGCCGGGGATCTGCAACAGCGCATAGGACCAGAAAAAGCTGCTGAGAATCAGCCCCTGCATGGTCGGTGACAGGTGAAATTCCTCTTTGATATAGGGAATGCCGATGGAAATCGTGATGCGGTCCATCAGGTTGACTGCCAGCAGGAAGAAGAGCACCGCGAAAATCCGCCAGCGGACTCGGGTAGGTTGTTCCTGTGCGGTGGACAGCGGGGGGGCTGAAATACGCATATCGGTTCTCCGTTGCTATCGTCACAGGCGCCTGCAACGCCTGTGACGGCGGGCGGGCGACCGGAATCTCCGGCGGTGGCCAGCGGTGTGATGATGTGTTCAGATGTTCATATATATAACTTGTGTTTAAGAAGGTAGAAGGAATTCTGATATGAAAAAATGAAAGGAATCACAAAACAGAAAAACTATGGGGTAAAAAAAGAGGATTTTATCTTCGTGGCATAACAGGCAGGAACATTTGTTCGGTATTCTATTTAAGGTATATCATTTGTTTAGGGTTTAAATTTAAAATCGATAGCCTGCTGAAGTGATTTATTGCCGTTATAGTTATCACTAATAATATTTATTTATATGATTTTTAATGTGTATTTTCTGTTTGTTTATCCTTTCATACCAGTTGATTTATTCAGAAAATAAACAGTTAACGCTATGGACAACAACCAGTAAGGATGTTATCCACTCTGTTTTTATTGTGGCTGATAACCATTTTATTTTTCTGGTTTAATATTTTTTTTGCGTCTGTTTCCGATATTTCAATGGGTTTTGCGATCTCTGTCACTCTCTAAAACTGGCTCTTTTTGCTTTGATAGTGCTGAACATTAGTTTTTGACAAAAACTAATGAGCGCTTTTTGAAAAAGCCTGTCTGATATCCGTAGATAATAAGGAGAATAGCGATGCCTGGTTCCCCCTCGCGTCTGGTTCCTTCGGCCCATATCGCTGAACTCTTTTTTCCTCTGATGGCATCGGAGCCGCAGGTGGTGGAGGTGGTTAAACGCATTGCCGATTCCGGCGACTACCGGGCGGTGGAAACGGGCGTTATCGCAGGCTGCAGGGAAAGAGGCGCGCTGCGAGAACTGATCGATACCACGCCGCTGATACTGACTCAGTGGCTGACCTTCGCGCTGCTTAGCGAGCAGCTTAACCTCAGTAGCCTGGATTCGGTACTGCGCCGCAAATCAGTGGCCCGGGCCAGGGAGCTGGCACAGCTTGCTGCGGAGTGCGGTACCCGCAAGCTTTCGCTGGTAAGCGGAGCCGATCCCGGGGAGGCCCGACGTGATGAAGCGATGGCCGCTTTTGGTGAGTCGCTGGTGGCGTTGGGGGAAACGGTCAGTCAGTATCCGGATATGATTCTGCAGCTGGAGCCGCTGGATCGCTTCGCTCATAAGCGTCAGCTGATTGGCTTTAGTGACGAGACGGTGAGCTGGATGCAGGCGCTGCGTCCCGACTGTCCTAAGCTGTATATCGCCTGGGATAGCGCCCACGTCGCGCTTAATCAGGAAACGCTGACCACCTCGCTGCACCAGTGCGCGCCGTTGATGTCGCAGTTGCATCTTTCTAACGCGATTCTCGATCCGACCCAGCCCGGTTATGGCGACTACCACATGAAGTTCGGCGCACCGGGTTTTCTGACGGCTGAGGTGGCCCGGGAGATCATTACGGTAGCCCGTAGCCTGGAACTGCCGCCGGAGCTGGATGAAATTACTATCGCCATTGAAATGCGCACCACAGAGCAGGACGATTTGTGGGCAAACGAACGCGAATGCCGGGAGTTTTTACAGGCGGCCATGGCGTAAAATGCGGGCCGTATGCTGCGGCCCGCACAGAGATTACAGCGGATACCCGAGCAGGGTTTCCAGATGCTGACGCGAGCGTTTCAGCACCTCAAGGCTAATGGCGGGATCCACCGGCTGCGGCGCCCGATGGGGCAGGGTATCGCTGCTGCGGTGCATGCGCAGCGGGATTTCCAGGCTACAGGGAATGGCACGTTGCTCAAGCTCCCGTAGTAAAGGGCGGTAATCCAGCATCCCTTCGCCGATCGCCGGGAACCGGAACTCGTCCTCTTTGTGCAGTACATCTTTGATATGGGCATGGCGCGCCCCGGGTAGCATATGGATGCATTCGTTAATGGCGTCGCGCTCCGGGCGCAGCGAAACGGTGTTGCCAGGGTCGATATTAAAGGCGATCGCCGGGCTGTCGATGGCTTCCAGCAGCGCCAGCCCTTCTTCGGCGACGGCAAAAACGTCATAGTTAGGATCGCCGCCGTTTTCGATGCAGATAACGCAGCCGCTGTCGGCGGCCAGCGGCGCCAGCTCCCGCAGATTAGCGATAATCGCCTGCCGATCTTCACGCTTGCCGATACAGGCGTTAAGAAAGGTTGCGCCTATGCGACGGGCGAACTGAATCCGCATTGTAAACTGCGCCACGGCGTCCGGCGCGGCCAGGTTCATGGTGCAACCCAGCGCCCGGGTCTTTAACTGGTGTTTTTCCAGTAGCGCCACAATGCGAGCGGCGTTTTCCGGGCCGAATAGCATAGGGTCAAGATTGCCCACGTAGCCCTGGTTATATGCCAGTTCGATATAGCGGAAACCCGCGTCCCGAACGGTTCTGAAGGCTATCTCCGGTTCCACGCCGTCAAACATGGCGGTATTGACTCCCACCTCCAGTTTCTGTTGCATCATTTTGCTCCTTAGCCGCCCTGATGCGCCTGATGCTCGTAATAACTGATACGTTCTACTTTCGGGCCGGATCGGCTGGATTCGAATTCGCTTTCCAGCCAGGCATCCACCAGTGATTTCGCCAGTTCGGGGCCTATGACCCGTGCGCCCATGGTCATTATCTGGGCGTTGTTACTTTTACGGGCCCGTTCGGCGGAATAGACATCGTGACACTGGGCTGCCCGTACGCCGGGCACTTTGTTGGCGACGATAGCCATACCGATGCCGGTACCGCACAGCAGAATACCGCGCTCAAACTTGCCTTCGCTAATGGCCGTCGCCAGATGAAAGGCGATATCCGGATAAATTTGGTCGTTGTCGACCACGTCGTGGCTGAAGTCTTCCACTTCAATCCCTTTCGCCTGCAGATGTGACTTTACAATGTTTTTCAGCTCGGTCGCCGCGTCGTCGGCGCCGATTGCGATAGTCGCCATAATGTTTACCTCCGGTGGTTGTCGTGTCGCCCTTCCGTGGTTCGCTCAGATGTTTTTCATCGAAACATATGAACATTCTGTTCCGGTTAAAAAAGTAGCTGCAAATATTCATAAGTTCAATAGCATTTCATTTGAACGGATGTGTGAACCGCGTTATTTCCCTTTGAATCGCCTGATTCTGCCTTTATATGGCGTATTGAGGTTTTTTACGCCATTTTTGAAATCGCTCACAGTTTCACTTGATGTTCATATGCTCATCAAGGGGCAACTGTTATGTTCATTAATAGATAACAATCCGATAACAAACCCGGGCTGAGTCAGCAGGGTAAACCCCACAATGTGATGCCGACGCAGCGTGCGGCACCGCACATACAGACAGAAGAGACAGGCAGGAGAGCAGCGTTATGACATGGCTTTTTAATCACCCGTCCGATTTCGCCAAAGAGATGGTTTCAGGCTTCGTCAGTGCCAATGCCGCCATTGTTCGTCAGGTTCCCGGCGGCGTGGTACGTAGTACCCGCAGCAAACCGGGCACCGTCGCCGTTGTGGTCGGCGGCGGCTCCGGCCATTATCCGGCGTTCGCCGGTCTGGTTGGTCAGGGGCTGGCTCACGGCGCGGCGATGGGAAATCTGTTCGCCTCGCCGTCTGCTCAGCAAATCTGTTCAGTGGCCCGGGCTGCCAACAACGGCGGTGGGGTGTTGCTGGCCTTTGGTAACTATGCCGGCGATGTACTGCACTTCGGTCTGGCCCGGGAGCGGCTGATCGCTGAAGGGATCCCCTGTGAAGTGATTGCCATCACCGATGACATCTCAAGCGCCGCCGCCGGCGAAGAAGAGAAACGACGCGGGGTGGCGGGCGATCTGGTGGTGTTCAAGGCCGCCGCCGCCGCTGCGGAGCGTGGCGATACTCTGGAACAGGTGCTGGCGGCGGCGCGTCTCGCCAACCAGCGCACCCGCACCATTGGCGTGGCGTTCTCTGGCTGTAAACTGCCTGGCGCCGGGCAGCCGCTGTTTACCATCCCGGAGGGGCAGATGGCCTTCGGCATGGGAATTCACGGTGAGCCGGGCATCAGCGAAATGCCGATCGGCACCGCCAGTGAGCTGGCTCATCGGCTGGTGGAGCATTTGCTGCGCGATGTGCCTTCTACGGTGCCGCAGGCAAAGGGCGCCCGGGTGGGGGCGATTCTGAACGGCCTGGGATCGGTGAAATATGAAGAGCTATTTGTATTGTGGCACAGCGTGGCGGAAGAACTGGCACAAAACGGGATTGAGGTCGTCGATCCCCAGGTCGGAGAGTTTGTCACCAGCTTTGATATGGCGGGGCTTTCCCTGACGCTGTTCTGGCTGAATGAGGAGCTGGAAGGGCTATGGCAGGCACCTGCTTACAGTGCGGCATTCCGTAAGGGATCGCGCTTTACCGAAGAGCCGCTGCCTGCAGGCGTGGAGTGTGAAAATCAGGCGCCGCCGCTGCCGGAAGCCAGCGCCGAATCCCGGCAGTGCGCGGTACGGATTGCTGGAATGGTGGATGTGCTGGCGGAAACGATTATCGAAAATGCCGAAGAGTTGGGGCGTATAGATGCCGTGGCGGGCGACGGCGACCATGGCATTGGGATGGAGCGCGGCGTGCGAGCCGCCCGGGAGCAGGCGCGCCAGGCGCTGGAACGCGGCGCCGGGGCGGGCAGCGTGCTGCAACAGGCCGCCGATGCCTGGGCAGACAAAGCCGGGGGAACCTCCGGCGCTATCTGGGGCGTGATTCTGAACACCATCGGCACTACGCTGGGCAATGAGCGCCAGCCAGATACTCTGGTGGTGGCGCAGGCCATTACCCGGGCCTGCGACGGTGTGATGCACTTTGGTAAAGCGCGTCCTGGTGATAAGACGCTGGTAGATGTGCTGCTGCCGTTTAGCGAAGCGTTGAATCAGCAGGCCTCCAGGGGGGTATCGCTTGCAGAAGCCTGGGGGTGTGCCGCCGATGTCGCGGAGCGTAGCGCCCGGGAGACGGCAGATATGGTGCCTAAAATCGGGCGCGCCCGACCGCTGGCGGAGCGCAGTAAAGGAACACCGGATGCCGGCGCCGTTTCACTGGCGCAGATTATTCTGGCCGTGGGCCGCTGCATGAATCAAGAATTCGAAACGGGGGGCATGGTATGTCGCTGAAACCGGTTATCGGCGCAAGTATGAAGATGTACTTCGGCTATCAGCAGACGCTGGAGTGGTGTCGGGCGGTGGCGGGAATTATCGCCAGCCACCCGCTGACGCAGCAGGAGGGGCAGGCCACGCTGTTTACCTTTCCGTCGGCGCCCGTCATTGAAGGTGCATTGCAGGCTTTTCAGGGGACGACCATGGGCATAGGTGCCCAGAATGTCTCTTCGGAGCCGCCGGGCGCCTGGACCGGCGAAGTCAGCGCCTCCATGCTGCGGGAGATGGGCTGCCGTTATGTGGAAATTGGTCATGCCGAACGGCGGCGCAACTTCTTTGAAAGTGATGAAGTGATTCAGCGTAAGGTGAATATCGCGCTTCAGCACGGCCTGACGCCGGTGGTCTGCATCGGTGAACCTGAACGCCTTAGCCCCATTGACGCGACCCGGATCGCTATCGAACAGGCCCGCCAGGTACTGGGCGAGCCGGGAACGACGCCACAGGGCGCTGTGATATTCGCCTGGGAACCTCAGTGGGCTATTGGCGCACCTCAGCCAGCCGGGGATGACTATATTCGCACGGTTTGTTCCGGGCTGCGGGCGTGGTTACAGGAAAATACGCCGGATCCTCACCGGGTAATTTACGGCGGCAGCGCCGGGCCGGGGCTGTTAAGTCAGCTGTGGCCGGATGTCGACGGCCTGTTCCTGGGGCGCTTCGCTCATCAGCCCGAGGCCTACCGCGCTATTCTTGACGAAGCGGCCGCGCTTTCCGGCGCGCTTTAAATCGGCGCTGGTTAGGTTAACTGCTTGTCTGCACGGGGATTGTCGGTGCGATCATCCTCTGCCGATCCGTTATCTGGTATAGTTTTTGGCAAATGTTCATCACCCTGACAATTTCACTACGTGGAGATCGCAGCCCGTATGGATAGATCCAACGACTCAAAGGATTACGAATTACTGACGGAGATCGCCATCGCATACTACTGCGATGAGGTAACCCAGGAAGAGATCGCCAAACGTTTCGGCTTTTCACGTATCAAGGTGGGGCGTTTGCTGAAACGCGCGAAGGAAGAGGGCATTGTTGAGATCAATGTTCGCTACCATCCGGTGTTCAGCACTCAGCTGGAAAAGCAGTTAAAAGAGCGTTTCTCCGTGAAGCGTGCGCTGATCGCGCTGGATCATAACGATGAAGACGAACAGCGTCGCCAGGTGGCGGCGCTGGTTTCCGGCTATCTGGCGGCCTCGCTGCGCGACAATATGGTGGTCACGGTGGGCCAGGGGCGCAACGTGGCGGCGGTGGCGGAGTACACCAGCACGGTACAGCCGAAAGACTGTCGATTTATCTGCGGCATCGGCGGTACCCACCGTCCCGGTGATGTGATTAACGCCGACCATATCAGCCGCCTGCTGGCCAAAAAATTCGGCGGCAGTAGCGAATCGCTTTATGCGCCGGCCTATGTGGAAAATACCGAACTGAAGTCGGCGCTGCTGCGCAACGGCACCATTAAAGAGACTCTGGACCGGGCGCGGAAGGCGGATATTGCGCTGGTGGGCATCGGTGATATGAACGAAGACAGCTATATGGTGAAACTGGGCTGGTTCACGCCTCAGGAGATTAACGACGCCAGCCTGAACCAGGGGGTGATTGGCGATATCGCAGGCTATGACTTTTTTAACGCTCAGGGTCAGCACGTGCATACGGTGATGGATGATAGGGTTATTGGCCTGAGCGTGGAAGAGCTGCGCCAGATCCCCTGCGTTATCGCCATTGCTTCCGAGAGCACCAAAGCGATGGCGATTATGGGGGCGCTGCGTACCGGCGCCATCGACGTTATCGCCACCAGCGCCCGCAATATCAGAACGATTTTGAGTGTGACGCAGTAATTCTGTGTATCTTTTCAGAGGCGGTGATTATTGTTCTGAATCGGTCGCGCAAAACCGGTAATGTGCGGAT
This sequence comes from Rosenbergiella sp. YN46, assembly GCF_036620675.1. NCBI lineage: Bacteria > Pseudomonadati > Pseudomonadota > Gammaproteobacteria > Enterobacterales > Erwiniaceae > Rosenbergiella > Rosenbergiella sp. YN46. The sequence goes on from NZ_JAZHEE010000020.1 coordinate 52,866, forward strand.
ACAGGCATTCCTGGCACGTGGCAGAACGCCTGAAAAATGACCCTGAGATGTTATCACAGCCCGGAAAAAAGCTAACATTGACGGTGAACGGAATAGCCATTCCTTCAGGGGACTGTGCCGGGGTGATGCCCCCCCTTTTAGACAGGCAGTTTTGAGTGAAAAGTGGAATTACGAAATTGTTCTTACCGCCGAGTGGTCCTTACTAACTTTGTCGTGTGTCAATCAGCGGAGAACAGGTCAACCGCTAGTTCTTACAGCAGACAGGAAAACGAAGGCGCATGTTCGCAATCCCTAACATATCTGGAGCCCCTTGCATCACAAGATTCAGTGATTAAGCATGTGCACATGCAAACCAGAAGGATGACTGATGGATATTGCACTTTTCCCCGGACAGAATCGGCGGCAGTGGGCTGAAACCATGATCAACCTGGAAGCCCGGACGTTGGTTAATACTGCAAATACGCTGGCGTCAATGCATCTGGGAGACTCGCTCACTCGTACTCAGTTTGTGAATGAAATCCGACATGTCATCACGCAGCAGTTTGAGTTCGCAAGGCGGCCCGGACGGATGAAGAATGCATACTTTGCCTGAATCGACTCAGAGAAGAAGGTAAAAACCTGCAGCAACAGTCACGAATGCTGCGGACTGGCTATGCTCGTATTTATGCTGAAATAAAGTATGTAACAGAGAACAATAAGGTTGTCGGCTATTTTATCTCTGGTATCAAAGTCGTACTGGCTGTCGTTCAGGCTGTTCTGGGGGAGTCATGAACGCATCTATGACGCCGATGGGTGTTCTGGCCGGTGCCGTTCTGGCTGCGGATGCTGCCAATACGGTATCAAGAGAGGTGGCTCACCAGTTCCTGAATGAGCCCACTTCAGAAGGTATTCTTGCCGATAGAGCCATGTCGGTTGCTGAATTTATGGGCTTCAGCCGTGATGTCGGGTTTGGGGGGATTCAATGCTGTAACGCTGGCGGCGAACGTCTACAGCGTATTTGGCTTAGTCGGCCGACCGGAGGCCTGGCGTTTGTTTCGATACGTGCCACGGGATTACTACCGGAAGGTGGATACCATGCCCCGGCCAAAACTGGCCATGAAAGTCGTTGGCTGGGGAGTCAGTGCGAAGGTGGTTCTTGAGAACCTGACTAACGATAATCAGAGTTGGTGAAATGCGAACGCCGGAGTTTCCACGACTTGTACCCCAGTCCGACCGGCATGACACATACCAGTATGATAAGAAGGAAGAACGAGGCAATAACAATCGAAATTACATGAGTGACGCTGCCGAAAATGATGGTCAGCAATATTACAACCATCATTCCGGCTGCAATCCAGGTCAGCGCTCTGAAATGGTTACTCAGCTCTTTCAGAACTGTATCCTGGGAATCTCCCCTGGCCTGATGAGACTTGATTTTCTCAATGTCTTTCCTGGTGAAACCAGATTGCAACAGCTCATCATCCTGTAGTGGCATACTGTCTCTCCCGGGTGATAGGTTCAGCCGAGCATATAAATGCAGCACTATGACCAGGCCCAGTGTACGCGAATTATTTGTCATTTTCTCGTGTCCCGGGCAGCCTACCGCCAGCATTCTGTCTGAGCAGGGCCACAGCATCGGCGCCCCGCATCGAGAACTGCACCCGGTGGCGTGCCGCCACGTCCAGCGCAAACAGACAGACATATGGCTTTCCGGCTGTTGAGGTATGCCATTGCTGCAATGCAGCGCCATCTGGATGCCGGCCATGAGCGGTTACCGCTGGTGGTGCAGATACTGTTCTGCCATGGGCGCGCCACGCCCTGGCCCTATACGTTGAACTGGCTGGAGTTGTTTAACGAACCGGAGGTTGCACGCCAGCTATACAACGGAAGCTTCCCTCTGGTTGATGTGGGGGCGCTGGACGATGACGACATCATGAAGCACAAACGCATGGCGATGCTGGAACTGCTGCTCAAGCACAGTCATATCCGGGATCTTATGGCTGTGATCGAACCGTTGGTCTGCCTGCTGGAGGAGGGATACACTACACAGGCGCGGTTAACAGCGTTGATGCACTGGATGTTGCATACTGCGAATACTGTTGAACCGGTAGCCTTTGTGAAGGAACTGGCGCACCGGACGCCACAACACAGGGAGGAGTTTATGACGATAGCGCAGGCACTGGAACAAGGACGCCTGGAGGCCATGCAGGATGTGGCCCGCAGTCTGTTAAAGATGGAGATGTCTTGGCGGAGATTGCCGAAGTTACCGGTTTGTCTGAACAGGCGTTGCGGCAGATTCGCCAGTAAAGATTGCAGACCCCGTCCGGGGTCTGCTTCCATCAGGCGTTATTGCCGGTTCACCATCGGCAAGTCCAGATGGTGACGCTGAGCGCAGTCGACGGCGATATCGTATCCCGCGTCGGCGTGGCGCATTACCCCGGTAGCGGGATCGTTCCACAGTACCCTGGACAGCCGGGCATCCGCGGCATCGCTGCCGTCGCAGACGATAACCACCCCGGCATGCTGCGAGAAGCCCATCCCAACGCCGCCGCCGTGGTGCAGGCTGACCCAGGTGGCGCCACCTGCGGTGTTAAGCAGCGCGTTCAGCAGCGGCCAGTCGGACACGGCGTCGGAGCCGTCTTTCATCGCTTCGGTTTCCCGGTTTGGCGAGGCCACGGAGCCGCAGTCGAGATGGTCGCGGCCAATCACTACCGGCGCCTTCAGCTCGCCGTTGCGCACCATCTCGTTAAAGGCCAGCCCCGCCAGGTGTCGTTCCCCCAGCCCCAGCCAGCAAATCCTGGCCGGCAGTCCCTGGAAGGCGATACGTTCTCTGGCCATATCCAGCCAGCGGTGCAGATTGCGGTTGTCCGGGAACAGTTCTTTTAACTTTGCATCGGTTTTGTAGATATCTTCAGGGTCGCCAGAAAGCGCGACCCAGCGGAATGGCCCTTTGCCTTCGCAGAATAGCGGACGGATGCAGGCAGGCACGAAACCGGGGAAGTCAAAGGCGTTTGTTACCCCCTCTTCCAGCGCTACCTGGCGGATATTGTTGCCGTAGTCGATGGTGGGAATCCCCATATGGTGAAATGCCAGCATCGCCCGCACGTGTTCAGCCATCGATGCCCGGGCGGCAGCCTCGACCGCCGCAGGATCGGTGCGCTGTCGTTCACGCCACTGCGCTACGCTCCATCCCGCCGGCAGATAGCCGTTTAGCGGGTCGTGAGCCGAGGTCTGGTCGGTGACGATATCCGGCCTGGGCCCGCCGTTTTTCGCGCGTTCCACCAGTTGCGGCATAATTTCAGCAGCGTTACCCAGCAGCCCCACCGAGATAGCCTCGCCGGCCCGGGTGGCTTTGTCGATAAGCGCCAGGGCTTCGTCCAGAGTGTCGACCTTATGGTCAAGATAGCGGGTACGCAGCCGGAAATCGATGCGCGACTCCTGACATTCAATAGCCAGTACGCAGGCTCCCGCCAGTACCCCGGCCAGCGGCTGGGCGCCGCCCATGCCGCCCAGACCGGCGGTCAGGATCCAGCGTCCGGTCAAATCGCCGCCGTAGTGCTGGCGCCCGGCCTCGACAAAGGTTTCGAAGGTGCCCTGCACAATGCCCTGGGCGCCAATATAGATCCAGGAGCCCGCTGTCATCTGGCCATACATCATCAGCCCGGCCCGATCGAGCTCGTGAAAGTGTTCCCAGGTGGCCCAGTGGGGAACCAGGTTGGAGTTGGCGAGAAGCACCCTGGGTGCGTCGGTGTGGGTACGGAAAACCCCAACTGGCTTGCCGGACTGCACCAGCAGCGTTTCATCGGCTTTCAGGCGTCTTAGCGTCGCCAGAATCTGGTCAAAGCATTCCGGGTTGCGGGCTGCCTTGCCAATACCGCCGTACACCACCAGATCTTCCGGTCGTTCGGCCACATCGGGATCCAGGTTGTTCTGAATCATGCGGTATGCCGCCTCGATCAGCCAGTTTTCACAGTGAAGTTCACCGCCGCGCGGCGCTCTGATTTCGCGATTCATCGTCAATTTCCGGGAGTCAGACATAGAGTTATCCTTCGGTTACGGAGGGCAGAATGGCGGTAATTACCTCAGGCCAGGCGCTGCGGCTGGCCCACTGGCGCATCACATCGAGTTCCGGCGCCAGCAGGCGATCCTGCTCCAGGAAAGGCACATGATGGCGAATGGTGGCCAGCTCCGTTTCCAGTAGCGCCGAGCTCCGGAGCGGTCGGTGGAAATCGATGCCCTGGGCTGCGGCCATGGCTTCAATGCCAACCACCGCTGCGCTGTTGAAACACATTTCGCCCAGACGGCGTGCGGCCCAGGTCGCCATCGAGACGTGATCTTCCTGGTTGGCGGAGGTGGGAAGGCTGTCCACGCTGCCGGGATGAGCCAGTGATTTATTCTCGGAAGCCAGCGCCGCGGCGGTGACCTGGGCTATCATAAAACCGGAATTGACGCCGCCGTCGTTGACCAGAAACGGCGGCAGCCCGGAAAGCGCGCTGTCCAGCAGCAGCGCCAGGCGCCGTTCGGAGATAGCGCCGATCTCCGCAACCGCCAGCGCGATAATGTCCGCGGCAAAGGCGACGGGCTCGGCGTGGAAGTTGCCGCCGGAGATCACATCGCCGTCATCGCTGAACACCAGCGGGTTATCTGAAGCAGCGTTCGCCTCGGTTTGCAGTACTCTGGCGGCGTGGCGCAGATTATCCAGACAGGCGCCCATCACCTGGGGGATGCAGCGAATGGAGTAGGGATCCTGAACCCGGCCGCAGTTGGCGTGGGAAGTAAGGATTGCGCTGCCGGTCAGTAACGAAGAAACCGCTTTCGCCACCGCTATCTGGCCGTGCTGGCCGCGGGCCTGGTGAATGCGGGCGTCGAACGGGCGCACTGAGCCTTTGATCGCCTCCAGCGATAGCGCGCCGGAAACCAGCCCGGCGGCAAACAGGTTTTCGGCTTCGAACAGACCGCGCAGAGCCAGCGCTGTTGAAACCTGGGTGCCGTTCAGCAACGCCAGACCCTCTTTGGGGCCGGGCTCTATCGGACTTAGCCCGACTCTGGCCAGCGCTTCCCGGGCAGGAACCATCCGCCCGTTATCCCGAACCTCGCCCAGCCCCAGCAGCATCAGCGACAGGTGAGCCAGCGGCGCCAGATCGCCGGAGGCGCCCACCGATCCTTTCTCCGGAATGCAGGGCATGATGCCCGCGTTATACAGGGCAAGCAGCATTTCGATAAGCTCTGGACGTACGCCGGAGTGGCCCCGTGCCAGACTGATGATTTTGGTGGCCATTACCAGACGCGTTACGCTATCCGGCAACAGCGCCCCCAGCCCGACGCTGTGTGACAGGATCAGATTACGCTGCAATTCGGCCAGTCGCTCGTGAGGGATGGTGGTCTGGGCCAGTTTGCCAAAGCCGGTATTGATGCCGTAAACCACCCGCCCGGCATCGACAATCTCATCCACCGTACGCCGTGCGGTATTCACGTTATGCCAGGCGCTATCGGCCAGGGTCAGCGTGACCTCGCCGTGGTAGATAGCTTTCAGGGTTGCCAGACTGACCTCTCCGGGCGTCAGGCAGCATTCGACAGATGACATAATCACTCCTGTTTCGAGACTAAGGCCCTGCCCTCCTGGGGGCGGTTATTTTTGAGTCAAGCATATTTGTATTATCTTGTCTATACAACCAGGCGCGAGCGGGATCACACGGAGAGATTCTGCCGTGAAAAAGGGGCTATCGGCGGGGAAATGTCGGTAAGATTCACCTGCGCAGAAGCATCAGATGTCTATACATCCTGGCGGGCAGCCAGTACACTGGCATTATATTCTGCATCAGGGTAAGCCAATGACCAGCCAGTCCGCCGTTTCTCAGTTAGCCAGCGCTATGGGCCAGCAGCCCGCGCCTATCTACCTGCGGGTTAAGCAGGCGATTATTACCCAGATTCGCGCCGGCCACTGGCAGCCTCATCAGCGTATCCCTTCGGAAAGCGAGCTGGTCAACGAGCTGGGGGTCAGCCGTATGACCATTAATCGCGCCTTGCGTGAGCTGACCAGCGAAGGCTATCTGGTGCGTATGCAGGGCGTGGGTACCTTTGTGGCGGAAAGCAAAGGCTATACGGCGATGCTGGAAGTACACAATATTGCTGAAGAGATAGCCCTGCGCGGTCATGAGCACACCAGCCGGTTACTGACGCTGGAAGAAGTACAGGCGGACGGCGAGCGGCTGACCATGCCGGGCGTCGCGCCGGGCCAGCCCCTGTTTCACTCGCAGATTGTGCACTATGAAGATGGCATTCCGGTTCAGCTGGAGGATCGGTTGGTCAATCCTGTTATGGCGCCCGACTACCTGAAGCAGGATTACCAGGCCATCACGCCTTATACCTACCTGATGCAGGTGGCGCCACTTTCCGCCGGGGAACATGTGGTGGAAGCGGTGATGCCCGATGCCTTCCAGCAGAAGACGCTGATGATTGATGCCCGGGAACCCTGCCTGCTGGTACGCCGCCAGACATGGAGCGGCAACCATGCGGTGACCGGCGCTCGCCTGCTCTATCCCGGCACCCGCTATAAGCTGTTGGGCAAATTTCGCGACCATAACTGACTAAACGCTTAACTCCTTCATCACCCGGGTAAAGTCGCGGGCCGCCTGTGCTTCCTGCGGATGCGCGCCATCATGAATCACGGGCCTGCCGGCGACCCAGACGTGGCGGATGGCGGTGAGATCGCCCGCGAACAGCCAGCGGTTCACGACATGCGCTTCGGGGCAGGCGCCCAGCCAGGCGGCGTTGTCCAGTAGCAGCCAGTCGGCGCGCAAACCTGGCGCCAGAGCGCCGCTGTGAATGCCGCAGGCCCGGGCGCCGCCCGCCGCCGCCTGAGACAGCAGCAGATTCCCGACCATGGGGTGCGTCCGGGTCGCCAGTCGGTTTCGCTGCCTGTCGCGCAGGCGCTGGCCGTATTCCAGCCAGCGCAACTCTTCCAGCACGCTTAGTGATACGTGGCTATCCGAACCAATGCCCCAGCGACCACCACAGCGCAGGTAGTCGGTAGCGGGAAACAGGCCGTCTCCCAGGCTGGCTTCGGTGGTGGGGCATAGCCCTGCCACCGCGCCGCTACGCGCCAGGGCTTCGGTTTCCTGACGGGTCATATGGGTGGCATGCACCAGGCACCAGCGTTCATCCACCGGCGCATGATCCAGCAGCCAGGCCACCGGTGTCTGACCCGACCAGGCCTGGCAGGCCCGCACCTCTTTTTCCTGCTCCGCGATATGAATATGCACCGGAAGAGCTGCCCCTACACTGCGCAGTACCTCATCGATCTGCCGCTCGCTAACGGCGCGTAGCGAATGAAAGCAGACGCCGTGATTGATGAGCCGCTCATCGCGGATGGCCGATGTCAGCCGGGAGTGAAGTTGCAGATAGTCGTCGGTCGAGTGAATAAAACGGCGCTGACCCGCTTCCGGCGGCTGTTCGCCAAAGCCGGACCAGCTGTAAAGCGCGGGCAGTAGCGTTATCCCTATCCCGCTTTCCTTTGCAGCCAGAATAAGCTGGTGCAGCATATCGTCGCGGGTATAGCGGGTACCGTCCGGCGCGTGGTGCAGATAGTGGAATTCAGCGACCTGGGTATAGCCCCCTTTCAGCATCGTAATATAAAGATAGCGTGCGATGACGCCTACCTGTTCCGGCGTCATGGCGCTGAGCAACTGATACATCCGGTCGCGCCAGGTCCAGAAGCTGTCGCTGTCGTCGGCGGCGGCTTCGGTCAGGCCGGCCATTGCCCGCTGGAAGGCGTGAGAGTGCAGGTTGGCGAGGCCGGGAATCATGACGCCCGGAAGCCGGATGGCTCCCTGCGGACTGGCGTCAGGGGTAACGGTTTCGATATAGCCATCGTGATTAACCTCAATCGCTACGTCGTTGTCTAACCGGTCGCCCAGAAGGGCGCGCTCCACAAAATATCGGGTCATGGTTGATCCTCGCCGCCTTAGTTGTATATACATATACATACACTATGGCGCACTGTAAATCATCGAGAGGCGATATGGCGGCACAATTCAATGAAGTCGGCAATGAGTGTGATTCGCTCTGGAGCGGCGCGGACCTGGTCACCATGCGCGACGGCGCCTGGAATATCATTCGTGATGGTTTTATCGCCGTGACGCAAGGAAAGATAGTCGCGATCGGCCCGGAACAGGAGGCGTCCCGGTTTAACCCGTCCTGTCGTCACCGTTTTACAGGAGGTATTGTGACGCCCGGTTTTATCGACTGCCATACCCATCTGATATTTGGCGGCGACCGCAGTACCGAATTCGAACAGCGGCTTAACGGCGTGAGCTATGCCGATATCGCGGCCCGTGGCGGCGGTATTCTTTCCACGGTACGTGCCACCCGGGAAGCCAGTCTGGAAACTCTGGTTGAACTGGCCCGGGAGCGGCTGGCGCTACTGATGGCGGACGGCGTTACTACGGTGGAGGTCAAGTCCGGATACGGCCTGGATAAACCGACTGAACTGCGTATGTTGCAGGCTGCGCGTCGTCTGGGGGAACGGATGCCGGTAGAGGTGGTGACCACCTGTCTGGCGGCCCATGCGGTGCCACCGGAGTATCGCGACCATCCCGATGGCTGGATCCAGGTGGTGTGCGATGAACTGCTGCCGGAAGTTCACGCCGCCGGTCTGGCCGATGCGGTGGACGCTTTCTGCGAACATCTGGCCTTTTCCCCCGCTCAGGTGGAGCGGGTGTTCGATGCGGCCCGCAAGCTGGGACTGCCGGTTAAGCTCCATGCTGAACAGCTCTCGGCGCTGGGCGGAGCGGGACTTGCGGCGCGCTATCAGGCGCTGTCCGCCGATCATCTGGAATATGCCACGGATGAAGATATTCGCGCGATGGCGGAGCATGGCACCGTGGCGGTACTGCTGCCCGGCGCTTTTTATCTGATGCGTGAAACGCAGCATCCCCCGGTGGCGGGCTTCCGGCAGCATAAGGTGCCGATGGCGCTGGCAAGCGATCTTAACCCCGGCACCTCCCCGGCGCTGTCGCTGCGGCTGATGCTCAATATGGGCTGTACCCTGTTTGGGCTGACGCCGGAAGAGGCGGTGGCTGGCGTTACCCTTAATGCCGCCAGGGCGCTCGGCCTGCAGGACAGCCACGGTACCCTTGAACCGGGGAAGGTGGCGGATTTTGTGCACTGGAATATCACTGAGCCCGCCGGGCTGGTGTACTGGCTCGGCGGCACCCTGCCGTGCGAGGTGGTCTACAGAGGAGAACTGCGATGATGGCGTACGATTTTCACCAGGGAAGCGCGCCGCTGCTGGTCAGCATTCCCCATGCCGGTACCCGACTGACGCCGGAAGCAGAGCAGGGGCTTAGCCCCGAAGCGCTGCCCCTGCCGGATACCGACTGGCATATCCCTGAACTCTATGACTTTGCCGCCGGGCTGGGGGCCAGCATTATTCGCGGCCGCTATTCGCGCTTTGTGGTCGATCTTAACCGGGCGCCGGATGACACGCCGCTCTATGCCACCGCCACCACCGGGTTGTTTCCGCAGACGCTGTTCGACGGCACGCCCGCCTGGCGCCCGGGAAAGGAGCCGGATACCGACTGTCGTCAGCGCTGGCTGGCGGAGATCTGGCAGCCTTATCACCAGCAGCTCCAGGCGGAGCTGGCGCGCATTAAACAGCGGCATGGCTACGTGGTGCTCTATGATGCCCATTCTATCGCTTCGGTGATTCCGCGGCTGTTTGATGGAAAGTTACCTGATATCAATCTGGGCACCAACGATGGTAAGAGCTGCCCGCCCGCCATGGCGCAGGCGCTGGTGGAACTCTGCAACCGGTATCCGCAGTACCGCACTGTACTCAATGGTCGCTTTAAGGGCGGCTATATCACTCGCCAGTACGGCTCCCCAGCCCACCGTCAGTATGCGGTTCAGGTCGAACTGGCCCAGTGCAACTATATGCGTGAAAGCGCCCCGTTCGATATGAACGATGAGAGGGCTAATGCGCTAAAACCGTTGCTCAGGGCCTTTCTGGACAGGCTGGCAAATGGTGGCGATTTCTAAAACGTCAGGGTAGCCGGGTTTGCTCCGGCAACCGGCGGCGGTCAAAACGCCGCAGGCTGTAGTAGAGAATGGCGGTAAAGAACCAGCCGATAATCCAGGAGATATCGTTGCCGCCGAACAGCCAGGTCAGCGGCCCCTGCCAGAATGCGTTAGCGATAAACGGCACCTGGATCGCCAGCCCCAGCAGATAAACCGTTATGCCGTAACCATTCCAGCGTCCGTAGCGGCCGTGAGGGTCGCTCAGGGCTGGAATATCCACCTTTCCTTTTGAAATCAGGTAGTAGTCCATCAGGCTTATGGCACTCCAGGGAATGAAACAGGCCAGCAGCAACAGCAGAAAGTGGGTGAAGCTTTTCAGGAAGTTCGGTTCGCTTAGCAGGGCGATGGCGCAGGAAAGGCTGACCATGACCACCACAAACAGCGTACGCGTTCTCTGGCTGATGGTGGTGGTTTTCCGAAAGCCGCAGACGATGGTGGTGAGCGACATAAAGCTACCGTAGGCGTTCATGGTGGTGAAGGTTATCTTGCCAAAACAGATGGCGAAATAGATAGCCATCGCCATGGCGCCGCTGTTGCCCAGACCCACAATATAGCTGACCTCGTGGCCGGAAAAGGCGTTACCGGCAATGGCGGCGGCGAACACTCCCAGCGTCATAGAGGCCTGAGTGCCGAGCACCGTACCGCAAAAGGCTGCGCTGAAGACGGCCCGCGCCGAAACGGTGTGAGGCAGATAGCGGGAATAGTCGGAAACATAGGGACAGAAGGCTAACTGCCAGGAAGCGGAAAGCGATACCGCCAGCAAAAAAGAGGGCAGTGTGAAGTGGCGATCGTGCAAAAGCGTAGCAACATCGCTGGAAAGCAGCAGCGTCACAAATAGCCAGGCGAACGCCAGAATTCCCATAACGCTCGCCAGCTTGCCCAGTTTATGAATCACCCGGTAGCCCAGAACCGCCACTACAATAATAATGGCGCTGAACAACAGCATACCGGTGCTGTTGCCCACGTGCAGCAACTGCGCCATGGCCTGCCCGGCCAGTACCGTACCGCTTGCTGAAAAGCCGATATACATCAGGCAGGCCAGCACCAGCGGGATCACCGCGCCATATACGCCGAACTGCACCCGGCTTATTATCATCTGCGGCATGCCGAAACGCGGGCCCTGGATAGCGTGCAGCGCCATTACCGCGGCTCCCAGAATCTGGCCGATCAGCAGACCGACCAGCGACCAGACCACATCGCCCCCCAGCACTACGGCCAGCGCGCCGGTAACGATGGCCGTGATTTGCAGATTGCCGCCAAACCACAGTGTGAACTGGCTGAAGGGGTGGCCGTGACGCTCCGTTCGGGGAATATAATCGATAGACCGAAACTCCCTTAGTGAGGCGCCCGGCGTATTGGTAGTTTGGGAATGAATTGGTTGAGAAGACATAGGTTCTCCTTGCCAGAATGGATTGCGCCAGAGGCGTCGGATGATGACAGGCAGAACGTCGCAATCTGCGAATGACTATGGTTGTATATACAAGAGCAAAAAGCAGACTGTCACAGCCGGGGCAAATTGGCAAGTCACTGAGTCATATTAAAAATTTATCTTACCGGCGGATTGGATAACGTAGGGGAATGTAACGGCAGGAATTCGCGCCGGGCCTGGGGCCCGGCGATGTGGTTACTTCTGGTACTGTTGGTCGGTGACATGCTCCATCCAGGTGACCGGCGAACCGTTGACCGATTCGGCAATGGCGATATGGGTCATGGCGTTTTCCGGCGTGGCGCCATGCCAGTGTTTTACCCCTTCGGGGATCCAGATGATATCGCCCTGGTTCATCTCTTCAATGGCTTCGCCTTCGCACTGAATCCATCCTTTCCCGTGAGTGACGATCAGCGTCTGGCCGAGCGGATGGGTATGCCAGGCGGTACGTGCGCCGGGTTCAAAGGTGACGGTTGCGCCGCCTACTTTAGCGGGTTTCGTAGCCTGGAATGGGGAATCAATACGCACCCGGCCGGTAAAGTAGTTTTCTGGCCCCTGGACGGAGGGTATTGAGGCGTTGCGGATAATTTTCATGGCAGGTTCTCCATCGGTGAATGGTTGATGGAATAAGCGTAACAGGTGCGCTACAGGGTGATTAGCGGGCAGAATACGAATGGACTGATGAGGTAAATTCATAACCGGGCATATACTGGGGCGACATGCGATTTTTTGCGGAGCGTTCCCATGCTCAAAGAAAACTTTAACGATCTGATCGCGTTCCTGGTGGTGGCCAGAGAGCGCAGCTTTACCCGCGCTGCCGCTAAGCTGGGCCTTTCCCAGTCGGCGCTCAGCCATTCGATGCGCGCCCTGGAAGAGCGCATGGGCATTCGCCTGCTGACCCGAACTACCCGCAGCGTTTCGCCTACGCAGGCCGGCGAGCGGCTGATGGAGCGCCTTGGCCCACACTTTAACGAAATTGAGCTTGAACTTAGCCTGTTAAAGGAAATGAGCGATCGGCCTGCGGGCAATATTCGCATTACCGCCGGAGAGCACGCGGTCGATACCATACTCTGGCCGGTCTTGCAGGGATTCCTGGCGCAGTGGCCGGAAATTAATGTGGAAGTGACCGTGGACAATATGTTGACGGATATTGTCAGCCACCGATTTGATGCCGGTATCCGACTGGGCGAACAGGTGGCGAAGGATATGGTGGCGGTTCCCGTTAGCCCGCCAATGCGCATGGCAGTGGTAGGATCGCCCGACTGGTTTGCCCGCCACGCGCCGCCGCAGACGCCGGCCGATCTTCAGCATCATCGCTGCGTGAATATGCGTCTGCCAACCCTGGGCGGCATGCTGCCGTGGGAGTTTTCCCGGGAAGGCAAAGAGCTGCGGGTCAGGGTGGAAGGGCAGTTGACCATCAATGATTTGCGCCACCGCATCGCCGCCGCCATGGCGGGGATGGGGCTTATTTACCTGCCGGAAAACTGCGTAGAGCGGGAGCTGGCGGAAGGGAGTCTGGTTAGGGTACTGGAGTCCTGGTGTGAGCCGTTCCCTGGCTATTATCTTTACTATCCCAGCCGCAGGCAGCATACCCGGGCCTTTTCCCTGCTGGTGGAGGCGCTGCGCTATCGTGAGCGATAGAGTCCGGAAAAGTTACTCGCCGTCGGGAAAGTCGGTGGAGGCCGCCTGTTTACGCTGGGTTTCAAAATCAGTGATGCGCTGGCGCAGCACGGCGATGGTGTTTTGCAGGGCTTTGGAGCCCAGCACCATACGCAGCGGTGCGGGGTTGATGTCCACGCTTTCGATAATGCGTGCCGCCATGCGCTCTGGGTCGCCCGGCGCCAGGCCATTTGCGGGGTCGAGCATGCTCAGGAAAGCATGGGCAGGGCTGGTATCGTACTCCGGCATCCGTTTAGCCACGCGGGCGCTGCCATAGCGAAACTCGGTACGGGCGCCGCCGGGCTCTACCAGCGTCATACCAATGTCGAAGGGGGCCACTTCATGCGCCACGGACTCCACAAAGCCTTCGATCCCCCATTTTGTGGCGTGGTACAGCGAATTACCTGGAAAGGCCACCTGCCCCCCGTAGGAGGAGATTTGAATAATCCGGCCGCCGCCCTGCTGGCGCATATGGGGCAGGGCGCTGCGAATAAGCTGAATGGCGCCCGTCAGGTTGGTTGCAATAATCTGCTGGATTTCGTCATCGCTCAGCTCTTCGGCGGCGCCGAACAGGCCATAACCGGCATTACTGATAACCACATCGATACGCCCGTGCTGATGCCAGGCATCATCAACGGTACGACGCACGGCGGTACTGTCCGCCATCTCCAGTAGCGGCGCGCTAAATGTCTTCGGCCAGCGCTCCAGAAGATCCTGTACCTTTGAGTGTTTACGCACCGTACCGATAACGCGATCGCCTTTCTGTAATAGCTGCTGCGCCAGCGCGCGGCCAAAGCCGCTGCTTACGCCGGTAATGAGCCAGGTTCGTTGCGTCATTGTTCGTCTCCGTTATTCATGTCAGATTCAGCATAGTGACAGCCTGAGTTCTGACAGACACCGAAGCCCGGCGTGGGCATTTCTGTACCGTTATTCAGTGGGCTCCAGGTATCACCGGGGATACGGGTAAAGTCGGGCGTGGCCAGCGGCCACGCCCGAAATCGGATTAGGCCTTCAGCGTGCTCATATCGATAACGAAACGGTATTTCACATCGCTCTTTTCCATACGCTCGAAGGCGTGGTTAATCTCCTTCATATCAATCATCTCCACATCGGCGGTAATGCCGTGCTTGCCGCAGAAATCCAGCATCTCCTGAGTTTCCGCAATGCCACCGATGCAGGAGCCAGCCACGGTACGGCGTCCCAGAATCATCGGGACGGTACTGAGCGGCGGCGTCACGTCGCCCAGCAGGCCGACAAATACCAGGGTGCCATCCGTGGTCAGGGTGGGCATATAGGGATTGATATCGTGCTCGTAGGGTACGGTATCGATAATTAAATCGAAGGCGCCCTTCACGGTTTCCATCTGTTCCGGATGGGTGGAGAGAATAACGTGGTGTGCGCCAAGGCGACGGGCATCGGCCTCTTTACCGGGCGAGCGGGTAAAGAGCGTGACTTCTGCACCCATCGCATGGGCCAGTTTTAGCGCCATATGGCCCAGACCGCCCAGACCGATCACCGCGACTTTGCTCTCTTTGGTGACTTTCCAGTGGCGCAGAGGGGACCAGGTCGTGATACCGGCGCACAGCAGCGGCGCAGCGCCTTTCAGATCCAGATTTTCCGGCACGCGCAGGACAAAATCCTCGCTTACGGTGATGGACTGTGAATAGCCACCCATGGTCGGCTGTTTATCAAACCGATCCTGGCCATTATACGTCTGGATATTACCCTCTTCGCAGTACTGCTCCAGACCGTGACGGCAGGGTGCGCATTCCCGGCAGGAGTCAACCATACAGCCTACGCCGACCAGATCGCCCACGTTAAATTTGTTGGCCTTTTCGCCGGTTGCCGTAACGCGGCCGATGATCTCGTGTCCGGGTACCAGCGGGAACATACTGAATCCCCAGTCATTACGTGCCTGATGCAGGTCGGAATGGCATACGCCGCAATAAAGGATTTCGATTTCAACGTCGTCCGGTCGTTTCGCGCGGCGCTCGAAGGTCCAGGGCGCTAAGGGCGCGGTGGCGTTTTGTGCGGCATAACCTAAAACTTTCATGAATACGCTCCTGAGCTTGTTGATTTTGATGATTAAGAGGGAGGCTCCGGCTGAATATTGAGGGGGATAGTGTTGTTATTCCGGTTCCGATGACAACGACTATAGGGCACAGGCAAACGAGCCGCTATAGCCGATAACATAATGCCGTTATGAGTTTTATTCATTAATGGGAGGGAACCTGGGTGTTTTTTTATTATCCGCCACAGGGGGAATCCGCAGCGCCCGATATGGCGATATCGGGCGCTGCGGGAGAAAAGGCGATTACTCCAGCGACAGCCGTAGCGCCAGTGCGCTCAGAGTGACCAGCAGCACCGGCAGCGTCATGATAATGCCGGTACGGAAGTACTGCCCCCAGGTGACGCGCAGGCTTTTGTGCGACAGGACATGGAGCCAGAGCAGGGTCGCCAGGCTGCCGATAGGGGTTATCTTCGGCCCCAGATCGCAGCCGATCACATTCGCATAGACCATAGCTTCACGCACTACGCCGCTGGCGCTGCTGGCGTCGATGGAAAGCGCGCCGACCAGCACCGATGGCAGGTTATTCATCACCGATGACAGAAACGCGGTCAGTAAGCCGGTGCCAAGCGTAGCGCTCCACAGCCCGCCGTCGGCAAGTTGATTAAAAATAGCGGTGAGCGAATCCGTTAGCCCGGCGTTACGCAGGCCGTAGACCACCAGATACATACCCAGCGAGAAAATGACTATCTGCCAGGGGGCGCCACGTATCACCCTGGCGATGTTAATCGTCTTCCCCAGACGGGCAACCAGCAGCAGAATGGCGGCACAGAATGCCGCGATGGCGCTAACCGGTACGCCCAGCGGCTCCAGCACGAAAAAGCCCACCAGCAGTAGCGCCAGCACCAGCCAGCCGGTTTTAAAGGTGGCGGGGTCTTTAATGGCCAGTGCTGGCGCTTTCAGGCGCGCCAGGTGGTAAGTCGCCGGTATTTCTTTACGAAAGAACAGGTGCAGCGTGACCAGCGTGGCGGCAATGGCGACCAGATTTACCGGCACCATCACGGCGGCATATTCGCCGAAACCCAGTTTAAAGTAGTCAGCGGAGACGATATTCACCAGGTTAGAGACGATCAGCGGCAGGCTGGCGGTATCAGCGATAAAGCCCGCCGCCATCACGAAGGCGAGGGTGGCGCCTTTACTGAAGCCCAGCGCCAGCAGCATGGCGATGACGATGGGCGTCAGAATCAGCGCGGCGCCGTCGTTGGCGAACAGCGCTGAGACTGCGGCGCCCAGCAGGATTATCCAGGTAAACAGCAGGCGGCCACTGCCATTACCCCAGCGCGCGACGTGCAGCGCCGCCCACTCGAAGAAACCGGACTCATCCAGCAGCAGGCTGATGATGATAATGGCGATAAAAGCGGCGGTGGCATTCCAGACGATATGCCAGACCACCGGAATGTCGGAAAGTTGTACCACGCCGGTAGCCAGCGCCAGTACCGCGCCCAGGCTGGCGCTCCAGCCAATGCCCAGTCCCCGGGGCTGCCAGATAACCAGAACGATGGTCACAACAAAAATCGCGCCTGCCAGTAACATAACCTCTCCCTGCCGGGGCGCAGTCCCGCCCCGTTCAAAATATATCTGTTTTACTAAATGTGAATGACTGCGGTATTCAGACGCAGCCGGATTTTCCCATGCTGTCGGTAAGCGTTCGGATCTCATCCTGCTGGCTCAGCCAGGCCTGTTCGATCACCCGGGCCGCCCAGGCGGGCATTTGCGGTGAAAGACGGTAGTGCACCCACTTGCCCTGGCGACGGCCCAACAGCAGCCCGCTGGCGCGCAACATCGCAATATGGCGGGATATTTTCGGCTGAGGCGCTTCCAGCGCGCTGCACAGATCGCAGACGCACAGCTCCCCCCGAACCCGCAGGAGCAGGACAATAGCAAGCCGGGTTTCATCCGCCAGATGTTTGAACAGTTGTAAAGGGGTTAGCAGCATTCTGACTCCTTAATATCACCGTGACGGCAGAATACGCCTGAGTATTAAGGAGTCAATATAAATATGGAAAAACAGATGTGATAAGGGGGCGTCTGTGATGTCCGCAGGAAAGGCGCTTAGAAGCCTTCCAGCACAATTTTGCCGCGCGCTTTACCGCTTTCTATTAACGCGTGGGCCTTGCGCAGGTTCTGTGCGCTGATTTGACCATAGTGCTCGCCCAGAGTGGAACGCAGGGTTCCGTCATCGATCAGGCGGCTGATATTTTCCAGAATCTGGTGCTGACGCTGCATATCGGCAGTCTGGAAAATGGCGCGGGTAAACATCAGTTCCCAGTGCAGTGAGATGGCTTTGCGTTTTAGCGGCATCACATCAAGAATTTCTGGATCATCGATGACCCCCATCCGCCCCTGAGGCGCCAGCGCTTCAACAATCTGGGGGAAGTGCTTATCGGTATGGGTCAGACTGGCCACGTAGCGTACCTGATTGATGCCTATCTTATTCAGCTCTTCGGCCAGCGGACGGCTGTGATCGATAACATGGTGGGCCCCCAGGGACTTCACCCATTCGGCGGTTTCCGGGCGCGAGGCGCTGCCTATTACGGTCAGGGAGGTGAGCTGACGCGCCAACTGAGTCATGATGGAGCCCACGCCGCCGCCCGCACCGACAATCAGCAGCGCCGCGTCTTCATTTTCCCCCACCTGCAGGCGATCAAACATCAGCTCCCAGGCGGTCAGCGAGGTTAACGGCAGCGCCGCGGCATCGGCATTGCTCAGGGAGCGTGGTTTATGCCCGGCAATGCGTTCATCCACCAGGCCATATTCGGCATAAGCACCGGGCCGCACGATAGAGCCTGCGTAAAACACCTCATCGCCGGGTTTAAATAGCGTCACGTTTTCTCCCACGGCTTCCACTTCGCCTACGGCATCCCACCCCAGAATACGCGGCGTATCGGTTGGTGCGCCGTTGCGAACCTTGGTATCCACCGGGTTAACCGAGATGGCGCGGATTTTAACCATCAGATCGCGGGCGCCAGGCTGCGGTTTTGGCAGCTCAGCTTCATACAGCGACTGAGGATCAGTAATGGGTAAACCGTTCTGGCTGTAGACAATGGCTTTCATCACGATTTTCCTTATAAAGCGATAAATAAATGACGCCAGCAGGCGCCGCATTGCTAAAAGAACAGGATAGCCGCTGTGCTATCAGCGAAAAACGATGGATAAAGAGCAGGACTTTCACTTTCACAGTGAAAATCAATTACAGTTATCTCTGTCGTATTGAGTATCGGGGATAGCGGATGATTCGTCTGGAAGACATTAAACTGTTTGTTCGCTCCGCTGCACTGGGTAGCTTTTCCAGCGCGGCGCGTGAAGCCGATCTGCTGCCCGGTCAGGTGAGCGCGGCGATACAGCGCCTGGAGCGGGATCTGGATAAGCGGCTGTTCGCCCGTTCCACCCGCAGCCTGCGTCTGACGGCGGAAGGAGAAAGGTATCTGCCCTATGCCATGGAGATGCTGGAGATAGTCCAGGCCGGTGCCGAAAGCCTGCACAGCGGCGATGAAACATTCAGCGGTGAGCTTAAAATTTCCGTGCCTTCCGATACCGGCCGTAACGTGCTGCTGGCACCTGTCACCGCTTTTTGCCAGCGGCACCCGAAACTGACGCTGCGTCTGGCGCTTTCCGACAGGGTAAGCGACATTTTTCGCGATCCGGTGGATGTGGCCATTCGCTACGGCGTGCTGGATGACAGCAGCTACGTGGCGTTGCCGCTGGCGGAAAAGAATCGTCGGGTGCTGGCTGCCTCGCCGGACTATCTGGCGCGTCATGGCAGGCCAGAAAGCCTGGACGCGCTGGCCGAACATCACTGTATTCTGTATACCATCAACGGCCACGCCTGGGATCGCTGGCCGTTTCACGGTGAAGAAGGCATGAGGGAGCTGAAAATTGACGGCAGGTTGATTAGCGACGATGCCGACGTGGCCAGGCGCTGGGCGGTGGCTGGAATGGGGATTGTCTATAAGTCGTGGATAGATCTCTATCCGGATATCGCCGCAGGCAGGCTGGAAGTGCTGCTTCCGCAGATTCCGGGCCAGGCGGCGCCTCTGAACTTTATCTGCCCGCACCGACGTCAGTTTTCCCCGGCGATTCGCGAGCTTTACCGCCAGTTGCGGCAGGCGCTGAACGAGATAACCGGGCGGCGGTAGCGCCGCCCCGGTCGTGGTCAGAACTGGTAGCTGGCGCTAACGCTAAAGTTGCGCGGTGCGCCGTAAACTACGGAGCGGCTGACGCTGGTGTCGTAGGTTTTATCGAACAGGTTATTCAGATTGGCCTGTAGCGCCAGGTTTTTATTCACCTGATAGTGGGCGAACAGGTCGACCAGCGCATAGCTGCCCTGCTTCGCACGCCAGGTGCCGTCCGGCGTGGTGACATCCTGATAGGTGCCGTTCTGCCAGTTCACGCCGCCGCCGACGGTCAGTGCCTGAAGTGCGGGCAGGCGATAGCGGGTAAACAGCTTCAGCGAGGTACGCGGCAGCTCAGGATTGATCGCCTTATTGTCGCCGTCCTCAGCCAGATAACGGGTAGCGCCGAAGGTCATCTGCCAGTTATCGGTCAGTGCGCCGTTTACTTCCAGCTCCACCCCTTTGCTGACGGTGCCGTTTACGCTCCTGTAAGCCGTTTCGGTGGTGCCGGGGATAATCTGGTTGGTGGTCTGGGCCACGTTATCCTGTTCAATGCGGAACACTGCCAGCGAGGTGGTCAGGCGGCTGTTCATCCAGTCAGACTTCACACCCAGTTCGTAGTTTTCGCCGGTGGTGGGAGACAGGTACTTGCCATTGATATCCCGGTAGCTCTGGGGCTGGAAGATGGAGGTATAGCTGGCGTAGGTTGACCAGTTGTCGTTGATGTCATATACCAGCCCGGCGTAAGGCGTGGTGCGGTTCTTTTCCACATGCTGGGTTAGCCCGTCGATGCTCCATTTGGTGTAACGGGCGCCCAGGATAAGATACAGCGGATCCGCCAGTGAAATACGGGTTGAAGTGTAGGCTGATTTAATGTGGATAGTGTCATCCTGTGCCACGGCAAGCGGGCCCCAGTCGGTTTCCGGGAAGTGCGCGGTGCTGTTCCAGACGCTGCCCAGCTCTTCCGGGGAGACATTGGCCCAGGCGTTCAGGTAACGGTTATTCTGCTTGCTGTAGCTGGTGCCCACCATCAACTGATGCTGACGACCGAACAGATCGTAATTGCCGCTGGCGAACAGATCGAGCGCATCGACTTTACGTTTTCCGGTATTGTAACCGGTACCGCCCACCACGGGATAAGAGGGGCCGTAAGGGCTGACCAGATTACCGGTGCCGCGATCGACCAGCGCATCCAGATACATCTGGCGACTGTCGAGTTCCGTTTCGCTGTGGGTGCCGTTCAGGGTCACTTCCCAGTTGTTGTCGAAGCGGTGGCTCAGGGTAGCGAAGACTTTCTTGGCGGTCTTGTCGTTATAGGCCCAGTCCGGTGCGGTGCTGCGGCTGCGGTCGAAATGGGTGGAGCCCCCATCGGTATACCAGCGCGGCAGACCGCCCCAGGTTGGGCTGTCGACATCGATCTGCTGGTATTCATAACCCACGGAAAAGCGGGTGGCGTCGGTCAGGTCAGCATCCAGTACGCCATAGAAGAATTTTTTCTCGCTTGTATAGCGGTCCAGCCAGCTATTGTTGTGCTGATATCCCGCGACCATCCGACCGCGAATGCGTCCGTCGCTGGTCATCGGTGTGGAAAGATCGGCCACATAGCGCTGTTTGTTCCAGCTACCGTACTCTAGCGAGATATCGCCGGTCGGCGTACGGCTGTCGGCGTGTTTACGCACCATATTGATAGCTGCCGAAGGATTGCCGGTACCGGTCATCAGCCCCGTGGCACCGCGTACTACCTCCACGCGTTCGAATAGTGCAGTATCGGACAGCGCATCCCCCAGATTCCAGCGTGATTCAAAGAAGGTCGGGATCCCGTCCACCATATAGTTATCAATCAGAAAGCCGCGCGAATAGTAGAGACTACGTTCCGAATCCGACATGTTGGTGGTAATACCGGTGGTATTGCTCAGTACGTCCCCCAGCGATTCCAGCCGCTGATCCTGGATACGCTGTTTGCTGATGATACTGACCGACTGCGGGATATCGCGCTGAATCATCAGCATTTTTGTGCCCGCCGTGGTGGTCTTAACGCTGTAGTCCTGCTCTTCGTCCGGCACATTCGCTGTCGTGCTGCTGTCGACGATCATGGTTTCCTCGGGGTTCGCCTGGACTAAAAAGGCCGGGGAAAGTAGCGCCAGGCCGATACTGACGGCCAACAGCGAAGGGGGGGATGCGATTCTGGATGAGGAAGACATTGTTGCTGGAATCCTTATTTTATGGGTGCTATCAGGCCCACAGGCGGAATACCTGGTCGCTTACGCGAGGTCGGTCAGCCAGAGAGTGATTAGGTGAATAATTATGTAAATGCAAGTGAGAATTATACGCATTCGATGTTGTGTGTAAATATGTAACAATATTTCAGATCTAAACAGCGATATCCCGGGTTTCACGGTATGTCTTCCGTCCTGCGTTTTGCCTTGCTGTCCCTGGTGGCGTTTGCGTCGTTTTTTGAGCCAAATTAAAAAAATGGTGTTCGGTATTCTGAAAATGAAAATGCCGTATAATTTTTAGTGTTATTTTATGACGACTCCGCCCGCTGCACGTGAAGAATAACCAGACATCTCTGGCTATTATCACGTGCGGCCTGTGTTCATAGGGTAAAACGTATTAACGGCAGGGATGGAACAATGATTTTGTATATCTGGAATGATATTAAAAAATATGCGATTAAAACGCTTAGAGATATCCGGCTTACCGAAAATGAAGTAATGGGGATCGCCATGTTATTGCTGATGTCAGGAATCCTTGGTGCTGCTCTGATGCTTTATAAGGCGTTTAACTAATAAATTCAGTTAACGTCCCGGGCCCCGTCGGGCCTCATACCCGCTGGCCAGAAACGCCTTTGGGCGAGAGATTATGCCTGAAATGGCAATAATCAACCGTCTTTTTTGGTATTTATCTCTATGGTTCTCTCTTTTATCCTTGCACCCGATGAATAAGTTATTTTGTTTATGGTTTAGCGCTGATTAAGGATATTAATGATGAAAGCAATTATTACCTTTGAGATGCTTTCTTTGTTGGCGATTAATATCGTGGTGTAATCTGTTAGCACAACGGGAAACCACTGGCTTCGACGTCAGTTTAAATAGCCGAAAAGGTAAAGGTGCAGGGGCGAGCGCGATAAAATCATCAGTGTATGTATAGAAAATTACGTGATGATGAGTGCCGGATTATCCTAATAAAAAAGGCCGTCGGAACCGACGGCCCTGTGTGCTTAACGCACCATATTGAACAGCGACATGCTCTGCATGGACTGGAACACCATCATCGAGGCGCTCAGTGAGAATTCGAGAGCGTTCAGAATTCTGTGTCACGTTAAAAATCCTACAGCGTCATCACCTTATTCAGCCGCCCGTCAAAATAAATGGCTAACTGCGACAATGTCAAATTCCAGCTCTGGAGCGGCATTGTCCATTTTTCCTGGGCGTTCATCAGCCCCAGATAAAGCAGCTTCAGCAGGCTGTTTTCATTGGGGAATGCACCTTTGGTTTTGGTCAGCTTCCTGAACTGTCGGTGGACCGATTCTATGGCATTTGTTGTGTAAATGACTCTGCGGATATTCGCCGGATAGCGAAAGTACGCTGACAGATTATCCCATTTTCGTCGCCATGACTGGAGTACCACCGGATACTGCTGGCCCCATTTCGCTTCCAGCTCATCCAGCGCCATTTCTGCCGCCTCTTTCGACACTGCACGGTAAACCGGCTTCAGGTCAGCCATGAACGCTTTATGGTGTTTTGACGCCACATATTTAATCGAGTTGCGTATCTGGTGAATAACGCACAACTGAACCTCTGTCTGCGGATAAATGCTGTTTATCGCCTCCGGGAAGCCAGTCAGTCCGTCCACGCAGGCTATCAGGATGTCTTCAAGGCCACGGTTTTGCAGGTCGCTTAATACCGACAGCCAGAAGTTCGCCCCTTCGCTTTCCGACAGATACAGCCCCAGGACTTCTTTTTTGCCTTCCAGGTTCAG
>NZ_JAZHEE010000021.1:0-69963 GCF_036620675.1 Rosenbergiella sp. YN46
GCCGGGCAGCCCGACGCCGATCCGCGCAAGGCGGCGGTGGAAGCCGCTATCGCCCGGGTTAAAGCACGTAAAGCCGCCCAGAATCAGGATCGGCCCCGGCAGAGCGACGACGCTACCGCCGGGCAGCCCGACGCCGATCCGCGCAAGGCGGCGGTGGAAGCCGCTATCGCCCGGGTTAAAGCACGTAAAGCCGCACAGCAGCAAGTGGTCCACGAGGAATAAATGGTTTTCAGAATCGCAAGCTCCCCCTATACCCACAACCAGCGCCAGACCTCGCGCATAATGATGCTGGTTATTCTGGCCAGCATCCCGGGAATTGCCGTACAGCTTTGGTTCTTCGGCTGGGGAACCCTTATCCAGCTAATTCTGGCCATCACGGCCGCCATAGCGGCGGAAGCGCTGGTCATCAGATTGCGCCATCAGTCTACCGCCATTCTCAGGGATAATTCGGCCTTGCTGACCGGATTACTGCTGGGTATCAGTATCCCGCCGCTGGCGCCGTGGTGGATGGTGGTACTCGGTACCGTTTTCGCCGTAATCATCGCCAAGCAGTTATATGGCGGCCTGGGCAACAATCCGTTTAACCCGGCGATGATCGGTTATGTGGTGCTGCTGATCTCCTTTCCGGTTCAGATGACCAGCTGGCTGCCACCCCAGAGTCTGGCCGCTTCGGTTCCGGGCATCACTGACGCGCTAAGCGTGATTTTCCACGGCCAGACTCCGAATGGCCTGACGATGAACGCCCTGCGCATGGGCATCGACGGCGTCAGCCAGGCCACGCCCCTGGATACCTTTAAGACCGGGCTGCACGCCGGACAAAGCGCAGAACATCTGCTGCAGGCGCCGATCTACAGTGGTCTGCTGGCAGGCGTGGGCTGGCAGTGGGTCAATCTTGCTTATCTGGCTGGTGGTCTGTTTCTGCTGTGGCGTAACACCATCCGCTGGCATATTCCGCTGGCCTTCCTGGCCTCGCTGCTGGTGTGTTCCACGCTTGGCTGGTGGCTGGCCCCTGAAAGTTGCGCTTCGCCGCTGATACACCTGTTTTCCGGCGCCACCATGCTGGGCGCCTTCTTTATACTGACGGATCCTGTGACCGCCGCCACCACCAATCGCGGCCGCCTGCTATTCGGTGCGCTGGCCGGCCTGCTGGTATGGCTCATCCGCACTTACGGCGGCTATCCGGATGGCGTCGCTTTCGCCGTACTGCTGGCCAATATCACCGTGCCGTTAATCGATCACTACACCCGTCCCAGGGTCTATGGTCATCGCTAAGGAGTCGCTATGCTGAAGACCATACAGAAACATGGCGTCACGCTGGCGGTGTTCGCCGCGCTGACTACCGGCCTGACGGCGGTCGTTAACCAACTGACCAAAACCACTATTGCCGCACAGAGCGCAAGCCAGCAGAAGCAGCTGTTTGATCAGGTAATTCCGCCGGAGAGTTACGATAACTTTCCACAGCAAAGCTGCTACCTGATTCGCGACCCGCAGCTCGGGGCCGGGGAGCACCGCCTGTATGTGGCGCGTAAAGGCGACCAGCCGGTAGGCGTTATTATGGAAGCCACCGCGCCTGACGGCTATTCCGGCGCGATTCAGCTGCTGGTCGGCGCCGATTTCAGTGGGACGGTGCTCGGTGCCCGGGTCACTGAACATCATGAAACGCCGGGGCTGGGCGATAAGATAGAGCGCCGTCGCAGCGCCTGGATCACCGGTTTTAGCGATCAAAAAATTGAAGGTGCCGACGACCCCCGCTGGGCGGTGAAAAAGGATGGCGGCCAGTTCGATCAGTTTACCGGCGCCACCATTACCCCACGCGCGGTGGTGAACGCCGTTAAGCGCGCGGGTCTGTTTGCCGAAACGCTACCGGCGCGGCTTAATCAGTTACCCACCTGCGGAGAGAACCATGAGTAATGTAAAACAGATCTTTGCCGACGGGCTGTGGAAAAATAACTCGGCGCTGGTGCAGCTCCTGGGGCTGTGCCCGCTGCTGGCCGTTACCTCCACCGCCACCAACGCCCTGGGGCTGGGGCTGGCGACCACTCTGGTGCTGACGCTAACCAATACGTCAGTGTCCGCGCTGCGGCGCTGGATGCCGCCAGCGGTGCGAATTCCCATCTATGTAATGATTATTGCGTCTGTCGTAAGCGTGGTGCAGATGTTGATCAACGCCTTCGCCTTTGGCCTTTATCAGTCACTGGGCATTTTTATTCCACTGATCGTCACCAACTGTATCGTGGTGGGCCGCGCCGAGGCCTTCGCCGCCCGTAACGGGGTCTTCCACTCGGCGCTGGATGGTCTGGCTATCGGCCTGGGTGCCACCAGCGCCATGTTTGTGCTGGGCGCACTGCGCGAGATTCTCGGCAATGGTACGCTGTTCGACGGCGCCGACGCCCTGTTGGGCAACTGGGCCCGGGTACTGCGGGTAGAAGTCTTCCATATGGACAGCCCCTTCCTGCTGGCCATGCTGCCGCCCGGCGCGTTTATCGGTCTGGGACTGCTGCTGGCGCTTAAATATCTTATCGACGAAAAAATGAAAGCGCGCCGTGCCAGAAACAACGACGCGACCATTCCAGGGACGCCGGAGAAAGCCTGATGAACAAAGCGAAAAGGCTGGAGATTCTGACCCGCCTGCGGGACAACAATCCTCACCCAACCACCGAACTTAACTTTAACTCGCCTTTCGAACTGCTGATTGCGGTACTGCTCTCCGCTCAGGCCACTGACGTTAGCGTCAATAAAGCCACCGCCAGGCTGTTTCCGCGCGCCAACACGCCTCAGAGTATGCTGGCTCTGGGCGTAGAGGGCGTGAAGGAGTACATCAAAACCATCGGACTATTTAACAGCAAAGCGGAAAACGTGATTAAAACCTGCCGCATGTTGATTGACCTGCACGGCGGCCAGGTTCCTGCCGATCGCGCCGCGCTGGAAGCGCTGCCGGGCGTGGGCCGCAAAACGGCCAATGTGGTGCTCAATACCGCCTTTGGCTGGCCGACCATTGCCGTCGATACCCACATCTTCCGGGTCTGCAACCGCACCGGCTTTGCGCCGGGCAAAAACGTCGAGCAGGTGGAGGAAAAACTGCTAAAAGTCGTACCCGCGGAATTTAAAGTGGACTGCCATCACTGGCTGATTCTGCACGGTCGCTATACCTGCATTGCCCGAAAGCCGCGCTGCGGCTCCTGCCTGATCGAAGATCTCTGCGAATTTAAAGAAAAGGTTTATCCCTGACGATTTCCCCTTCGCTATGGAGGGGATTCTCCTGTAGCCGCGTTTCTGAAAGATTCTGTTATCAACCCGGCAGCAAAAGCGTGCTGGCTTCCTCAATCATCCCAAAAACCACTTCAGATGGTAGATTGTTTTTTTTTATTAGTAATTTTCTATAGATTCGTGATTGAGATCACACTGATAACATATTGTTAAATTTGTGTTTTTTTTCACCTGCTAACTCATTGCTATTGTTAGTGATTATTATTTGATAGCAACAGATATAACCAGAGTTTTCTCAAAGAGCAGTCTGATACACCATCTTTGCGCTTTGTCATCAGGACATATCACCAAAAGGTGAGAAAATGCGCGAAAAATAAGATAAAAATACAAGCAATAGCCATTTCATAAAATTTAACGCTGAATAACATTCGTGATGGCCGAGCTTTATTCCACCCAGTGCTTGTGTAACAAAGTATGTCAAAAGCCTTGCCTGACGCTTCAGGATAGGGAACATTACTTCCCGTTTTCCCTCCCCATATAACTAAAAGCGTGACCGCCCGGCGGAAATACGCAGACGGCTTCCTCGTTAAAACGGGGATTAAAAAAAGAGGTATATGTGTCAACTGCAAACAAAAAACCAGCAGAAAGCGTTAGCCTGAACGCTTTTAAGCAACCAAAATCGTTCTATCTCATCTTCTCCATCGAATTATGGGAACGCTTCGGCTATTACGGCCTTCAGGGGATCATGGCGGTCTACCTGGTCAGGCAGTTGGGCATGTCCGAAGGCGACTCCATCACGCTTTTCTCCTCTTTCAGCGCGCTGGTCTACGGTCTGGTCGCGATTGGAGGCTGGCTGGGCGATAAAGTTCTGGGCACCAAACGTGTGATTTTGCTGGGCGCCATCGTTCTGGCGTTGGGCTACGCGTTGGTGGCCTGGTCCGGGCATGACGCCGCCGTGGTTTACGCCGGTATGGCAACCATCGCCGTAGGTAACGGCCTGTTTAAGGCTAACCCTTCAGCCCTGCTTTCTACCTGCTATGATAAAGACGACCCGCGTCTCGACGGCGCTTTCACCATGTACTACATGGCGATTAACATCGGTTCGTTCTTTTCAATGCTGGCGACGCCGTGGCTGGCCGCTGAATTCGGCTGGAGCGTGGCGTTTGCGCTGAGCGTAGTGGGGATGCTGATCACCGTGGTGAACTTCCTGTTCTGCCGCGGCTGGGTAAAGCAGTACGGTTCGAAACCGGACTTCGCTCCCCTGCACTACGGCAAACTGCTGGCGACCCTGGCGGGCATCGTCGTGCTGGTCGCTATCGCCACCTGGCTGCTGCATAACCAGGAGATCGCGCGTATCACGCTGGGCGTTATCGCGCTGGGCATCGTACTGATTTTCGCCAAAGAGACCTTCGCCATGCGCGGTACTGCGCGTCGCCGCATGATCGTCGCTTTTGTCCTGATGCTGCAGGCCGTGGTCTTCTTCGTGCTTTACAGCCAGATGCCGACTTCTCTCAACTTCTTCGCTATCCGCAACGTTGAACACTCTATTCTGGGCATCGCCTTCGAACCGGAACAGTATCAGGCCCTGAATCCGTTCTGGATCATGGTCGCCAGCCCGATTCTGGCCGCCATCTACAACAAGATGGGCGACCGTCTGCCAATGCCGCATAAATTCGCTATCGGCATGGTGCTGTGCTCCGGCGCTTTCCTGGTGCTGCCGCTGGGCGCGAAATTCGCGACCGACGCCGGTATCGTTTCAGTAAACTGGCTGATTCTGAGCTATGCACTGCAGAGCATCGGCGAGCTGATGATCTCCGGTCTGGGCCTTGCCATGGTGGCGCAGCTGGTGCCTCAGCGCCTGATGGGCTTCATTATGGGTAGCTGGTTCCTGACCACCGCAGGCGCAGCTATTATCGCCGGTAAAGTGGCTAACCTGATGGCGGTACCGGAAAACGTCACCGACCCGCTGGTGTCTCTGGAAGTCTATGGTCGCGTATTCCTGCAGATTGGCGTGGTGACGGCGATTATCGCCGCGCTGATGCTGCTGGCAGCTCCACTGCTGAACCGCATGACTCACGACGGCGAAGAAATCAAAGAGGTCGAACAGGCCACCGCCTGATTAGACGGTTTTTATCAGAAAGCCGCCGGTGTTACGCCAGCGGCTTTTTTTTTATCCGCCCGCGCACTAACATAGGTTATCTTTCAGCCCGTACCCCCAAGGAGTGTCCGATGAAACTGTTTTACAAAGCCGGCGCCTGTTCCCTCTCGCCCCATATCGTGTTACGTGAAACCGGGATGGACTTCAGTCTGGTGAAGGTTGATCTTGCCACAAAGCAGATTGAAGACGGAGCCAGCTTCCTCGATGTTAACCCTAAAGGCCAGGTACCGGCGCTGGAGCTGGATGACGGCACCATTCTGACCGAAGGCGTAGCTATCGTGCAGTATCTGGCCGATAGCGTGGCCGACAGGCAGCTGCTGGCGCCCGTCGGCAGCGTAAAGCGCTACCAGACCCTGGCATGGCTGAATTATATCGCTACAGAGCTGCACAAGGGCTTTACGCCGCTGTTTCGGCCGGACACACCGGAAGACTACAAGCCGCTGGCGCGCCAGGCGCTGGAGGCCAGATTTCGCTATGTGAACGAATCGCTGAAGGATCAGGCATGGATAACCGGCCAGCGCTTCACGGTGGCGGATGCCTATCTGTTTACCGTACTGCGCTGGGCCCAGGCACTGAAGCTGGATCTGGCGGGGTTGGATAATATCGCGGGCTTTATGCAGCGCATGAACGAGCGGGAATCCGTGAAGGCCGCGCTGGCGGCAGAAAAAGCCAGCACCTGATAGAAGACGGCGCTCCTGGCTTGCGGAGCGCCGCAGGATTTACAGCGCGACGGCGTTAAACCATTCGGACGGCGTCGCAATCTCCTCCTGAGCGGCCACCACCTGCAGTTCGTATTCGGCCATACGTTTCGTCACCTGCATCAGCCCGTATACGGCAGACGTCACATGCTCCAGACCCGCTTTCAGCGCAGCGCCCTGCAGCAGCTTCACCAGCATCAGACCGCTGGTGACGTCGCCCACGCCCACCGGTTGACGCTCTCCGAAATCCACCAGAGGGCGACTGATATGCCAGGCTTCGTCGGCGGTGACCAGCAGCATCTCAAAGCCGTGGGGATCGCGCCCGGCGCGGGCCAGATGCTTCACCAGCACAATCTTCGGCCCCTGACCGATCAGCTTACGGGCCGCCGCGATCGCCTGCTCCACTGAAGTGACAGTGTCACCACTAAGCATCTCCAGCTCCAGCAAATTGGGAGCTATCATGTCGCAGGCGGGCAGCGCATAGCGAACATGGAACTCCGCCACGCCTGGCGCCACGATACAGCCCTTTTCCGGGTGCCCCATCACGGGATCGCAAAACCAGACCGCCTTAGGATTCGCGGCTTTAACCTGACGCACGATACGCAAAATATGCTCACCCTGCTCCGCCGACCCCAGATAGCCGCTCAGTACGGCGTCACAGCGCTTTAACTGACCGATATTCTCGATTCCCTGTACGATTTCGCTCAAATGTTCAGGCGGCATCACGCAGCCGGTCCACTGCCCGTACTGGGTATGATTAGAGAACTGCACGGTATTAAGCGGCCAGACGTTGGCCCCCAGGCGACGCATGGGAAACTCCGCGGCGCTGTTGCCCGCATGGCCGAACACCACGTGGGACTGGATGGCGAGAATGTTTTTCATAGTGTAATCCGGGAAGAGTTCTTCACTTGCCATAAAAAAGGCGTGGGTATTCTCCCACGCCTTTCAGTCGTCTACAGGCGCCGCAAACGCGGGGTTTCACGGCACCGGTATTGTTCATCGTTATACTTTCAGTTACTTCCAGCACACCAGGCAGTAATTTTTCTTACCGCGGCGCAGCAGCGTATAGCGTCCGAACAGACGATCGGCATCGCTGAACGCATGTTCCGGGTTACTCTGCTTTTCACCATTAACGGTGATGGCGTTCTGGGCGATGGTTTTACGCGCCTGGCCGCGGGAAGGCTGCAGCCCGGAATCCACCAGCGCCTGTTGCAGATCGGCGCTTTTTTCCAGTTCGATCATCGGCACACCGTCCTGCGCCAGCTGAGCGAAATCTTCTTCGGTCAGGTCGCCCAGGCTGCCGTTAAACAGGCTGCGGGTAATACGCTGAGCAGCGGCCAGCCCCTGCTCACCATGAACCAGACGGGTCACTTCTTCAGCCAGCACATACTGGGCACGCGGCGCCGTACCGCTGTTTTTGTCTTCTTCTTCCAGGGCATTGATATCTTCAATACTCATAAAGGTGAAGAACTTCAGGAAGCGGTAAACGTCCGCGTCCGCCGTGTTAATCCAGAACTGATAGAACTTGTACGGACTGGTCTTTTTCGGATCCAGCCATACCGCGCCGCCTTCAGTCTTACCGAATTTAGTGCCGTCGGATTTAGTGATCAGCGGTACAGTCAACCCAAAGGCCTGTTTCTGATGCAGTCGACGGGTCAGATCGATACCGGAAACGATATTGCCCCACTGATCGGAACCGCCAATCTGCAGCACCACATCGTGGCGCTCATTCAGACAGGCGAAATCGTACCCCTGCAGCAGGTTATAGGAAAACTCGGTGAAAGAGATGCCCACATCGTCGCGATTCAACCGCTGTTTTACGGCTTCTTTGTTAATCATCTGGTTAACAGAGAAATGTTTACCGATATCGCGCAGGAACGTCAGCACGTTCATGCTGGCGAACCAGTCATAGTTGTTGGCGGCGATAGCGGCGTTGTCGCCATTCTCAAAGTCCAGGAAAGGCGCGACCTGGCGGCGGATTTTCTCCACCCACTCCTGTACCGTCTCTTCGGTATTTAATTTACGTTCGACCGCCTTAAAGCTGGGGTCGCCGATAAGCCCGGTGGCCCCGCCTACCAGCGCTACGGGCTTATGACCAGCCTGCTGGAAGCGCTTGAGGCAGAGTAACGGAACCAGATGGCCCAAATGCAAGCTGTCGGCGGTGGGGTCGAAGCCACAATAGAGTGCGATTGGCCCCTGCGCCAGTCGCTCTGCTAACGCTTCCTCGTCCGTCACCTGGGCCACCAGGCCCCGCTCTTGCAATTGCTCAATCAGATTGCTTGCCATCAAATTCTCCATGTAAAAACGACTGCACCTTTGCCGGTACACGGCTTTTCGCATGTGTTGCGAAAATAGAGTGTTATTACCCAAAATAATTCAAGTTGCAGGAGGGCGGCAAGGGAGCGAATCCCCGGAATCATAGCCGTACTATGTAACCGGGTGAGCGAGTGCAGCCAACACACCTGCAGCTTGAAGAATGAAGGGTAATAGAATAAAGCGCCGGCCTTCTCAGTGCCAGCGCTATGAGTGACAATTTCACCGTATCAGGGGGCTAAACGATCAATTTGCCAGGCGTCATCTTCGCGACGGTATAAAAAACGGTCATGGAGACGATGTTCTCCTCCCTGCCAGAATTCAACCTGATCCAGACTCACCCGGAAGCCCCCCCAAAAACTGGGCAGCGGAATTTCGCCTTGCCGAAACTTCTGGCGCAGTTCAAGAAACTTGCTTTCCAGTACGCCGCGCGCGGAAATACGGCTGGACTGTTTCGACACCCAGGCGCCGATTTGACTGTCACGCGGGCGACTGTGGAAGTACTTCATGACGTCCAGGGTAGACAGGCGCTCGGCATGCCCCTGAACGATCACCTGCCGGTCCAGAACATGCCAGGGAAACAGCAGGCACACCCGGGGGTTCTGTTCAATTTGCTGCGCCTTGCGGCTGCCAAGATTGGTATAAAACACCATGCCGCGCTCATCAAAGTGTTTGAGCAAAACGATGCGCTGGAACGGCTGGCCGCTGGCGTCGACAGTGGCCACCACCATAGCGGTGGGGTCGGCCAGGCGCGCTTCGCAGGCCTGATTCAGCCAGCGTTCAAACAACGGTAACGGGGCATCAGTCAGATCGCGACGACGCAGGCCACCGTGGGTATATTCACGGCGCAGATGGGCAATTTTCTGTAAATCTTGCTGGTCAGACATGTTGATTCTTCAGGAAATCAGCGGGTCGCGCTATTGTGCGCCCGCCTCCCGCAAATCTCAACTTTCGCTGTTTTGCAGCCGGCAGTTATGCAACACGATGCTGTCCTGGTGCCACACCGTGGCGGTATCGCCCTTCGACCAGAAGACGTAGATACCGTCGCTGTAACGCGCGCCAGAGGCGGAGATCCCTTGCTTCAGGCTCAGCGTTTGATCGTTATAGACAAAGCTAACCTCGTCGCGATTGCTGTTATGGGTGACCGATAGCGGCTGTTCGTCGCACTGGTACTCAAGGGTGTCCGTGTTCATCTTATCCATCACCGCGTTATAGACTGAATGGTAATAGCTACAGCCCCCCAGCATGGCTGGAAGCAGAAGAATAAACAGTTTTTTCATTGGAAAGTCCTTGAAAGTTTCATGGTGGCGCGGACAACCCCCACACCGGGTTAATCAATAAGTCTGGAACGTTCCGTCGGCGGGTGATTTAGTCCCATTCTGAAATTTCCCCCGGAATTACAGCCGCCTTTTCCCGATCGGCAGGATAAATAGCGCCCAGCAGCGTGGGGCGCGAAGCGCCAGTCACAGACGGCAGATTCCCCGGCAGGCCAGACATCGTACGGGCCGCCAGCCAGGCGAAAGCCAGCGCTTCCATATCATCGCCGCTAATGCCTGCCTCGTCGGTGGTCGATACTTCTATTCCCGGCAGCAGCCCCGCCAGGCGGTTCATCAGCAGCGGATTACGGCTGCCGCCGCCGCACACCAGCAAGCGTTCACAGCCTCCCCCCAGCAACACCTGTTCGGAGATGGTCACTGCGCTAAGTTCGACCAGGGTTGCCTGCACGTCTTCCGGGGCCAGTCCCGGAAAAGCGACAAGCTGGCGTTCCAGCCAGCCGTAATTAAAGTATTCGCGCCCGGTGCTCTTGGGCGGCGTCTGTGCGAAATACGGATCGTTAAGCATCTGTTGCAGTAGCGGCAGGATAACCCGCCCCTGGCTGGCCCATTCGGCATCACGGTCGAACGGCAGGCCGCAGCGGCGCCAGATCCAGGCGTCCAGCAGCATATTGCCGGGGCCGGTGTCAAAGCCGCGTACCGGACGCCCGGGAAACAACAGAGACAGGTTAGCGATGCCGCCAATATTCAGCACCATGCGCCGCTCTACGGGATGCGCCAACAGCGCCTGATGAAAAGCCGGTACCAGCGGTGCCCCCTGGCCCCCCAGCGCCATATCACGGCGCCGGAAGTCTCCGACGACGGTGACGCCGGTACGGGCGACAATCAAATTGTTGTCGCCTATCTGCATGGTGTGCGGGGCATCGCCCGCAGGCTCGTGCCATACGGTTTGTCCGTGACAGCCAATCGCCACTACGTCGACGGGCCGTAGCCCTTCACGCTGCATCAGAGCCTGTACCGCTTGCGCAAACAGCAATCCCAGACGGTGATCCAGACGACCCAGCGTCGAAAGCGTCACCGACTGCCCCTGGCATATTGCCAGAATATCCTGTTTTAACGGCCCGGGAATGGGATGGCAGTAGCTGGCCTGCTGCGCCACCATGTTTTCATCAATCACAGCCAGTACCACATCCACTCCGTCCAGACTGGTGCCGGACATAACGCCAATATAGCGACCCGATCTCATCAGCAATTCCTTGATAACGCCCTGTGTTGAATGAATTACTCCACCATAAAGCACAGGTTAATACCATGAATTATTAATATTTTTTAAAAAAGCGGTTAATTAATTCGCCACGAAAGCCTGAATTAACCGTCGTAATACTTTATTCATTCCGTTTACATCTGGTTCAGACGCGATTTTTTACTATTTTTACCCGTGGGTAAAAGAACCATATGAAACAGAATGCTCAAATGCCGTATAATTAAAGGATGATGGAGGCCCATCAGAGCATTTTATTGTGAACAGGAGATTCATAAGATGATTTCACGTGTGCTGGTAGTTTCACTGGTTGGTTTGACGCTGGTGGGTTGTGCTAACACAAGTACCCTTTCTGGCGACGTCTATAGCGCGTCTGAAGCCAAGCAGGTGCAGAATGTTACCTACGGCACCATCGTTAGTACGCGCCCGGTGCAGATTCAGGCAGGCAACGACGCTAACATTATCGGTACCATCGGCGGTGCCGTACTGGGCGGCTTCCTGGGTAACACCATAGGCGGCGGTACAGGTCGCTCCCTGGCGACTGCCGCAGGTGCGGTAGCCGGTGGCGTAGCGGGGGATCAGATTCAGAGTTCTGTGAATAAAACGCAGGGCGTGGAACTGGAAATCCGCAAGGACGACGGTAATACCATTATGGTGGTTCAGAAGCAGGGCAACACCCGTTTCTCTGCCGGACAGCGCGTTGCTATCGCCAGCAACGGTCGCCAGGTTACCGTTTCTCCGCGTTAATCGCTCAGGCGGCGTCGGTTAAGACGCCGCTTCGCTTTGCAGCAAGAGGGTATGGGGAAATCAGCGACGCCCCACGACCGTTGGCGCGCCTGAAAACCAGGCGAAGACTAGTCCCGAACCTGTAGCGCAATAATATTTTGCTCCAGCCGCGCAATCAGG
This sequence comes from Rosenbergiella sp. YN46, assembly GCF_036620675.1. Lineage (NCBI taxonomy): Bacteria > Pseudomonadati > Pseudomonadota > Gammaproteobacteria > Enterobacterales > Erwiniaceae > Rosenbergiella > Rosenbergiella sp. YN46. The sequence goes on from NZ_JAZHEE010000021.1 coordinate 11,818, forward strand.
CTAATCAGCAATGCCTCTTCCTCTGAGCTAATTCCCGACAAAATCTCACGCCGGGTTTTAGCGATAACATCTTCCATTTCACTAATCAGCGGCTCGGCCTTTTCGGTCAGCTTAATACGTTTGGCCCGGCGATCGTTGGCGCAGGTATGGCGAGAAATCAGCCCCTTCTCTTCCAGCTGATCGAGCGTGCGCACCAGCGACGGCTGCTCAATACCTATCGCTTTAGCCAACTGGATCTGAGACTGTTCCGGCGGCAGCTGATGAATGTTATGCAGTGTGACCCAGTGAGTCTGCGTTAATTCCAGAGGCTTCAGGCGATGGTCAATCAGGGCACGCCAGATGCGCACCAGACGTGCCAGATCGGATCCCAGTGGCGATTCCAATTTCATCTCCTTTCAATTTAAAATAATTAGTTTGCTAAGTTATTATAGCCATATTAGACTGTCTGCATAGCGCTTTTTTACCCTATGATTAACGGATAGATGCAAATGCCAGTCATCTCACACTTTGGCTATTCTATGGGTTATGAGACAGGAAAGGCAGCCATTATGTTCATTCTAAAGGATTATTAATCATGAACGCCCTGTTATCCCCTTCCGGCATGCCCCTCCAGGATCTGGTTTTCGGTGCTTCTGTCTATTTTCCTCCGGTATTTCGGGCCGTGCTGGTCGGTTTCTTTATCTGGCTGGTGGCTCATCGGCTATTGCGTGGATGGATCTACTCCGGGGAGATCTGGCACCCCACGCTGATGGATCTCTCCCTGTTCGTTATCTCCGTCTGTCTGGGTATGGTATTGCTGGTCACATTTCTATGAATCTGAAAACATTAAAATATTTTTCTACGCTGCTGGTCGTAGCAGTGGCGCTGGTGGCGGGCTGGCTGTTGTGGAACTACTACATGCAGTCCCCCTGGACCCGGGACGGCAAAGTTCGGGCCGAACAGGTAGGTATTGCCCCTCAGGTTTCCGGCACCATCACGGAGTTACGGGTCAGGGATAATCAGTTCGTTCATGCCGGCGATGTGCTGTTTCGGATAGATGACACACCATTTCATATTGATGTGCTGAATGCCGAAGCCCAACTGGCAAAAGCGCAATCCGATCTGGCAAAGGCCACCAATGAGGCGAACCGTCGTCATCACCTGCCAAAAAACTATATTTCCGCCGAAGATATGGATACCGCCGATATTAACGTGAAGGCGGCGAAAGCGTCGGTAAATGTCGCCGAAGCCACCCTGAAACAGGCGCGCTGGCGCCTTTCCCAGACCACCGTGACCGCTCCGGTAGACGGCTGGATAACCAATCTGTCTACCCGGGTGGGCAACTACGCCGCCAGCGGCTCGCCGATTTTCGCGCTGGTGGACAGTCACTCGTTTTACGTTGTGGGCTACTTTGAAGAGACCAAACTGCGCAATATCCGCCCCGGCGCTCACGCCGATATCACGCTCTATAGCGGCCACCAGAAGCTGGAAGGCAGGGTCGCCAGCATCGGGCGCGCCATCTATGACCAGAGCGTAGAAACCGACAGCCAGCTGGTGGCGGACATCAAACCCAACGTGCCATGGGTGCGTCTGGCCCAGCGCGTACCGGTTCGCATTGAACTTGCCAGCGTGCCACAAAACATCACGCTGGTGTCCGGTACTACCTGTACCGTCTCTATTCTGCGCTGAATATCATGAACCTGAGCTGGCTTGAGTGGCGCAACACGCCATGGGGCAAGGCGACGACGGGCCAGTGGCGCTATGCGCTACGTAACAGTATCGCTATGTGTCTGGCGCTAAGTATCGCCTACGCTCTCTCACTGGATCAGCCCTACTGGGCGATGACTTCCGCCGCGGTAGTAAGTTTCCCGACCGTCGGCGGCGTTATCAGTAAAAGCCTCGGCCGTATCGCCGGCAGTATTATCGGCGCCACCGCATCGCTGATCATTGCCGGGCACACCCTGAACGATCCCTGGCTGTTCACCTTCGCAATGGCCGCCTGGCTGGCCACCTGCACCTGGGTTTCCTGTCAGTACCAGAACAACGTCGCCTATGCCTTCGCACTGGCGGGCTATACCGCGGCCATTATCGCCTTCCCGATGGTCAACACCCTGGAAACCACCGAACTGTGGGATATCGCCCAGGCCAGGGTATGCGAAGTGATCGTCGGGATTCTGTGCGGCGCCTTCATGATGATGGTGCTGCCGAGCACCTCGGACGGCGAAGCGCTGCTTAAAGCACTAAAGAGTATGCATGACCGGCTGCTGGAGCATGCCAGCATGCTGTGGAAACCGGAAACCAGCGACGCCATTCGTACCGCCCACGAAAGTATTATCAGCCAGATCCTGACCATGAATCTGCTGCGCATTCAGGCCTTCTGGAGCCATTACCGTTTCCGCCAACAGAACCAGTTGCTCAATTACCTGCTGCATCAGCAACTGCGGCTGACCAGCATTATTTCCAGCGTGCGACGGATGCTCGTTAACTGGCCGGAGGCGCCTGCCCATCTGTGGCCGCAGCTGGAAAACCTGCTGCGCGAACTGGCGCGCCCGGAAGTCAGCAAATATGAGATAGCCCGGCTGCTTCAGCAAATGATGCCGGCGAGCCCCGACGATTACCGCCACCGGGCGTTCTGGCTCAGGCTGCGTTATTTCTGCTGGCTGTGGCTGAACGGCCGTCGCTGGCTATGGCGGCTGGAGACCGCCACCCCGGTGGAATCACTCAACCCGCCTGGCGCCCCTTCTCTTGCCCGCCATACCGATAATGCGGAAAACAGCTGGAGCGCATTTCGAACCTTCTGCGTTATCACCCTGACCGGCGCCTGGTGCATCGCCACCCAGTGGGAGGCCGGCAGCGCGGCCATGACTCTGGCCGCCATCTGCTGCGTGCTCTACTCCGCCTCACCTTCTCCGGTCGGCTCGGTCACTATGCTGTTGCGTACCCTGGGGCTGCTATCGCTGTTCAGCTTTATGGTCAAATTCGGTCTGATGATTCAGATTACCGAGCTGTGGCAGTTCCTGATCTTTCTGCTGCCGCTGCTGGTCACCATGCAGTTTTTTAAACTGCAGCACAAAAAATACGCCGGGCTGTGGGGGCAACTGATCGTCTTTATGGGCTCGTTTATCTCGGTGACCAATCCCCCCGAATATGATTTTGCCGACTTCCTGAATACCAATCTGGCCAAGGTGATCGGCGTGGCACTGTGCTGGGTGGCGTTTTCTCTGCTGCGCCCAAGCTCCGATAAACGCAAAGGACGGCGTCATATTCGCGCCCTGCGCCGTGGCTTTATCGACCAGCTCAGCCGCCACCCGCAGCGTAGCGAAGGCGCTTTTGAGTCGCTGGTTTACCATCACGTCAGTCAGCTCAGTAACAGTAAAGACGAACAATCGCGACGCTGGCTGCTACGCTGGGGAGTGGTGCTGCTGAACTGTTCTCACGTGGTGTGGCAATTGCGCGAATGGGAATCGCGTTCCGATCCGCTCTCACGAGTAAGGGATGTTTGCATCACCACCCTGCGCGACGTGATGAGCGAACGGGGCGTTCGCCAGCGACCGCTGGCCGGGGCGCTGGCAGAACTACAGAGAATGTGCGACGCACTGTCCCGGCATCATAATCCGGTAGCCCGGGATCTGGCGGGGATTATCTGGCGCCTGCACGGTTCGCTTCAGCAGCTGGAACAGGCGGTACCTGCCGATGAGGCACCGCCGAAGGCAACGTCTTAACCGATAACGCCACAGGCGAAGCGTGCGCCGCCGCCGCCCAGCGGTTTCGGCGAGTCGGACATATTATCGCCGCCCACGTGAATCATCAGCGCCCTGCCTTTGATCTCATCCAGCGACTTCAGGCGCGGCGCGGTTACCGGCATCGTCGCGCTGCCGTCCTGGCTCACCGTCAGTACCGGCAGATCGCCCAGGTGGCCATCGCCCTGGGGCCCCAGGTGCTTGCCGGTATTGTGGGGATCGAAGTGACCGCCTGCAGCGCCGGCGGGCGTCAGCTTACCGTCGATAGTTTTGGGATCGCAACTGCCATTAGCGTGAATATGGAAGCCGTGCTCACCGCCCGGCAGCCCTTTCAGATCCGGCGTAAAGGTGAGCCCATTAGCACTTTCGCTAATGGTTACCGTACCGATGGCGTCGCCCGCTCCCTGCCCGGTCGCCAGTTTCATCTCTACTTTCTCGCTTGCCGCCAGTGCCGCACCACAGGCCACCAGCAGAGCCAGGCCCAGAGTTAATCGCTTCATCGTTTTCTCTTCTCCTTAAGTTTTACAGAATGTCTGGCTAAGCATAGCCAGCCTGACCACAACATGCTGCCAGGCGAATCATCTTTTTGACCGTCAGAAAATTAAAACAAGGTGGGTTGCTCAGGCGGATCCTGTTCCGGCCCTTTCGCGGCACGCAGCTTACGCAGCCAGCGCTGGCGACACAGGCGCAGCACCTCACGCTTTTGGGCATCGCTCATTGTTTGCCAGCTAAAGCGTTCATCGCGACTGCGCATACAGCCGCGGCAGTAACCGCGCTCGTCCGACTGACAAATGCCGCGGCAGGGACTCTGGACGGGGAAAAATTCAAGTTGCTCAGCCACGATACGCCTCTTTAACGACATTGCTACAATTGAAGCCCCTCAGGCGCTGTGATGCAAGCGTGACGGTACAAATTTCATTCACCAGGATGTTAAGGTCTGATTAATCTTTTCTCAGCAAACTGTGCGCAGCCACCGTACAGGAAGAGATCCCGATGCTGCTGAAAAATAAGTTACAGTGTAACGATTTATTATTTAATTTGTTGTGCGCTGCCCTCTTTACCTTAATGAATATGCTATTTATCCATCGTAGCTGGCAGGCCATTTCCCCCCATTCACCGCACGCGTTTTTCTTTGCCGCTTCTGTGCCGATGGTGCTGTTTTGCGCCTGGCTTGCGATCTTCAGCCTGCTCGCCCTGCCGCTGCTGCGTAAACCCCTGCTGGCTGTGCTGATCGTCGGCTGTGCCGTCGCCAACTATTTTATGTATAGCTACAGTGCGGTCATCGATACCAATATGATGCGCAACGTTTTCGAAACCGATACCCAGGAGGCGATGGCGCTCATTACGCCGCAGTTAATTCTATGGCTGGGGCTGGTCGGGCTGCTCCCGGCGGCACTCATCTGCGCCCTGCGTATCCGCCGCGCTACCAACTGGTGGTATCCGCTATGCACCCGGCTGCTGACCCTGCTGCTCAGCCTGCTGGTGATTCTGCTGGTAGCCGCGCTGTTTTATAAAGACTATGCCTCACTGTTTCGCAATACCAAAGGCATTGCCAAACTGGTTACCCCCCCAAATTACATCAGCGGCCTGATAAATTACAGTAAGGAGCGCTGGTTCGCTGGCGATCAGAACCTGATTCATATCGGTGAAGATGCCGGACGCGGCGGCACGCTTGCGAAGGCCAGTAAGAAAACGGTGCTGATTGTGTTGGTTGGCGAGGCTTCCCGGGCGCAGAATTACTCGCTGGGCGGTTATAACCGTGAAACCAATCCGGAACTTAAAAAACAAAACGTCATTTGGTTTGATAATGCCACCTCCTGCGGCACCGAAACGGCGGTATCGGTGCCCTGCATGTTTTCAGGCATGACCCGCGCGGGCTACGACGCCGGTACTGCCCGCCACCGGGAAGGACTGATGGACGTGCTGGCTCACGCGGGTATCAACGTGCTGTGGCGCGATAACGACGGCGGCTGTAAAGGCGCCTGCGACCGAATCCCCCACACCAATATGACGCTCTGGAACCTGCCGGAATGGTGCAGCAAAGGCAGCTGTCAGGATGACGCCCTGCTTTACCGCCTCGATAATATCCTCGACGGCGTGCAAAAAGACACCACCATCGTCCTGCACCTGATGGGCAGCCACGGCCCGGCTTATTACCGCCGCTACCCGCCGCAGTTCCGGCATTTTACGCCTACCTGCGACAGTAACCAGATTCAGGAGTGCAGTCGCCAGGCGCTGGTAAACACCTACGACAACACTATTTTATATACCGACGATGTGGTTAGCCGCGTTATTGATAAGTTGCGTAACCGTCAGGACAGGCTTAACGGCGCATTGATCTATCTTTCCGACCATGGCGAATCGCTGGGCGAAGAGGAGCTGTATCTGCACGGTACGCCGCGTATGCTGGCACCGGATGAACAGATCGACATTCCGTTTCTGTTCTGGCTGTCTGAAGACTATGTACGCCAGACCGGAACTGACAGCGCCTGTCTGCGCCAGAAGGCCCGTAGCACAACGATATCCCAGGATAATCTGTTTGATACCGTGCTGGGGATGATGGATGTCCGTACCCGGATTTACCGCCCCGGACTGGATCTGTTGAGCGATTGCCGTAGCGCGCCCGAGCGCCTTGCGCGGGGGTAAAGAGCCTGGTAGAGTGGCGCTTATGAGCAAACATTCTGAATATGATACCCGCGAACACCTGCTCGCCACTGGCGAGCAGCTCTGCCTGCGTCTGGGTTTTACCGGCATGGGACTGAGCGAGCTGTTGCGCACCGCCGGCGTGCCGCGCGGATCGTTTTACCACTATTTCCGTTCGAAAGAGGCTTTCGGCGTTGAAATGCTGAAACGTTATTACGCCTGCGCCAACCAGCGCATGCGCGATGCCTTTGCCCCGGGCGAAACACCCGCCAGCACGCTGCTGCTTGACTGGTACCACCAGGCGCTGGCGCACTTCTGCCGCAGCGGCATGATCGGCGACTGTCTGACGGTGAAACTTTCCGCCGAAGTCTGCGATCTGTCGGAAGAGATGCGCGAAGCGCTGGAGCAGGGATCGTCGCAGGTAATCGCCATGCTGACTGAGATAGTTAGCCGGGCTCAGCGGGAAGAAGGATTAATGAAAGGCGACGACCCCGCGAGTCTGGCCAACGCTCTTTACGCTCTGTGGCTGGGCGCCAGCCTGCAGGCTAAAATTTCGCGCAGCGCCATGCCGCTGGAAAGCGCGCAGGCGCAGGTCAGCCGACTGCTGCGCGGCTAAAAATTCAGGCGGCGGTATACAAACCGGCGCTTTTTCTTTATCCTGCAACTAGACGACCGGTCTACTCAACACAGGAGTTAGCATGTCAGACCAACACCAGAAACTGTTTAGCCCCTTAAAGATGGGGGCCATTGACATCCCTAACCGGGTGATTATGGCCCCCCTGACTCGCCTGCGCAGCATTGAGCCGGGCGATATACCCACGCCGCTAATGGGTGAATATTACCGCCAGCGCGCCAGCGCCGGGCTTATCATCAGCGAAGCAACCCAGATTTCCGCTCAGGCGAAAGGCTATGCCGGCGCTCCCGGGCTGCACAGCCAGCAGCAAATCGAGGCCTGGCGCCGTATTACCGACGGCGTTCATGCCGAAGGCGGCCATATCGCCGTTCAGCTATGGCATACCGGTCGTATCTCGCATAACAGCGTGCAGCCCGAAGGCAAGGCGCCGGTCGCCCCTTCCGCTATCCGCGCCGAAGGCCGTACCAGCCTGCGTGATGAGAACGGCAAAACCATTCGCGTGGACACCTCTATGCCGCGCGCCCTCGAACGTGACGAAATCCCCGGTATCATCGCCGACTTCCGCAAAGCGGTAGAAAACGCCCGGGAAGCCGGTTTCGACATGGTGGAGCTGCACGGTGCCCACGGCTACCTGATTCACCAGTTCCTCTCTCCGGCATCCAACCAGCGCGAAGACGAATACGGCGGCAGCATTGAGAATCGCACCCGTTTTGCGCTGGAAGTGGTGGATGCCGCCATTGCGGACTGGAGCGCCGGGCGCATCGGGATTCGTATTTCCCCCCTGGGGCCGTTCAATGGGCTGGACAACGGCCCGGATCAGGAAGAAGCCGCGCTGTATCTGATTGATGAACTGAATAAGCGCAAACTGGCCTATCTGCACGTTTCCGAGCCGGACTGGGCGGGCGGCGAACCCTACAGCGACGCATTCCGCCGCCAGGTTCGCGAACGCTTCAGCGGCGTGATTATCGGCGCCGGCGCCTACACCCGCGAAAAGGCCGAGCAGATGATTGAGGCTGGCTATATTGATGCCGCCGCTTTCGGTCGCGACTGGATAGCCAATCCGGATCTGGTGGCGCGCCTGCGTAAAAACGCCCCGCTTAACCCGCAGCGCACGGAAAGCTTCTACGGCGGCGGCGCTGAAGGTTACACCGATTACCCCACGCTCTGAGCCACTGTCATTGATAGCGGCGCCCGTTCGCCGCTATACTCTTTAGCACGTTCTATTATCGACGGATAATAAAAAACCGTTAAATTACGAGGACTTTATGCGCTTACTCCATACCATGCTGCGCGTTGGCGACCTGCAACGCTCCATTGATTTCTACACTAACGTGCTGGGCATGAAGCTACTGCGCACCAGCGAAAACCCGGAATACAAATACTCCCTGGCTTTCGTAGGCTACGGCCCGGAAAGCGAAGAGGCAGTGATTGAGCTGACTTATAACTGGGGGGTGGACAGCTACGACCTGGGCAACGCCTATGGCCATATTGCCCTGAGCGTGGATAATGCCGCTGAAGCCTGTGACCGTATCCGCAGCAACGGGGGAAATGTTACCCGTGAAGCCGGCCCGGTTAAAGGCGGCACCACCGTAATCGCCTTCGTGGAAGATCCGGACGGCTACAAAATCGAGCTTATTGAAGCCAAAGACGCCGGAAAAGGTCTGGGCAACTAATCCCTCCGGGGCGCTATGGCGCCCCACTTACTGCATTAAGCCCTAAAATTTGCCATAATACCCGCTTGCTCGTTTCCCCCGTAACAAGAGACCCCGGATGTCCGACAACGCTCAACTGAACGGTCTGTGCGACCGCTTTCGCGGCTTTTATCCCGTTGTAATCGACGTGGAAACTGCCGGTTTTAACGCAAAGACCAACGCCCTTCTGGAAATAGCCGCTATCACGCTCAAGATGGACGAAGACGGCTGGCTGACGACCGACGAAACCCTGCACTTCCACGTTGAGCCTTTTGAGGGAGCGGTTCTGGAGCCGGAAGCGCTGGCGTTTACCGGTATCGATCCCCATAACCCGCTGCGCGGCGCGGTCAGCGAATACGACGCCCTGCACGCCATTTTCAAAATGGTGCGCAAAGGGGTGAAAGCAAGCAACTGCAACCGGGCGATTATGGTGGCGCACAATGCCACTTTCGACCACGGTTTTATGATGGCAGCGGCGGAGCGCGCCGGTCTGAAACGCAATCCGTTTCATCCGTTTGTCACCTTCGATACCGCCGCCATGAGCGGACTGGCGCTGGGCCAGACCGTGCTGGCAAAAGCCTGCATCGCCGCCGGGATCGACTTCGACGGCGAACAGGCGCACTCTGCGCTCTACGACACCGAACGCACGGCGCAACTGTTCTGTGAAATCGTCAACCGCTGGAAGCGGCTGGGCGGCTGGCCGCTGCCTCAGGTCGAAAGCGACGAGGTATAAGTCACAGCCACAAAAAAGGCGGTTCATCATGAACCGCCTTTTTATCAGTCAAAGAGCGACTTATTCCGCGTCGGACTCTTCCGACTTATGCTTTGCGGCGGTTTCTTTGATAAGCGTTTGCAGCTCGCCGGCCTGATACATCTGGATGATGATATCGCAACCGCCAACCAGTTCGCCTTCCACCCACAGTTGCGGAAAGGTCGGCCAGTTAGCATATTTCGGCAGCTCGGCGCGAATATCCGGATTCTGCAAAATATCCACGTAGGCGAAGCGCTCGCCGCAGGCGGCCAGCGCCTGAACAGCCTGAGCAGAGAAGCCACAGCTGGGCAACTTCGGCGACCCCTTCATGTACAGCAGGATGGGGTTCTCGTTAATCTGGCGCTCAATTTTTTCGATAGTGGTGCTCATTGTCATGCTTCCTCAAGCTTTTTACGGCGTTAGCCTTACATTGTAGCCACTCACGGCCAGTGGTAAAACACCCGCTTTCACAGGGTTATCGCCATGACGGCCACGCGTGGGAAAAGCTGCATACAGAATAACACTTTACTCGCGGGCGCGTGAACATTCCCCAGCCAGGATCGGCACGGTTTTATTCGGTTGATGGTGAAAAAAACGAATAGCCTCCCCCACCGTCACGTCTGGAAACAAAAAACCCGCTTCCCGCATGCGGTTTCAGTAGATTAAAATCCCCTGACGCTCAGAGACGACGCCGCCCGGCGCCGCACTAACCATCGTTCAGGAAGATAACGAGTGGCCCGAAAAAGAAAATTTGCGCTTACCGTTTGCGCGCTGTTCCTGGGCAGCGCCCTGGTGGCTCCTGCCCAGGCTGCGGGACACAGCCACCAGACGACACAGCACAAGGCTCGCCCCCATAAGTCAGGTACCCGTCATAAGCCGGCGCTGCGCACCAGCAAACGCCACGCCAGCGCCCGCAGTAATAAACACACCGCTCAGCGAAAAAACCGCGCTCACGCCACAGACGCCTCAATAGCCAGCGCTCACAGAGCCAGAATCGAAAAGGCCCGCAAACTGGCAATGAGTAAATTAATGAATCAGTTGGGAAAACCCTATCACTGGGGAGGAAGTTCGCCGCGTACCGGTTTTGATTGCAGCGGTCTGGTCTGGTATGCCTATAAAGATCTGGTCAATATCCGCATCCCCCGCACCGCCAACGAAATGTATCACCTGCGCGACGCAGCACCGGTGAATCGCGGCGAGCTACAGCGCGGCGATCTGGTTTTCTTCCGCATTCGCGGCCGCGGCGCCGCCGATCACGTAGGGGTCTATGTGGGAAATGGCAAGTTTATCCAGTCGCCGCGCACCGGGCGCGATATCCAGATAACCTCTCTGAGTGACGACTACTGGCAGCGCCACTACATTGGCGCCCGCCGGGTTATGACCCCGAACACTCTGCGCTAACGCGTGGATTCGCCCCCTGGGTTCAAGGGGGCGTCGTTTTCATTACTCGGCATCCACGGCCAGCGTCCGCTCCGACGTCTTACGCGACGAAAACAGCACCAGTAGTAGTCCCAGTGCGGCGATAATGCCGCCCATCACCGGAACAAAGCCGTATCCCAGCCCACCGGAGATTACCGCACCGCCCGCCGCCGCGCCCAGCGCGTTACCGAGGTTAAAAGCACCAATATTGACCGACGAAGAGAGCCCCGGCGCTTCATGGGCTACGCGCATCACCCGCATCTGCAGCGGCGGAACCACGGCAAAGGTTGCCGCGCCCCAAACTACCATGGCGATAGCGGCGCCGACCTCGCTGCGCGCAAGCCAGGGTATCGCCACCATAATCACGGTCAACAGCAGCAGAAAACCTTTCAGAGTACCGTTAACCGAACGGTCAGCGCAGCGGCCGCCCAGATAGTTACCCAGCGAAAATCCCAGCCCCACCAGCACCAACATCCCGGTAGTGAAACCCGGTGATGCGTGAGTCACGCGCTGAAGTACCGGTGCGATATAGGTATAAAGGGTAAACATCGCCCCTGCGCCCAGAACCGTGGTCAGCAGCGCCATTAATACCTGAGGACGCATCAGTACTCCCAGCTCGCGCTTCACGTCCGGACGAGCCCCAGCGCCGCCCGCAGGCAGTGACAGCCACAGGCTCAGCATCGCGATCGCGCCCAGACCGGCGGTGGCAAGGAAGGACATACGCCAGCCGATGGCGCTGCCCAGCCAGGTCGCAGCTGGCACGCCGCCGATGTTAGCGATAGTCAGTCCCATAAACATAGTGGCTACCGCGCTGGCCTGCTTCTCTTTGGGTACCAGGCTCGCCGCCACTACCGATCCCAGTCCAAAGAAAGCGCCGTGGTTAAGGCTGGTGATAATGCGGGAAAGCAGAAGCATGCCATAATTCGGCGCCAGCGCTGACAGCAGGTTGCCGACAATAAAGATTCCCATCAGAAACAGCAGCGCACTGCGTCTGGCACGATGCGATAGCAGTAGCGTCATCAGCGGCGCGCCAACCATTACGCCAATTGCGTAAGCGCTAATCAGCATACCGGCCACGGGAATGGAAACCCCTACGCCATCGGCGATCACCGGTAATAAGCCCATAGGGGAAAATTCTGTTGTTCCTATACCAAATGCCCCGATGGCCAGCGCCAGTAAGGGGAAATTGACTTTCATTGTTATTTCTCCGGTAAATTCGGGAGACAGCTTCCGCAAGGGCGGAACTCACTGCTTCCGGATATCGTCAGGCGGAGAATAATGACAGTCTGAAGGGAAAAGTTAAAGTCGTGTTAAAAGCAAAAGGCTGTTGCGCAAATGGCAATAATAGAAAGGCCCGGATACGCAACAGGGCGCATCCGGGCCGGAGATTAATGCAGTACGGCGGTCAGGGCGCCGCCAACAATCACGCCAAGGGCGATAATGGTGGTGATCAGCGAGTATTTCAGATCGGTACTCATGCGTTTCTCCTGCTCCTTTTCCATATTTAGTGTAAGGACTGATTCATTTTCCCACAAACGGCTCTGAAAATCCTGCATCAAGTGGCTTTATATGCAGATTTCCTCTTCCACTTTTGGCGAAGATAGGACAAAATCCCCGGCTAACTTGTTTATGCGCCGTCCGGTTATGCCCTCCTCCCGTTTAATGTCGCCTCCCCGACATACCCGCAGCCCGAAAAGTTGCGCCCCGGGATAAGTCCAGGCAAACGATTAACCGGCCGGTATTCAGGAACCCAGGAAATGGCCGGGAGTGACGACTGATGGCAACAATTAAAGATGTGGCAAAGCGGGCAAACGTCTCCACCACGACGGTGTCACATGTCATTAATAAAACCCGCTTTGTCGCGGAAGAGACCCGTAATGCGGTATGGGCCGCCATCAAAGAGCTACATTACTCACCCAGCGCCGTAGCCCGCAGCCTGAAAGTGAATAACACCAGGACCATCGGGCTGTTGGCCACCAGCAGTGAAGCCCCCTACTTTGCGGAAATTATCGAGGCCATAGAGAAAAACTGTTTTGATACGGGCTACACCCTGGTACTGGGCAACGCCTGGAACAACCAGGAAAAGCAACGCGCCTACCTGTCGATGATGGCCCAGAAGCGCGTTGACGGCCTGCTGGTGATGTGTTCGGAATATCCGGAGCCGCTGCTGGAGATGCTCGAAGAGTACCGCCACATTCCGATGGTGGTGATGGACTGGGGCGAAGCGAAAGCCGATTTCACCGACTCGGTGATCGACAATGCCTTCGAAGGGGGTTACATGGCGGGACGCTATCTGATTGAACGCGGCCATCGCGATATCGGCGCGATCCCCGGCTCGCCGCACCGCAATACTGGCGCTGGCCGTCTGGCAGGCTTTAAAAAGGCGCTGGAAGAAGCGCGCATCAGACTGAACGAAAAATGGGTGGTTCAGGGCGACTTCGAGCCGGAATCCGGCTACCGCGCCATGCAGCAGATTCTGTCCGCGCCGCAGCGCCCCACGGCGGTATTCTGCGGCGGCGATGTAATGGCGATGGGCGCCCTGTGCGCCGCCGACGAAATGGGCCTGCGGGTTCCTCAGGATATTTCGATTATCGGTTATGACAATGTGCGCAACTCCCGTTACTTCACACCAGCGCTGACCACCATCCACCAGCCCAAGGATTCTCTGGGAGAAACGGCTTTTAATATGCTTATCGACCGTATCGTCAATAAGCGCGAGCAGTCCCGCACTCTGGAAGTTCACCCACGCCTGATTGAACGCCGCTCGGTGGCCGATGGCCCGTTCCGCGACTATCGGCGCTAACGCCAGGGAGCCCGCTCAGTCGGGCTCCTTCAGCCATTCCGCATTCAGCGTTTCGCTATCCCCCAGATAATCCAGCAGCCAGACCAGCACCGGCGACGCTTCATTCTGACGCCAGCTCAGACAGCAGGCGGCATCCGGAAAACGGTTTTCCAGGGTCAGCGCCGTCCAGCGACCACTTTTTATCCGAGGTTGCGCAATATGGGCCGGCACCATACCGACACACAACCCGGCATCCAGACACTCTTTTGCACTCTCCCAGTCCGGTACCACCATGCGGCGCTGGTTATCCAGTAGCCAGGTGGTACGCTTAGGCAGCGAACGCGAAGTATCCTCCAGCACCAGCGAAGGCCAGCGCCGCAGCCGTTCGTCATCCAGCGGTCCCCTCTCTTCTGCCAGCGGATGACTGGCCGCCACCACGCAATGCCAGCGCAGCATCCCCATATCCCGAAACGCGTAACGCCCCCCAACAGGCACCGCCCGGGTAGCGCCGATCGCCAGCTCCACGCGCCCGTCTTCCAGCGCATCCCACACGCCGTTAAACACTTCACGGGAAACCAGCAGCTCCACATCGGGAAAATGGCGATAGAAATCCAGCACCAGCTGGCGGATACGCGCCGGTTTGACGATGTTATCCACGGCGATGGAAAACTGACCGCGCCAGCCGTTGGCTATCTGCTGACAGCGCTGGCGAGTGGCGAGCATTTTTTTGATAACTTCTCGCCCCTCGCGCAGAAAAAAGGCCCCGGCCTCCGTCAGTTCAACATCGCGGTGGCGGCGCACGAACAGCGGTACCGCCAGCCATGTCTCTAACTGACGCACGGTATAGCTGACCGCCGAAGGCACCCGATGCAGCTCCTGAGCCGCCGAACTAAAGCTGCCGTTACGAGCAACGGCATCTACCACTTCCAGTGAGTATTCTGACCACATATCTGCCTGCAAAAAATTTGAATGCAACAGGCAAATATTAGCGTTTCACAAGCGATAGCGCACTCCTTACACTGCACCCATTGTTTGTGTATCACCAGAAAAAGCGTTAGAGAAAAATCATGCGATCTGGAAAAGGATTTATGGCCTGGCTGGCCGGGCTGAGCGTTATCGGCTTTCTGGCCACCGATATGTACCTGCCGGCATTTTCCGCCATGCAGCACAGTCTGAACGCCGCGCCTGGCGCGATAAGCGCCAGCCTGAGCCTGTTTCTGGCCGGTTTCGCCCTGGCCCAGTTGGTCTGGGGGCCGCTGTCGGATCGCTTCGGCCGCCGCCCGATACTGCTGGCAGGGCTGACGCTGTTCGCTCTCGGCTGTCTGGGAATGCTGTGGGTGAAGAGCGCGGCGCTGATGCTGACGCTGCGCTTTATTCAGGCGGTTGGCGTCTGTGCCGCCACCGTCAGCTGGCAGGCGCTGGTGGCCGACCGCTATCCGGGGCCCCAGGCAAAACGGGTTTTCGCCACTATTATGCCGCTGGTGGCGCTTTCCCCGGCTCTGGCGCCGCTACTGGGCAGCTGGCTGCTGGTGCACTTCGAATGGCAGGCTATCTTCCTTGCGCTGTTTATCATCACTCTGCTGCTGATGGCTCCCGCCCTGCGTCTGCCTCCGCATTTTCCTGCGCCATCTGAGGGCACACAGGCACCGAAAACCGGGTTTGTGACGCTGCTGCGCAGTCGCGGCTACCGCGGCAACGTGCTGATTTACGCGGCCTGTTCCGCCAGTTTCTTCGCCTGGCTTACCGGCTCGCCGTTTCTGCTGCGCGATCTGGGCTACGGCCCCGGCGCCACCGGGCTGAGCTACGTGCCCCAGACTATCGCTTTTCTGGCAGGCGGCTACGGCTGTCGCAGCGCGCTATCCCGCTGGAGCGGCGAGCAACTGTTACCGTGGCTGCTGAGTCTCTTTGCGCTGAGCGTACTGGCGACCTGGGGCGTAGCGCTTTCCGGCCATGCGACCCTGACGCTGCTGCTAATCCCCTTCTGCATAATGGCGCTGGCTAACGGCGCAATCTACCCCATCGTCGTTTCCGCGGCCCTGCTGCCATTTCCGGGCGATGCCGGACGTGCCGCCGCGTTGCAGAATACGCTGCAGCTCGGGCTTTGTTTTCTGGCCAGTTTGCTGGTTTCATGGGGAGTGGAACAGCCGCTGATTACCACCACCGGCGTAATGGTTGCTACCGTAGTACTGGCGCTACTGGGCTACCTGATGCAGCGCGCACCGCAGCAACAGTGGCGCCCATCACGCCAGGGAAAATAACGGGATAAATAATGCTATTCCCATCTAATTAGGGCACTAACAATTTTTATTGAATCACTTTTATCAGAGGCATATACTGAAAACAGCTCTGGATATATATCATAAATATTAGGTAGTAACGGGAGCGCCCTGCTCCCGTTTTCTGTTATTTGAGGGTCTTACAAGGAAGACTTCTCCTTCTTTATTCACGTCGGTAATCGGACGCTCGGATTTTCCGTGAGAATTCTCACAAGGCCAAAATAGCGACTACGCTTTTTCTGATAGCGTAAAAGCTGTAATGGACCCGATCGCAATCAGGTGATGGAGAAACTATGAGTTCATCGTGTATAGAAGAAACCAGCGTCACTGACAGCGAGTGGTATCGCATCGCCAGTGAGATGCTCGGACGGGCCAGCATCAATATAAATGGCACCGCACCGGGCGATATTCAGGTTAAGAATCCCAACTTCTTCAAGCGTGTATTACAGGAAGGTTCGCTGGGGCTGGGCGAAAGTTACATGGACGGCTGGTGGGAATGCGACAGGCTCGATATCTTTTTTACCAAAGTTCTGCGCGCTGGCCTGGAAAATCAACTGCCGCACCACCTTAAGGATACGTTGCGCATCGCCGCCGCCCGTCTGGTCAACCTGCAAAGCAAGAAGCGGGCGTGGATCGTCGGCAAAGAGCATTACGACCTCGGTAACGACCTGTTTAGCCGAATGCTGGATCCCTGGATGCAGTACTCCTGCGGCTACTGGAAAGAGGCTGACAACCTGGTGGATGCCCAACAGGCCAAGCTGAAGATGATCTGCGAAAAGCTACAGCTCGCTCCCGGCATGAAACTGCTGGATATCGGCTGCGGCTGGGGTGGCCTGTCTGAATTCGCCGCCCGTCATTACGGCGTCTCTGTGACCGGGGTAACGATCTCCGCCGAACAGCAAAAGATGGCTCAGGCCCGCTGTGAAGGGCTGGATGTCACCATTCTGCTCCAGGATTATCG
Source organism: Rosenbergiella sp. YN46 (assembly GCF_036620675.1). Taxonomy (NCBI): domain Bacteria; kingdom Pseudomonadati; phylum Pseudomonadota; class Gammaproteobacteria; order Enterobacterales; family Erwiniaceae; genus Rosenbergiella; species Rosenbergiella sp. YN46. The sequence goes on from NZ_JAZHEE010000021.1 coordinate 28,694, forward strand.
CGATCTCGACCAGGGTTTCGACCGCATTGTCTCAGTGGGCATGTTCGAACACGTCGGGCCGAAGAACTACGATACTTACTTTTCAGTGGTCGATCGCAATCTGAAGCCGGATGGTCTGTTTCTGCTGCATACTATCGGCTCCAACAAAACCGACCATAACGTCGATCCCTGGATCAATAAATACATCTTCCCCAACGGTTGCCTGCCATCGGTTCGGCATATCGCCGAAGCGAGCGAAGGTCGACTGGTCATGGAAGACTGGCACAATTTCGGGGCCGACTACGATAAGACGCTGATGGCCTGGTTCGAGCGATTCCAGGCGGCCTGGCCGGAGATCGCCAGCAACTACAGTGAACGCTTTAAGAGAATGTTCAGCTATTACCTGAACGCCTGCGCCGGCGCCTTCCGCGCCCGCGACATTCAGCTATGGCAGGTAATGTTCAGCCGAGGCATTGAAAACGGCCTGCGAGTCCCCCGCTAAAAAAAGCCCCCGGCAATAGCCGGGGGCTTTTTTATCTACGGCAGAATCAGGCCTGTTGCGCCGGCTCTGCGGCATTTTCGATGGCTGCTTCGCGGGTCGCCATAACCCGCTCGACGGTATCGATAATGGCCTGGGTTTGCGGGTCGATTTCAATATTAATGCTGTCGCCCAGCTTTTTCTCCCCCAGGGTGGTGCGCTGCAGGGTTTCCGGAATCAGGTGCACGCAAAAACGGCTGCTGGTCACTTCGCCAACCGTCAGACTGATACCATCAATGCCAATGAACCCCTTATGCAGAATATATTTCATCAGGGTGCGATCCAGGGGTTTGAACCATATCTGACGGTTATTTTCCGAAGTCAGCACTTTTACGATTTCCGCCGTGGTAATAATATGGCCGGACATCAGATGGCCGCCGATTTCATCGCCGAATTTCGCGGCCCGCTCCAGATTGACTTTATCTCCCACCTGTAGCTGTCCCAGATTGGTCAAACGCAATGTCTCTTTCATCAGGTCAAAACTGACCCGCGCGCCGTCAATCGCGGTCACGGTCAGACAGCAGCCGTTATTAGCGACCGATGCGCCGGTTTCAAGCCCCGGCAGTAACGCTTCCGGCAGCTCAACCACATGGGTGCGAAAATTGTCCTTTTCTTCGATGGACACCACCTGACCGGTGCCCTGCACAATACCAGTAAACATATTTCACTCCAGATACGCCGTGCGGCAAACACGGGCCGCGTCCCGCAATTATACATGAGCAGGCAGGCCGCTATGGCACAGAAGACCATCACCATAGCAGTTGGCAATAAAGGTTGCCAGATATCAACAATAACCCGCTACTATTTCGCTGACTTAACGGCCAACAGCAGCTACAATATCCGGCTAAATTCCCGCATTTTTTCTGGCTGCCTATCACAGGCGGCCTTTTTGTCTCTCTATCCCCTCAATAATTCGAGTTGCAGGAAGGTGGCAAGAGAGCGAATCTCCGGGAGCATAGAGACTATGCGACCAGGGCAAGTGAACGCAGCCAACGCGCCGGCGGCTCGAAGAATGACGGGTATACACAACAATAATACAGGTGTTTCCGTGCAAAAGTACTTAAACGAAGCGCGTCAGTTATTAGCTCTGGCTATCCCTGTGATCTTCGCGCAGATCGCCCAGACTGCGATGGGTTTTGTCGATACCGTGATGGCGGGCGGCTACAGCGCCACCGATATGGCAGCGGTCGCCATCGGTACCTCTATCTGGCTGCCGGCGATTCTCTTTGGACACGGCCTGCTGCTGGCGCTCACCCCGGTGGTCGCCCAGTTGAACGGTTCCGGCCGTCGTGAGCGCGTGGCAGCCCAGGTTCGCCAGGGGTTCTGGCTGGCAGGCATGGTTTCCGTACTGGTGATGGCGGTGCTCTGGAACGCGGGCTACATCATTCATTCCATGCACAATATCGACCCGCTGATGGCCGATAAAGCGGTAAGCTACCTGCGCGCCCTGCTGTGCGGCGCCCCGGGCTATCTGTTCTTCCAGGTGGCTCGTAACCAGTGCGAAGGGCTGGCGAAGACCAAGCCTGGGATGGTGATGGGCTTTATCGGTTTGCTGGTCAATATTCCGGTCAACTACATCTTTATTTACGGCCACTTTGGCATGCCGGAGCTCGGTGGCGTCGGCTGTGGCGTGGCCACCGCGGCGGTTTACTGGGTGATGTTCCTGTGCATGCTGGGCTGGGTGAAGCGCGCTCGTTCGATGCGTGATATCCGTAATGCTGAACGCTTCGGCGCTCCGGACTGGCAGATTCTGAAGCGCCTGGTACAGCTGGGCCTGCCCATCGCGCTGGCGCTGTTCTTTGAAGTGACGCTGTTTGCCGTGGTGGCGTTGCTGGTATCGCCGCTGGGCATTATCGACGTAGCCGGGCACCAGATAGCCCTTAACTTCAGTTCCCTGATGTTCGTACTGCCGATGTCATTATCGGCGGCGGTAACGATTCGCGTCGGCTTCCGGTTGGGCCAGGGCTCAACGCTGGACGCCCGCACATCGGCGTGGACCGGGATAGCCGTTGGCGTGATGATGGCCTGCGTCACAGCGCTGTTTACCATACTGCTGCGCGAACCCATCGCCCTGCTGTATAACGACAACCCGGCTGTGGTGACGCTGGCCTCCCACCTGATGCTGCTGGCGGCGATTTATCAGATCTCCGACTCTATTCAGGTCATCGGCAGCGGCGTACTGCGCGGTTATAAAGATACCCGTTCCATTTTCTTTATCACGCTGACCGCCTACTGGATTCTGGGGCTGCCCAGCGGCTATCTGCTGGCTCTGACGGATCTTATCGTTCCAGCCATGGGCCCGGCGGGGTTCTGGATAGGCTTTATTATCGGCCTGACCGCTGCCGCGATTATGATGGTGCTACGGATCCGCTGGTTCCAGCGTCAACCTTCGGTGCTGATTTTGCAGCGCGCCGCACGTTAATCCTGCAACGGCCGCCTACGGGCGGCTGTTTTTTCAACGCATTGCGCAGTTGGTCAGCAATCGCGTTAATTTCCCGGTAAATTTATCATTTTCCCCTTGCCAGGCCCCATCGCTGTCGTTAATATTCGTCCCCACTGTCACCTACAGCGTTGCGTTCATAGCTCAGTTGGTTAGAGCACCACCTTGACATGGTGGGGGTCGTTGGTTCGAGTCCAATTGAACGCACCATTTGCGTCCGTAGCTCAGTTGGTTAGAGCACCACCTTGACATGGTGGGGGTCGGTGGTTCGAGTCCACTCGGACGCACCATTTCTGGTGCGACTCTCTCGCTTTTCTCTTTTTGCCTTATCGCCTGTTTTCCCGACAATCGATTCAGCCACCGCTGGCGTAACCGCTGTTTTCCCCTATAATCGACCCGAAGTGAAACTGAACTAAAGACAGGTGACTTATGGAAATTGATCTCGACAATCTGGTCATTAGCGGACTGGAAGAAGCCGAAGAGCGTAACGCTGAACGTCTGGAAGAAGCGGATAAAAAAGCGCAGGCCATCGTGGCCGACGACGATTGCGGCGATGCCTGTAAAATTTAAGCGCTGAGCGCCCCATTCGGAAGCGGAAGCCGTCTGATGATGTGCTTCCGCTGCGTTCTTCCTGCCTTTTACGGGTATCCTCCCCCCGGCGGTAGCAGCACAACGCCCATTTCATCCGCCAGCGCTTCGATCCGCACCAGCAGTTCATCGCTCTGAATCAGCGGCCGGGATGCGACTTTGACTTCAAAAAGCCGCTGAGCGACGCGATCGCCGAACAGCATCACGGCCTCATCGCCGTGCTGGCGCGACGACCAGCAAAGTCCCTGGGCTATGGGATTCTGTTGCCACAGTGTCAGCGCCCACAGGCGGGTGATCGGATACTGGCTGGCATCGCTGTCCAGCAACTGGGCACGTTTAATCCCCAGACGCCGCAGCGTCATCGGCGTTAGCTTCACCAGCGTCAGCGGCTGCCGCGGTACCAGTTGTGACCAGACCAGCCCGGCCAGCTTCGCAAGATCGAACGGAGCGCCATCGCTGTACTGCGGCAGATCGTGAAACAGGGTTTCCATTATAGCAACATCGGGGGAAGCGCCGGCGTAGAGTGTGGGTATGGGAAGCCCCTGCGCGTCGCGCAGCGGGCTGAAGCGCGCTTCGCCCAGCCCCGGGTTAAACTGGCTGGCGCCGAAGCGTAAAGAGTGAATACGGTGTAACGGACGCCCCGCCTCCCAAACGCCGGTTTTTACCCGGTTATCGTGGCCAGGTAACGGAATCAGGGAGGCCGACCTTCCGTCAGCCATGTACCGGTCCCTGAATTTCTGCCTGCGCAGCGCGACAAACGGCTTCCGGCTCCGTAGCCAACAGCTCTTTCGGCTTACGCCCGCCAAGCCAGCTATTGTCTGAACCCAGCCAGATAGCCATTCCCCAGGGGGTTTTACGTTCTCCAAACAAGGCTATCAGTCTGGCCATAACCGGAAGCGGTATATAACCTTCATCCAGTCCGTACGCCGGGTAGTAGTCCCGTCCGTTTACCGACAGCGCGAAAATACGTTTTTTCGTCTTCCAGCGGTTAGGCGCCGCGCTCGGGTTAGAGAGCGCCAGCCCGGCGCGCATCGAAATATCCCGGGCAGTCAGCCACTCCGATTCGCGCAGTATGCGTTCACTAAGCTGCGTCTGTGCATCCACCATTTGTCCCGAAGGCAGGGCGCGCGCTGTAGCCTGAATCACCGACTGAGGGGCTTCGCCGGTCAACGAGGCCGTCAAACGCAATGCACTTTCCAGCGCCAGTTGCAGCACCCTCTCCTGACGGCTTCCCGCCAGCGCCTCAGGCAATTCCATCACCAGATAGTGACTGCCCTTATCCGTTTTCAGATGGCGCAGCTCTTCACCGCTGAGAGTGGCGAATTTCGGGTAGCTCATATCGGAAGCTGAAACCTGAACCTGCGTTTTATCACTCATCAAAATCCCTCGCCTGCGTGATATTCGTGATATTGGTTATCATACACCATCACGCCGAATGGTCAAATATTCGCCACACCACCGCTTCTCTGTCACGTTTGCCAGGCGCAGGAAAAATCCGCCGCAGTCTGATTGTCTTTTTTCCTTTCATGGCAGCCCTGACTGCGCTAAAACTCCTCCGTTGAAAGAATGAAACGCTGTTTTTAATTCCTTTTACCCTAACATTTGACTTATACTAGGCGAAAATTGAACTTGAATGGTTTCAGCTTTTTGAACTGCATCCACATCACAAACCGAGCCAGCCTCCGATGGCGTTCACAAACGCCCGGATACTTTCTTCTGCACGCTCTGCTTCTGTCACCTATTCTTGTGGATGTGGCTCAACGTTTATCGAAATATCGTTTCCGGTTGCCGACACAGCGGTTACCGCAGCCGGAGCTTAAATTCCCATCCTTCCCAACTTAAGACTAAGACTGTCATGAAAAAGACCAAAATCGTTTGTACTATCGGTCCGAAAACCGAATCTGAAGAGATGTTAACCAAACTGCTGGAAGCAGGCATGAACGTCATGCGCCTCAACTTCTCCCACGGGGATTACGAGGAGCACGGTCAGCGCATTAAAAATTTGCGCAACGTCGTTGCGAAGACCGGTAAACCAGCAGCGATTCTGCTGGATACCAAAGGCCCGGAAATCCGTACCATGAAGCTGGAAGGCGGCAACGACGTCTCTCTGAAGGCTGGTCAGACTTTCACCTTCACCACCGATAAATCCGTGGTCGGCAACAGCGAAACCGTTGCTGTAACCTATGAAGGCTTCACCAGCGATCTTTCCGTCGGCAACACCGTTCTGGTGGACGATGGCCTGATCGGCATGGAAGTCACCGCCATCGAAGGCGACAAAGTGGTTTGTAAGGTGCTGAACAACGGCGATCTGGGCGAAAACAAAGGCGTTAACCTGCCAGGCGTTTCCATCGCCCTGCCAGCCCTGGCGGAAAAAGACAAAAAAGACCTGATCTTCGGCTGCGAGCAGGGCGTCGACTTTGTGGCGGCCTCCTTTATCCGTAAGCGTTCCGACGTTGAAGAGATCCGCGCACATCTGCAGGCCCACGGCGGCGACCATATCCAGATAATCTCCAAGATCGAAAACCAGGAAGGCCTGAATAACTTCGACGAAATCCTCAACGCATCTGACGGTATCATGGTCGCTCGCGGCGACCTGGGTGTTGAAATCCCGGTAGAAGAAGTGATCTTCGCTCAGAAGATGATGATCGAGAAATGTATCCTCGCCCGTAAAGTGGTGATCACCGCCACCCAGATGCTGGACTCCATGATCAAAAATCCGCGTCCGACCCGTGCGGAAGCTGGCGACGTCGCAAACGCCATCCTCGACGGCACCGACGCCGTGATGCTGTCCGGCGAATCAGCCAAGGGTAAATACCCGCTGGAAGCGGTATCTATTATGGCGACCATCTGCGAACGCACCGACCGCGTGATGCAGAGCCGCCTCGACCACGCGAACAGCAATCGTAAACTGCGCATCACCGAAGCCGTGTGCCGTGGCGCGGTTGAAACCGCTGAAAACCTGGAAGCGCCGCTGATCGTGGTAGCGACCGAAGGCGGTAAGTCCGCGAAATCGGTACGCAAATACTTCCCGAACGCCAACATTCTGGCGCTGACCACCAATGAGATCACCTGCCGTCAGCTGGTACTGAGCAAAGGCGTTATTCCTCAGTTGGTTAAGTCCATCGCCTCGACCGACGACTTCTATCGCCTGGGTAAAGAAGCGGCGCTGGCAAGCGGCCTGGCCCATAAAGGCGACGTGGTCGTGATGGTTTCCGGCGCGCTGGTGCCGAGCGGCACCACCAATACCGCATCGGTACACGTTCTGTAATAAACCGCCTGGCGGTAAATCACTACAAGGCGCCATCCGGCGCCTTTTTTATTTTTTAACTTCGCGTAGCCGCTATCAATAAAAAATCAAATCGGCTTTTACTATTTAAGCCAGACTAAACTTAAGATGAATCCGATGAAAGTCCCCGCGTTTAACTCAGAGTTTTTAGCAATTTGCGGCAATTCGCTGCTTCTTTGAGCGAACGATCAAATTTGAGTGTGTTCGCACAAAAAAAATATTCTCAAGCGAAAAAACTTTGTGTAATACTTGTAACGCTACATGGAGATTAACTCAATCTAGAGGGTATTAATAATGAATCGTACTAAACTGGTACTGGGCGCGGTAATCCTGGGTTCTACTCTGCTGGCTGGTTGCTCCAGCAACGCTAAAATCGATCAGCTGTCTTCTGACGTTCAGACTCTGAACGCTAAAGTTGACCAGCTGAGCAACGACGTGAACGCAATGCGTTCTGACGTTCAGGCTGCTAAAGACGACGCAGCTCGCGCTAACCAGCGTCTGGACAACCAGGCTCACTCTTACCGTAAGTAAGAGTTCCTGTAATAAAAATGGCGCACCTTGTGCGCCATTTTTTTATCTGTCTTCCACTCCCGGTTTACTGCTATCCTCTGTTTTCACGCCCTCAAATGGCTTCTGCCGCATTCTGAAGCTTTTTCTATGCAGTGACATAGCTCCCGGCCAGAACGCTTTAGCACGCCGTTCAGACGCTTTGAGGCCAGATAAAGCAACGGTGTCGAATGGCGCCGCAGTTCAGGGCAGAGACCAGAGGAATTACTGAACCCCGGAAAGCAGCCTTTCGCTCTGTTCGCTGGACGCGTTGTGGGCGCTCTGCATCGGCGCCGTCGACGGCGTAAGCGACGCGCTGCCAGACACCTCCACCGGATATCCGGCCCGTCGGGTCATCGCGTTATCCACCGCGTTGCGATCGCTTCGTTCATCATCGATAAAACGCCCGAAACTGGCGCTGATGGCAATCGGCACCGTTTGCGGATTTTCCCAGTCGTTAGTTGAAAGCGGCTGGTGGACTTCCACATAACGTCGGCCATTCGGTTCAACGGAATATTTCACCGGCTCATTAATAATCTGAACCCGGGTACCCCAATCCACTTTCGAAAATAGCGCTTTGATATCCTCGGAGCGCAGACGGATACATCCGGAACTAACCCGCTGGCCGACGCTGCGACGCACGTTAGTTCCGTGAATTAAATATTCCCCGCCACCTTTCTCCAGGCGTAATGCATAGCGCCCCAGTGGATTATTTGGCCCGGCCGGAACGACCGCAGGCAGTTTTATTCCCTGGGCCAACGAACGAGCCCGAATATTAGCAGTCGGCGTCCAGCTGGGATTGGGGATTTTCTGACTAATACGGGTAACCATTTCCGGCGTTTCGCGACCGAGCTGACCGATGCCAATAGGATAAACCTCTACCTTATTTTGCCCCGGCGGATAGTAATAAAGTCGCAGCTCCGCGAGGTTAATGACAATACCTTCCCGGGGAGTATCCGGCAGCAGCATCTGCGACGGGATAATGATTTCGCTGCCCGCCTTCGGCAGCAGCGGGTCGACTTTGCTGTTCGCCTCCAGCAGTAACAGAATGCCTGTACCAAATTTGTCCGCTACGTACTCAAGGTTCTTCCCGTTGTCGGGCATGATGTAGCGCTGGTTATGGCCAATCAGGCGGCTGCCGGGGGGCGGCAGCGGATAGTCGACGGCGCGGACAGCAAGCGGGGCAAGCGCCAGCGCACACAGCAACCCGGTCATAGAGAGAGATAACGCGCGTTTCATACTGAACCCCTCACCGGCAATGTGCCGGAATGCAGAAAAAGCGCGGGGAGGAGAGCCCCGCCCCGCATCCACAGAATGAAAGCTGTTATCTGAAAGTTTAGCTGAGAGTCGGGGCCAACGCGGCGGCTTTCGCGCGAATCGCACGAATCATCGCTTCCAGCCCCTGAGAGCGCGATGGGGTCAGATGCTGGGTCAGATTCATCTTCTCGAACCAGGGGCGCACATCAAATGCCACGATATCGCGTGCCGTCATCTGGTGATAAAGAATAAACACCACGGCTATCAGCCCCTTAACGATGGCCGCATCGCTGTCGCCCCGTAGCTGGATAACGTTATCCGAGGCCTGCTCCATCACGATCCACACCTGGCTCTGACAGCCCTGAATAAGATTATCGGGGGTGTGCGCCTCTTCGCTGAGCGGCGCCAGACGCTGCCCCAGTTCAATAATGTAGAGATATTTCTCTTCCCAGTTGGCGCAGCGGTTGAAGTTTCGCAGCAGCTTTTCTTTATCCGGCATCGCAGCCATCTCGGCCCCCCTGTTAACCCAAAAGACGATGGATGCGGATCAGCCCGGCCACCAGCCTGTCCACTTCCTCTTCGGTATTGTACATGGCGAGCGAAGCGCGGCACATGGCCGGAACCTGGTAAAACGCCATCAGCGGCATGGCGCAGTGGTGGCCGGTACGTACCGCAATCCCGTAGTTATCCAGGAAGCTGCCCACATCGTAGGCGTGATGCTGCCCCAGATTAAAGGCGATCACGCCGCGCCGCTCTTCAGGGCCATACAGCGTTAAATCCGGCACCGCCTGCAGTTCGCGCAGCGCATAACGCATCAGCGTGGTTTCATACTGCTCGATTTCGTCCAGCCCCACGCGTAAGACATAATCCAGCGCCGCACCCAGACCGATAATCCCGGCGGTATTCGGCGTACCGGCTTCAAAGCGCCACGGAGCGGCCGCATAGGTAGTGCCTTCACTCAGGCTGACGGTGGCTATCATCGAACCGCCCCCTTCCCAGGGCGGCATCGCCTGCAGAATCTCCTGGCGAACGTAGAGCGCGCCGATACCGGTAGGGCCGTAAATTTTATGGCCGGAGAAAACATAAAAGTCGCAATCCAGCGCCTGAACGTCCACCGCGTGATGCATCACCGCCTGAGCGCCATCCACCAGCACCTTCACACCGGCAGCCCGGGCCCTGGCTATCATCTCCCGCAGCGGATTTTCGGTGCCCAGCACGTTGGAAACCTGGGTAATAGCCAGCAGCCGGGTACGTTCATCAATCAATTCCGCCAGCCGTTCCTGTTGCAGGGTGCCGTCCTGATTCAGCGGAATCACCCGCAGCTCGGCGCCGACCCGCTCGCACAGCATCTGCCAGGGAACGATATTGGCGTGATGTTCCATCGCGCTGATAATCAGGTTGTCCCCTGCCCCCACGGCCTGGTTGCCCCAGCTACTGGCCACCAGGTTTATCCCTTCAGTGGTGCCGCGCACGAAGACAACCTCTTCCGCCGAGCGGGCGTTAATAAATTTCGCCACGCCGGCGCGCACGTTTTCCATGCGCTCCGTCGCTTCGGCGCTCAGGGTATGAATACCGCGATGCACCGCCGCGTAGCCGTGGCGGTATAGTTCCGTTTCTGCTTCAATGACCGCCAGCGGTTTCTGCGCGCTGGCGGCGCTGTCCAGATAGGCCAGCGGCTGACCGTTGACCTCTCGCGTCAGGATAGGGAAATCCGCTCGCACCTGTTCGATTGAGAAACTCATGACTGCCCCCCTGCCAGACGCTGGTCAATACGGGCCAGAACCTGGCGTTTCAGCGCTTCGTCGTCGATGGCTTCCGTTAACTCTGCGGCAAAAGCGTGGATAATCATCTGGCGCGCCGCCTGATGGCCAATACCGCGCGAGCGCAGATAAAACAGCTGTTCATCATCGATACGACCTACGGTCGCGCCGTGGCTGCATTTCACGTCGTCGGCATAAATTTCCAGCTGCGGTTTGGTATCCACCTCCGCCAGCCGGCCCAGCAGCAGGTTATTGTTGGTCATCTGCCCGTCGGTCTTAACGGCGTGGGGCGCCACGTTAATCAGGCCGTTGAACACCGCCCGCCCCCGATCGCTAACGATAGTTTTATGCAGCTGGCGACTGTTGCACCAGCCCTGGTTATGCTCAAGCCAGGTACGGCTGTCGCACACTTCGCTGCCAACCGGCATCGCCAGGCTGTTAAGGCGCAGAGTCGTATTCTCGCCTTCCAGACGGGTACTGGTGTGATGACGCAGCACGCTGCTCCCCAGCAGGAAGCTGGTGCTGAGGGCGCTGGCGTCTCTCTCCAGCCACAGATCGTTATGGGAGAAGTGGTAACTGAGCGGATTTTCAAAAGCCAGTTTAGTGTGGTGCAGACTGGCCCCCGCCGCCACCTGCATGGTCAGACGCCCGCCGGTAAAGTGGGTACGCGCATCGGCGCTGACGAAATGCTCGATCACCCGGGCTTGCGCCCCCTGCTCCAGGGTCAAATGATGGCGGTAGTGGGCGGTATTCATCTCATCGCCATCCCGCCCGCGGGTGATATGCATCAATACCAGCGGCCGTTGCGGGCGCGTATTGCGGGGTACCCGGATATGGGTCACTTCGCCCGCCAGACTTTCGGTCAGGTGCAGGAAAATCTCTGGCTGAATCGCGACCGGCAGTTCCTGACGCCGGGCGCTCACCGCAATCTCATAGCCGCTGCCGCTCAGTTCGTCGCTCAGCGCTTCGCTGTATCGCCCGTCGACGAAGACCAGCCTGAACGCATCGATACTGAGCGCCAGCGCATCGCGCTGCTCCGCCGTTACGGGCTCGCCCTGCGGCTGTACAAAGCGGTAAGCCAGCAGTTTTTCCAGCGGCGTAAAGGTGTACTTCCAGTTTTCATGCTTACGGCTCGGCAACCCCTCTCGCAGTAGCTGCTGCATATGCTGTTGCGCTTCAGGGCTACGAACCTCCTCGTTTTCGAACAGATGATGCCACTGTTGCAACGCGTTACTACTGTTGTTCGGTAAGCCAGCCATAGCCCTGCTCCTCCAGCTGTTTCACCAGGGTAAAGTCGCCGGATTTCACGATGCGCCCCTGATATAGCACGTGTACATGGTCAGGTTTGATGTAGTCCAGAATGCGCTGGTAGTGGGTCACAATCACAAACGAGCGCTTGCCGTCGCGCAGGGAATTCACCCCATCCGCCACAATCTTCAGGGCGTCGATATCCAGCCCGGAATCGGATTCGTCGAGGATGCACAGCGAAGGTGCCAGCACCGCCATTTGCAGAATATCGTTGCGCTTCTTTTCGCCACCGGAAAAGCCGACGTTAACCGAACGGGTAAGCAGATCCTCCGGCATCTTCAAAAGCGCAATTTTCTCTTCCATCAGATCCTGAAAATCGAAACGGTCGAGCGGCTCCTGGCCCCGATATTCACGTACCGCGTTCAGCGCGGTCTGCAGGAAAAACTGGTTGCTGACGCCCGGGATCTCCACCGGATACTGGAATGCCATGAAAATCCCTTCGCCCGCCCGCTCTTCGGGATCGAGCGCAAGCAGATCCTTGCCCTTAAACAGCACTTCACCGCCGGTCACCTCGTAATCCTCGCGGCCTGCAAGGGTCGCCGACAGGGTACTCTTGCCGGAGCCGTTCGGCCCCATAATGGCATGCACTTCTCCCGGTTTCACCTCAAGATTCAGGCCCCGCAGAATCGGGTTATCTTCCGCGCTTACGTGCAAATCTTTAATACTTAACATAGTGTTTCCTTTATAAAACTGCGGTTACCCGACGCTGTGTTCAAGGCTGATGGCCAGCAGCTTCTGGGCCTCTACCGCAAATTCCAGCGGCAGCTCCGAAAAAACGTCCTTACAGAATCCGTTGACGATCATCGAAATAGCGTCATCTTCGCTGATGCCACGCTGCAGGCAGTAGAACAGCTGATCTTCGCCGATACGCGAAGTGGTAGCCTCATGCTCCAGCTGGGCGCTGTTGTTACGACACTCCACATACGGGAAGGTGTGCGCGCCGCACTCACTGCCTATCAGCATCGAGTCGCACTGCGTGTAGTTACGGGCGTTAGTGGCGGTCGGCATGATCTTCACCAGTCCACGGTAGCTGTTCTGGCTTTGGCCTGCGGAAATGCCCTTAGAAATAATAGTGGAGCGGGTGTTTTTACCGATATGAATCATCTTGGTACCGGTATCCGCCTGCTGACGGCCGCTGGTCAGCGCCACCGAGAAAAACTCGCCAATGGAGTTATCGCCACGCAGAATACAGCTCGGGTACTTCCAGGTAATGGCCGACCCGGTTTCGGACTGAGTCCAGGACATCTTGCTGTTTTCGCCTTCGCACAGCGCTCGCTTGGTGACAAAGTTCAGGATCCCACCGTTATTGCTGTCGCCAGGGAACCAGTTCTGCACCGTAGAGTATTTCACTTCGGCATCCCGGTGGATGATGACCTCGACCACCGCGGCATGCAGCTGGTAGCTGTCGCGAACCGGTGCCGAACAGCCTTCGATATAGCTGACGTAGCTGCCTTCGTCCGCCACCAGGATGGTGCGTTCGAACTGACCGGTTTTTTCGGCGTTAATACGAAAGTAGGTGGAAAGCTCCATCGGGCAACGCACCCCTTTTGGTACATAGATAAAGGTGCCGTCCGACGCCACTGCCGCATTCAGCGCGGCGAAGAAGTTATCGTTGCCCGGCACCACGGTGCCAAGATACCGCTTCACCAGCTCCGGATATTCATGAATCGCTTCGCCAAAGGAGCAGAAAATAATGCCCAGACTCGCCAGCTTGTCGCGATAGGTGGTGGCGACAGAGACCGAATCGAAGATAGCGTCCACCGCCACCTCTTTGCCTTCGCGCACCGGTACGCCCAGCTGGTTAAAAGCCTCTTCCACCTCTTTGGTCAGAAAGGCGCTCTCCTGGCCGGTCTGCTGCACGGCGCCGGGCTGCGATGCGCAGTTATCGTCGCAGTTACCGCAGGAAGGCGCCGAGTAATAGCTGTAATCCTGATAGTTGAGCTTGTCGTAGTGCGCCTTCAGCCAGTGTGGCTCTTCCATTTTCTGCCAGGCGTGGAACGCGTTAAGGCGAAACTCCAGCATCCAGTCGGGCTCGTTGCGCCGCGCTGAAATGGCGCGCACCACCTCTTCATTAATGCCTTTCGCCAGTTCATCGGTCTGTAACTGTGTAAAGAAGCCCTCTTTATAGTTCAGGCTTCCGCTCCAGGTTTGTACATTGTCTTCTGTGGTATCTCTGGACATAACTATTCCGCCTGAACCCCAAAGCTTTCACCGCAGCCGCATTCGTTCTGCGCTTTCGGGTTATGAAATTTAAAGATCTGGTTTAAACCTTCACGCACATAGTCGACTTCGGTGCCGTCGATAAACGGCATCGCCTGGGTCGATACGTACAGTCGTGCGCCATCGCGCTGGTACAGGAGATCGTCAGCCTGAGGTTCGCTTACCGTATCCAGCACGTAGCCAAAACCCGCACAGCCGCTCTTTTTCACCCCCAATCGCAGACCAAGTACGCCTGGTTCCCGTTGAGTTAACTGGCGAATCTGCTCCGCGGCTGCTGACGTCAGCGTCAGCCCCTGCCATGCAAAATCGCCGGGATCGAATGTTCCTGCATGCAGTTCCATAGCTTCACCTCACTTTTGACCCTGTTAATGGGTCGATAGCATAATGGTAATGATAACAATTCTCACTTCAACCCAAGCTCCGCAGGGGCATTCACCGCAGAAGAGCTTTTACGGGGGTTTTTTATAAGGATAGACCCTGTCACCAGGCTTGCCGCTCCCCGGGACAATGTTCTATATGATTGATATTTATAGAATCAGTCGCACTCTGCAAAAGGCTTTAGCAATCAGTGTTAAAGGTGTATAGGTAATACCTATTTATCTGATAGCGACTGGCGGGAAAATAGCAGGCGCCGGAAAGATGAAGCGGCGCCTGAAGGGGAATATCAGAGCGTTTCGGCAAACCAGGGGTCGAAGGGATCGCTGAACCGGCGCCAGGCTTCCGGCCCCATGGCCATCTCATTATTGTTAAGCAGCGCGGCATCAAGCCGCTGCCGCAACCTGTTCTCATCTATTTCACTGCCGATAAAGACCAGCTCCTGACGTGCATCACCAACGCCATCCACCCAGTGACGGCGAATAAAATCCAGAGATTCCGGATCGGTCGGCCAGCGATTGCCCGGTACCGCCGCCCACCACATACCACCCGGCTCCTGTCGCGCTACTCCGCCAGCCTGGGACCAGATACCGGCATGCATCGGGCGGCTCGCCAGCCAGAAATAGCCTTTGGAGCGAATCACGCCCGCAAGGTCATGCATCACCAGATGATGGAAGCGTTTGGGATGAAACGGACGCCGCGCCCGCCAGACAAAGCTGCTGATACCGTATTCTTCAGTTTCCGGAATATGCTCGCCCCGCAGTTCCTTAAGCCATCCCGGCGCCTGAGCGGCCTTGTCGAAATCGAACAGTCCGGTATCCAGCACATCTTCCAGCGCGACCTCACCGAAGCGGGTATACAGGATCCGCGCTTCCGGATTCAGGGAGTGAAGAATCGCCGCTATCTTACGTAACTGGCTTTCGTTGACCAGGTCGGTTTTATTCACCACCAGGACGTTACAGAACTCGATCTGGTCGCTCAACAGATCCACCACCGTGCGGCTATCCTGTTCACCCGACGATTCTCCGCGAGCATGCAGACTCTCTCCTTCGTCATAATCCCTCAGAAAGTGACAGGCATCCACCACGGTGACCATCGTATCCAGCCGGGCGATATCCGTCAGGCAGTTGCCGTTTTCGTCGGCAAAGGTGAAGGTTTCCGCCACCGGCAGCGGTTCCGATATCCCGGTAGATTCAATCAACAGATAATCAAAGCGCCCTTCTCTGGCCAGCCGGTTAACCTCCAGTAACAGATCCTCGCGTAGCGTACAGCAGATACAGCCATTACTCATCTCTACCAGCTTTTCGTCGGTGCGCGACAGCGCCGCTTCACCGCCCCTGACCAGTCCGGCATCGATATTCACTTCCGACATATCGTTCACAATCAGCGCCACGCGCAGCTGTTCGCGGTTGTTGAGGAGATGGTTAAGCAGCGTAGTCTTACCCGCGCCAAGAAATCCTGACAGTACGGTAACGGGGAGTTTTTTCGCCTCACGGCGTCTGGTGAACGGCTCTGACATGGTGACAACCCCTTATATCGTTAAAAGTGAAGGTCTATCTTTTACAGTATTTGTTATGTTATAACATCTCAACATTGATTTTCCAGCCCCCGCTTTTCAGGAGATAAAGGATACCGATGTTCAGAAAATCACTGCGGTTACTGCCGGCGCTGCTCTGCCTGACGGGCAGCGTTTATGCGCAAAGCCACGCGACGCACTATCCGCTGACGGTGGAGAACTGCGGCCGCTCGCAGACCTTCCTTCAGCCGCCGCAGCGGGTAGTTACCCTTGGGCAACACGAAACCGAGCTGCTGCTGGCGCTGGGGTTAGGCAAAAGCATTGTCGGTACTGCGGTCTGGTTTGGCCGCCTGCCTCCGGCGCTGGCACCTGCGGGCCATGGGCTGAAACGACTGGCAGATAACGCGCCGGGATTCGAAGCAGTCGCCGCCCAACGCCCCGATCTGGTGCTGGCACAATACAGTTGGCACCTGGGCCCCCGTGGCGAAGTCGCAACCCGGGAACGCTTTGAAGATCTGGGTATCCACACCTGGGTAGCGCCGGCCGACTGTGTCGGTAAAGCCGTCACTGCCGACTCCAACGGCGACGGTGCCCGCACCGCCCCCTTTACCCTGGAGAGCATTAACCGCGAAATCGACGAACTGGCGCGCATTTTTAACGTCACCGAACGGGGCCAGAGGCTGCGACGCCAGCTTAAGCTGCGGATTGCGCATGCTCGCCAGCAGGCAGCGCGCCCCGGCTCCACACCCCTTAAGGTGGTATTCTGGTTTTCCAGTCCTCGCCTGAACGGCGATCCCTGGGTCGCAGGTAGCGATGGCGCTCCAGGTTGGATCAGCCGCACCCTGGGCCTGCGAAATATTATCGATTCCCGTGAGGAGTGGCCGGCAGTGACCTGGGAGCATATTGCCCGCTCCCGGCCCGATATTATCGTTATCGCCGATATGGAGCGTCGACTCTATCCCGCCGATAACGCCGCGGCAAAAATCGCCTTTCTGAAAAATGATCCTGTCACCCGGGAGATACCGGCCGTGAAACAGGGCCGCATCATCGTGATTCCCGCCATGTCTCTGAATCCTTCACTGCGTAACGTCGATGCCGTGGAACAGATAGGCAAGCAGCTCCCATGATGAGAAATCGTAGCGTCCTGCTGATTCTGAGCGGCACCCTCTGCCTTCCGCTAATGATGGTGGTCACCGCGGCCAGCGGCGATATGCCAATCGCTCCCGCAGACGTCGTGCGGGCCATCGCCAACGGTCTGGGTATCGGCCACTACCGCCTATCGCCCATTGATGAAGGGATCGTCTGGCAGTACCGCATGAGCCGTGCGCTGATGGCGGCCTGTAGCGGCGGCGGTCTGGCGCTATGTGGCCTGATACTGCAAACCCTGCTACGCAATCCTCTTGCCGAGCCGTGGCTGCTGGGGATCTCGGCGGGCGCCTCCACCGGCGCGGTCTGCATAATGCTGCTGGGCGTGGGCAGCGGGCTGCTCGGCGTGAGCGGTGGCGCCTTTCTCGGCGCCTGCTGCGCCTTCGGGCTGATTATGCTGCTGGCCGGTGGCCTGCGCGATGAAGCAACGCGCATCATTCTGGCGGGCGTGGCGGGAACCCAGCTGTTTAACGCGCTGACGGCCTGGGTGGTCAGCACCTCCGCCAATGCCGAGCAGTCACGTGGCGTCATGTTCTGGCTGATGGGTAGCCTGAGTGGGGTTCGCTGGCCGGAAGCGCTACTGGGGCTGGCAGCCGCAACGGCAGGTCTGGTCATCGCCCTGTGCTATGCCCGCTCGCTGGACGCCTTTGCCTTCGGTGAAGAGGTGGCCGCCACGCTCGGTATTCCGGTGATCCGGCTGCGGATCGTACTGATCCTGGTCACCGCGCTGGTGACTGCCACAATCGTCAGCGCTATCGGCGCCGTGGGTTTCGTGGGGCTGGTTATTCCCCACGTGGCCAGAATGCTGATCCGTACCAGCCACCTGACGCTCATCCCCGTCGTTTTTCTGATGGGCAGCCACTTTATGATTCTGGCCGATCTGGCATCTCGTAGCCTGCTCCCCCACCAGGTGCTGCCCGTCGGCGTGGTCACCGCACTGATCGGCGCGCCAGCTTTCGCCATCATTCTCTACCGCACCCGGGAGAACCCCTAATGAGACTCTGTGTCGAACGACTGAACGTCACGCTGAAAGGCCGCGCCCTTCTGCGCGATGTAGCCTTTAGCGCCGCGCCGGGCCTGACCGTCGGGCTGCTGGGGCCAAACGGCTCCGGGAAGTCGACCCTGCTACGCTGCCTGGCCGGGCTGATACCCTCACGCTCGCCATGCATTACCCTGGGCGCCACTCCACTGGCCGCGTACCCGCACCGCATTCTCGCCCGCCGGCTGGCCTTTGTTCCCCAACACGCCAGCGCCGATCCCGACCTGCGGGTCGAACAGATCGTTCGCCTGGGGCGCACGCCGCATCGCGGCGCTTTTTCCACCTGGCGTCGGGAAGATAGCGCCGCCGTGGAGCAGGCAATCCGACTGACGCAACTACAGGCGTTGGCCGATCGTCCGTGGCGTCAGCTATCCGGGGGTGAACGTCAGCGCTGCCAGATTGCCCGGGCGCTGGCGCAAAAGCCGCAGCTGTTATTGCTGGATGAACCGACCAATCACCTTGATATCCGCCACCAGCTGGCGCTGATGCAGCTGATTCACGAACTGCCTGTCACGGTGATTATCGCCCTGCACGATCTCAACCTGGCCGCCCGCTACTGCCAGCATCTGGTATTGCTGAATCACGGCACCGTAACGGCACAGGGAGAACCCGAGCGGGTGCTGACACCCGGCAACATTGCCCGCGCCTGGCAGGTTGAAGCCAGGGTGGAGCACTGTCCACCCGACGGCATGATGATTCATTTCCTGCCTCCCCAGGCACAGGCCGGATAACAGCACAACAAAAAGCCCGCCGAATGGCGGGCTCAGGCTAAGGTCTGGAGGCTTATTTTCTGCCGCTTGATTTGCGGGAGACATTTTCAGTGCCGTCCTCGCCGACGCGGACTTTGTACTTGTTCGATGCCCAGTGGTCCATTTTCAGTAACTTACGGGCCTGACGATTGGTTTTCATTCATCATTCTCCTGCGTGGTTTATCTGAAAAAAGCCACTCGAGTATGCAACATCCAGGCAACATTGGCAACTGTCTCCGGTGATTCTGTGACCAGTATTCAGACCAGCGCCGTCGTCAGGCGCGCGCTACAGCACAGACGCCCGGCTTCATCGGTTATCTCTATCTGCCACACCTGATGACGCCGCCCCAGATGCAGCGCCCGGCAACTGCCGTGAACCAGCCCTTCCCGCACGGCGCGCAGATGGTTGGCGTTAACCTCCAGCCCCACCACCTTCTGCTCGCCTTCGGTGCAGAGCCAGCCGGCCACCGACCCCAGGGTTTCCGCCAGCACCACCGAAGCGCCGCCGTGCAGCAGGCCGAACGGCTGACGGGTGCGATCGTCCACCGGCATAGTCGCCTCCAGCACATCATCGCCAAGGTGAACAAAACGAATGCCGAGCAGCCCCACCATATTGCCGTTGCCCGTGGCGTTCAGCGCCTCGAGCGAAACTTCACGTCGCCAGATCATCCGATTATCTCCAGCAGGGCCTGCAGCGGGTGACGAATGCCGCTGCCCTCTACCCGTTTAACCTGGCTACGGCAGGAGTAGCCGGTCGCCAGGCAGCGGTTACGCGGTAACTTTTGCAGCGCCTGATGCCAGGAAAGTTCATAAATCCCCAGCGAATTCGCCAGGTTGCTGGTTTCATGACCGTAGGTGCCCGCCATACCACAGCAGCCCACGCTGACGCTTTCGAGCTGCGCCCCCATTTGGCGGAAAATCGCCCCCCACTGCGCCGCCGCGCCGGGTAGCGCCGTCGCTTCGGTACAGTGGCCGAACAGATACCAGGCTTCACCGCATGGGTTCTGCGCTTCTCTGCCTTCCAGCGCCCCGGTCAGCCATTCATGCACCAGCTGTACCTGGAAGTCGCCGCGATCGCTCCCCAGGGTCTGACGATACTCATCGCGATAGCAAAGCACCAGTGCCGGATCGACCCCCACCATCGGCATACCCAACTGCGCGACGCGGTTAAGAAAATCGGCAGTCTTGCGGGCGGTACGGGCGAAGCGCTGCAGGAATCCCTTGATATGCTGCGCCTTACCGTTAGGGGAAAACGGCAGTATCACCGGCTGCCAGCCCAGCTTTTCCGCCAGCCGCACCAGATCCGCCACCACCTGAGCGTCATAGTAGCTGGTGAAGGGATCCTGAACGATGAGCAGCGTACGGCTGCGCTCCTCCACGCTGAGTTTTTCCAGTTGCTCCAGGGTCATCCCCGCCGAGCGATGCCCCACCAGCTGCTGTTGCAAAGTAGGCACCGACAGCGCGGGCAGATCCACCATGCCAATGCGGTTACGCACCAGATGACGAACCCAGGGCTGGCCCATAAAGAAGTTAAAGGTTCGCGGCGCCCGCGCCATTAGCGGCGCATAGCTTTCCACCGTCGCCACCAGATGGTCGCGTACCGGGCGCAGATAGCGGGTGTGATAAAGCTGCAGGAAGCGGGAACGGAACGCCGGAACGTCGATTTTGATTGGGCACTGAGTGGAACAGGCTTTACAGGCCAGACAGCCCGACATCGCCGTTTTCACCTCATGGGAAAAATCATACTCTCCCTTCTTCGCATGCCACGAATTGCGGGTGCGCTCAATCAGGCTGCGTAATGTGGTGCGCTTATCCGGCAGCTCTTTTTCAAGCAGCAACGGATCGACGCCGCGCTCCGCCAGCAGGCGCAGCCACTCCCGCACCAGGGTGGCGCGCCCTTTCGGCGAATGGATGCGCTGACGGGTGATCTTCATCGAGGGGCACATCGGGCTTTTGGCATCGAAGTTAAAGCATAAGCCGTTGCCGTTACACTCCAGCGCGCCGCGCCAGGAGCTGCGCACCGCCAGCGGGATCTGGCGATCCCAGGTGCCGCGCTTTGCCGCATCCACCTTCATCATAGGTTCATCAACGCCCAGCGGCGGGCAGATTTTCCCGGGGTTCAGCCGGTTATCCGGGTCGAAGGCCGCCTTAATGCGACGCAGCTCTTCGTACAGCGTTTCCCCGAAGAAGGCCGGGCTGTATTCGGCCCGAAAGCCTTTACCGTGTTCGCCCCACAGCAGACCACCGTAGCGGGCGGTGAGCGCCACCACCTCATCGGAAAGCCGCTTCATCAGCAGTTCCTGCTGGGGGTCGCACATATCCAGCGCCGGACGGACGTGCAGCACCCCGGCGTCCACGTGGCCAAACATACCGTAGCTCAGACCATGGCTGTCGAGCAGCGCGCGAAATTCAACAATATAATCAGCCAGATGTTCGGGCGGCACGCAGGTATCTTCCGCAAAGGGGACTGGCTTGGCCTGCCCCGGTGCGTTACCCAGCAGACCCACTGCTTTTTTGCGCATCGCGTAAATACGTTCGATATCGGCGAGCTCGCGGCACAGCTGCCAGCCAATCACGCCCCCCTCGCCCGCCGCCATCAGCCCGTCGAGCCGCTGGCACAGCTGTTCGACCTGGTGGTCAATCTGCGCCTCGTCATCACCGGCGAATTCGACGATATTCAGTCCCAGCATAGTTTTATCCGGCACGTCGGCGATAAGTTGACTCACCGAATGCCAGACGATGTCTTCACGCGCCAGATTCAACACCTTCGAATCCACGGTCTCTACCGACAGCGCTTTCGCCTCCACCATAAAAGGCGCGTTACGCAGCGCCGAATCGAAGGCGTCATATTTAACGTTCACCAGACGACGCACCTTCGGCAACGGCGTGATATCCAGCTTTGCTTCTGTGATAAAGGCCAGCGTCCCCTCGGAGCCGGTCAGAATCCGCGTCAGGTCGACGTGGGTCATCTCATCGTCGAAGACGTGGCGCAAATCGTAACCGGTCAGGAAGCGGTTAAGGGGCGGAAATTTATCGAGAATAAGCTGACGCTGGCTGCGACAGCGTTCCACCACGGTGCGGTAAATGCGCCCGGTTTGCGTCTCTTCACGCCCCAGCTCCTCTGCCAGCGTCATGGGTAATGCCCGGGTATCCAGAATTTCGCCGCCCAGCAGCACCGCCCGCAATCCAAGGACGTGATCGGAGGTTTTACCGTATACCAGCGATCCCTGGCCGGAAGCGTCGGTATTGATCATGCCTCCCAGGGTGGCGCGGTTGCTGGTGGAAAGCTCCGGTGAAAAAAAATAGCCGAACGGCTTCAGGTACTGATTGAGCTGATCCTTAATCACTCCGGCCTCGACCCGCACCCACCCCTGTTCGGGGTTAATCTCGATAATGCGATTCATGTAGCGCGACATATCGACGATGATGCCCCGGTTCAGGGACTGGCCGTTCGTGCCGGTACCGCCGCCGCGCGGGGTAAAGACCAGGCTCTTAAAGCGATTGTCGTCCGCCAGTCGGGCAATAAGCGCCACATCGGCCGTTGAGCGGGGAAACAGTACCGCATCCGGCATTAGCTGATAAACGCTATTGTCGGTGGCCATGGTTAGCCGGTCAGCGTAGCTGGTGGCGGTATCGCCGGTAAAACCCTGTTGCTCCAGTTCCTGCAAAAAGCTGAGCACCAGTTGCACAAGGCCTGGCGCCTGAGAAATCTGTGGGATCATTAGTGGTGACCCTGTCTGTACATTGAGTGTTGTGAGTTATCGTTTGCGTAGCCGCAGCCATAGGTTGTATCACATTTTTTCCATTCGCGCTGCCGCCGTGCAGGATAATGAGACTGTGCAAACTGGCTGAAATACATCATCATTATGCAATCGAACTCTCTCATTACCGCACCCGCCGGGTGCCTGCAAGGATACTTTAATATGGTTATGAATCGACGGCCCGTGGATGTGCCTCAGATCCTGCTGTCCGTACTGTTTCTGATGGTGATGATCGTCGCTTGTTTATGGATTGTGCGCCCCTTTATTCTGGGCTTCGCCTGGGCGGGTACGGTAGTTATCGCCACCTGGCCGCTGCTGATTAAGCTCCAGAAACTGCTGTGGGGACGTCGCTCTCTGGCCGTCCTTGTGATGATGCTGATTCTGATTCTGGTTTTCGTACTGCCCTTCGCCCTGCTGGTCAACAGCGTGGTGGAGAGCAGCGGCCCGCTGGTGCACTGGGCGACGAGCGGCCATATGACGCTGCCAACCCTGGAGTGGCTGAAGTCCATTCCGATGGTGGGCGACAAGCTCTATTCCAGCTGGAATACCCTGGTGGAAAGCGGCGGCCACGCCATTATGGATAAGGTACGCCCCTATATCGGCACCACCACCACCTGGTTTATCGGCCAGGCGGCCCATATCGGTCGATTTCTGATGCACTGCGGCCTGATGCTGCTGTTCAGCGTGCTGCTTTACTGGCGCGGCGAACAGGTAGCCTACGGTCTGCGTCATTTTGCCTGCCGCCTGGCGGCGCGGCGCGGCGATGCCGCAGTGATTCTGGCGGCCCAGGCCGTTCGCGCCGTGGCGCTGGGTGTGGTCGTTACCGCGCTGGTTCAGGGCGTGCTGGGCGGCGTTGGTCTGGCAGTCTCCGGCATTCCCTACGCCACGCTACTGGCGGTAGTGATGATTCTCTCCTGTCTGATTCAGTTGGGGCCGCTGCCGGTGCTGGTACCGGCCATCATCTGGCTCTACTGGAGCGGCGACACCACCTGGGGCACCGTGCTGCTGGTCTGGAGCTGCCTGGTGGGCACCCTGGATAACGTTCTGCGCCCGGTGTTGATTCGCATGGGCGCCGACCTGCCGATGGTGCTTATCCTCTCCGGCGTTATCGGCGGCATGATCGCCTTCGGAATGATCGGTCTGTTTATCGGTCCGGTGGCTCTGGCAGTCTCCTGGCGGGTTTACTCAGTCTGGGTAGCCGAAGCTCCGCTACCTGATGAGGATCCCGACAAGGTCGTGGAGATTCTGGAAGAGCCGGAAGAAGAGCCGGAAGAGGCTCAGTAAGACTAAGAAAAGGCGGGAAAACCCCGCCTATTGGTTAGAAAATCTTATCTAATACGCGCATAATTTAATCAATTACCATCAGATTTATCTAATGCACACCCGGATTTCTTAAAAGAGATTAACGATTGAGAGGAATCCGATCGACGCCATCCCGGGCACTGCCTACTATTAGCCGCATATTATAGATCAACGCCTTGATTTATAAGCATGGAAATCCCCTGAGTGATACAACGAATTGCTGTGTGTAGTCTTTGCCCATCTCTTACGATGGGCCTTTTTTTTCCGACGACACAGGGTGGCGGTGCAGTTGGTCACTACCGCACTCGCCACATCATCCTTAACCGCTAAGCGAGTACCTCACACCGGCTGAGCATCCGCCAGCGGCTGGCAAGATGGCGCATATCACCCTCCAGATATACCCTGGCACGCTGACGAATATCACCGCTGGAGGCGCCAACCATAATCTCAAACACCCCCGGTTCCACCACCCGTTCGTTGTCTTGCCCGGTAAAGCTCAGCATATCGACAGGCACAGAGAAACGCAGCGTCGCCTGCTCGCCAGGCGCCAGATGTATCCGCCCAAACGCCTTAAGCTCCATGATCGGGCGCACCAGCGACGCCAGCTCGTCGCGCACGTAAAGCTGCACCACTTCGCTGCCCGCCACGGCGCCGCTATTGCGAACGTTCAACTGCGCGACGATCTCGCTCTCCTCATCGTTGGCCACCCGCTCGGCGGCCAGGGTCAGCTCACCGTAGTCAAAGGTTGTCCAGCTTTTGCCATAGCCGAAGGGATAACGAGCACCGAAATGAAACGCCAGCGGCGTACCGCCGCTCTTCAGCTTATGGTTGTAATAGTACGGCATGGCCCCGGCGCTCTTCGGTACCGAAACGACAAGCCGCCCCTGCGGCTCCGCTACGCCGGTCAGCACATCGGCAATGGCATATCCCCCCTCCTGACCCGGCGCCCAGGCCATCAGCAGCGCGGCGACCCTATCCTCATAGCCGTTCAGATGATAGGGGCGCCCGCCGGTCATCACCACCACGACCGGAGTGCCGCTCTCTACTAACGCTTCCAGCAACTGCTGCTGAACGCCGGGCAGTGCCAGGCTGTCGGTATCCGAACCTTCGCCTACTGTACCGCTCTGGAACAGTCCCGCCAGATCCCCCACGCACAGCACCACCACATCGCTGCTTTCCGCCAGCGCCGCCGCTTGCGGAATAAGCGAGGTATCGCGGGATACCGGCGACTGCTGCTGCGGCTTATCGGTACTTTCACCCGGGAATACCGGCGCTCCCGCCATGCGCTGCTCGATAATATGGCAGCCTCTGGCATAGCTGACCCGTTCTTCCCCCAGAGCTTCGCGCAGCGCCTGGAGCGGCGTAGTGACCTGGGGCGCCTGATCCAGCCAGTCGCTGATAATCAGGTGTACCGGAAAACTATAGCCGCTCAGCAGCGCCAGCGGATCGTCCGCCGTCGGCCCAATCACCGCCACCCGGGAGGCATCGCGCAGCGGCAGAATGCCGTTATTTTCCAGCAGCGTCATGGAGCGGGTCGCCACCTCGCGCGCCAGACGGCGACTCTCATCCGACTGCAAAGCAATAGCGCTTTCATCGGTATAAGGCTGTTCAAATAGCCCCAGCCGGAACTTTTCGGTCAGGATACGGGCCACAACCTCGTCCACTTTCTGCTGGCTTATCAGCCCGCGCTCCAGCGCTTCGCCCAGATGGCGCGCACAGTCATCTTTCGGCAGTTCAATATCCAGCCCGGCATTCCAGGCCAGCGCGGCAGACTCAGCCGGCCCCGCAGAAACGCCATGGTGCTGATGCAGCAGGCTAACGCCGCCGTAATCCGCAACGATAAGGCCATCAAATCCCCAGCGCTCGCGCAGCACTTCCGTGAGTAGAAACGCATCCGAATGGGCGGGCTGATTATCAATATCGTGATAGGCGGGCATGACCGATCCGGCATTCGCCAGTTTTACCGCCATCTCAAAGGGCAGCAGGAAGGTGTCATTCAGCTCGCGAAAACCGATATGCACCGGGGCATGGTTGCGGGCCCCTTCGCTGAACGAGTGGCCGACATAGTGCTTAAGGGTGGCCAGCAGGGATCGGTCCCGCCCCTGTAACCCCTGGACATAGCGGGTGGCCATCAGCCCCACCAGCCAGGGATCCTCGCCGAAAGTCTCCTCGGTTCGCCCCCAGCGCACGTCCCGTGAGACATCCAGTACCGGCGCCAGCCCCTGGTGACAGCCCACGGCCCGGGCTTCGGCGCCGATAGCGGCGGCTACCGCCTCCACCAGCGTCGGGTCCCAGCTCGATCCGTAATTCAGCGGCGAAGGAAACAGGGTCGCGTCCTTGCACAGCAGCCCCACCAGACACTCTTCATGAAACAGCGCCGGAATCCCCAGGCGAGTCTCTTCCACCAGCGTTTTCTGGAGCCGGTTAGCGGCACGAACCCCCTGTTGCGGGCTGACGATATGAGTGCCTAAGGGCCGGGTTATCTGCCCCACGCCCAGTTTCAGGCGTTCCTGCAGTGCCGCCTGTTCGCTGACGCCGGCAAAGGTATCGCTCAAATCACTCCGTTCCCGATGCTGACCGTCCGGCGACAGAATCAGCCAGAACGCGTGCATCTGGGCGAATTTCTCCTCCGGGGTCATGCGCGCCAGCAGATCGGCGACGCGTTCAGCGACAGGACGGGTAGGATCCTTATAAATTGCGGTCATGCGTTAGCTCCTGGGTTACGGGTAAAGACGGGGCTGCTTCAGGATTTTTCTGACGGCGGGCGGCCAGTTCATCGGCGATATCGGCCACCCGGCGACTGTTCAGTTGGTAGAAGCACAATAACAGCGCCATAGTTAAAAACAGCCCGGCAGGGATCAGCGTAAAGAGTCCATTAATGGTGGTCAGCACCTGAGGCGTTTGCTGCTGGATATTGGGCAGGTAATCCACCATTCCCAACACCCAGCCCACCACGGCGCCCCCCAGAGCCAGTCCCATCTTAATGGCGAACAGCGCGCTGGAGAAAACCAGCCCGTCCAGCCGACGGCCGGTGCGCTGCTCTTCATAGTCAACCACATCAGAGAACATACTCCACTGCAAAGGCGTGGTGAGATTTTGAATAAAACTGAAGATAAGATTCAGGACAAAAATAAGCCACAGCGCCGTCGGCGGTAAAAAGAATATAGAACCACCGATCGCCACAAAGCATAAAATCGTCCACTGATAGCAGCGAACCCGGTCGAATTTACCGAGCAGTTTTTCTGATAATAACGCCCCCAGCATCGAAGCCACCATGCCCGAAACAATAAACGCGAATACCAGTTCCGGGCGTAATAAAACATACTTCACATAATAGAGCGTGGCAGAGCCGCGAGTAACGACGGCGGTCAACAGTAAAATATTAAACAGAAATACGATCCGCCACTGCTGATTAGCCACCAGCAGTTTGATATCGCCCCACATTGAACCGCTGGAGTCGCTGCGCGGAGAATAGCGCTCCTTTGTCATCGCAAAGCAGCAGAAAAATAGCGTGACGCCCAATAACCCCATCAGCCCCATCGCGAAGAAGTAGCCCTTTCGGGCATCGCCCTGGCCCAGCCAGGCTACCAGCGGCAGCGCTATCACCGTCACCGCCAGACCGCCGACAAACGACAGCGCAAAGCGCCAGGATTGCAGCGAATGGCGCTCGCGCGGATCCAGCGTCAGGGCGCCGGGCATGGCGCAGTAGGGAACGTTAATAGCGGAATAGACCAGGCTTAACAGAGCGTAAGTTACACAGGCATAAAGCGTTTTTCCTGTAGTACCGAGATCCGGCACATAGAAGGTAATCATACAGCTCACCCCAAAAGGAATGGCGAACCATAGCAACCAGGGACGAAAGCGTCCGTAGCGGGTTTGAGTGCGATCCACCAGCGCGCCGATACAGGGGTCGAGGCAGGCATCCAGCGCGCGCACCACCAGAAACATGGTGCCCATCACTGCGGCGGAAAGACCAAATACGTCGGTGTAAAACCAGGCCAGAAACAGCGTGGCCGTCTGCCAGACCAGCGCGCTGGCCATATCCCCCAGACCATAGCCAATCTTGTCCCGGGTGGTTAATACTGAAACGGTCGTCATCGATTTTGCGCCTTATTCCATTAGCCAAAACGTCGCGACGTACCGCTCAGATATTCTGCCCGTCGCCCACTAAACGACCTTCAGTATTGTTAACATTCTACTAACCAACAATTGTCAAAATTGACAGCCGGATTATGTTTTTTATTTTTAACTCCGTAATTGTGATGGCGCGCAAAATAACAAAAATACGAATATCCTTAATGCATAGCCCATAACCTGACGACTAACCGCCACCACAAAATAAAAAGGCGCCAGCTTCCGGTTTGTCAATGCCAGATATAAAAAAGGCCCCTCGATGAGGAGCCTGTTGATTAACTGCATCGGCTTATTGCGGCTTTTGTTCCGCCAGACTCAGCCAGGTCTGCACCACGGTATCCGGATTCAGGGAAAGGCTGTCGATGCCCTCTTCCATCAGCCAGGCGGCGAAATCTTCGTGATCCGACGGCCCCTGACCACAGATCCCCACATACTTGCCCTGCTTTTTCGCCGCGCGAATCGCCATGGAAAGCAGTGCCTTCACCGCGTCGTTACGCTCATCGAACAGCTCGGAAACCACACCGGAGTCGCGGTCCAATCCCAGCGTCAGCTGGGTCATGTCGTTAGATCCGATAGAGAAGCCATCGAAGTATTCAAGGAACTGTTCCGCCAGCAGAGCGTTGGACGGGATCTCGCACATCATGATCACCTTCAGCCCATTCTCGCCGCGCTTAAGCCCCTGACGCGCCAGCTCATCGACGACGGCCCGCGCCTGCTCAACGGTACGCACGAAGGGCACCATGATCTCGACGTTGGTCAATCCCATCTGGTTACGCACGCGTTTTACGGCCTCACACTCCAGCGCAAAACAGTCGCGGAAGCTTTCCGCCACATAGCGGCCGGCGCCGCGGAAGCCGAGCATCGGGTTCTCTTCATCCGGTTCATAACCTTCGCCGCCCACCAGGTTAGCGTACTCGTTAGACTTAAAGTCCGACAGGCGCACGATAACGCGCTTCGGCCAGAAAGCGGCGCCCAGGGTAGCGATGCCTTCGGTCAGACGCCCAACGTAGAACTCGATCGGCGAATCATAGCCCTTCATCATTTCGCGAATCTCGTTCTGCAGCGCTGGCTCCTGCCGATCGAATTCCAGCAGCGCCCGCGGATGCACGCCGATCATTCGGTTAATGATAAATTCCAGACGCGCCAGCCCCACTCCTTCGTTAGGCAGGCAGGCGAAATCAAAGGCGCGATCCGGATTGCCCACGTTCATCATCACCTTCAGCGGCAGGTCGGGCATCGTTTCAACGCTGGAGCTCTTAACGCTGAAGTCCAGCAATTCGGCATAGACGTATCCGGTATCCCCTTCGGCACAGGAGACGGTCACCTGCTGCCCGTCCTGCATGCGCTCGGTGGCGTCGCCGCAGCCGACCACCGCAGGGATCCCCAGTTCGCGGGCGATAATCGCCGCATGGCAGGTACGGCCACCGCGGTTGGTCACGATGGCCGCCGCTTTTTTCATGATAGGTTCCCAGTCCGGGTCGGTCATATCGGTGACCAGCACATCCCCTGGCGCGATTCGGTTCATCTCGCTGATATCATGGATAACCTTGACGGCGCCTGCGCCAATGCGATGACCGATAGCGCGCCCTTCGGCAATGATCTTACCCTGGGAGTGAAGCGTGTAGCGCTCCATCACCTGACCGCGCGAACGCACCGTTTCCGGACGCGCCTGGACAATAAACAGCTTACCGGTATGGCCATCTTTGGCCCATTCGATATCCATCGGGCGGCCATAGTGTTTTTCAATCTGCACCGCCTGTTGCGCCAGCGCCTCGACCTCTTCCGGCGTGATACAGAAACGATCGCGATCGGCGGCCGGTACGTCTTCGATGCGTACCTGCTTGCCGTGCTCCTGGGTATCGGCATAGACCATACGAATCTTCTTCGAACCCATAGTGCGGCGCACAATCGCCGGACGCCCGGCCGCAAGCGTCGGCTTATGCACGTAAAATTCATCCGGGTTCACCGCCCCCTGCACCACCATCTCGCCCAGGCCCCAGGCCCCCGTGATAAAGACCACCTGGTCGAAGCCGGATTCGGTATCGATAGAGAACATCACGCCGGAAGCCGCCAGGTCGGAGCGCACCATACGCTGCACCCCGGCGGAAAGCGCCACGCCGCGGTGATCGTAGCCCTGGTGGACGCGATAAGAGATAGCGCGATCGTTAAACAGCGAAGCAAAAACGTGCTTCACCGCCACCAGCACGGCATCAAAGCCCTGAACGTTAAGAAAGGTTTCCTGCTGACCGGCGAACGAGGCGTCCGGCATATCTTCCGCAGTGGCGGAAGAGCGAACCGCAAAAGAGGCCTGAGCGTCATCGGCGGAAAGTTGTTCATAAGCTTCGCGAATCGCCTGCTCCAGCTCCGGCTGGAATGGCGTGTCGATAATCCACTGACGAATCTGCGCTCCGGCGCGCGCCAGCTCATCCACATCATCAATATTGGTTTTGTCCAGCAGTGCGTAAATACGCTGATTCACGCCGCGGCTGTCCAGAAACTGGTTAAAGGCATGTGCGGTGGTGGCGAAACCGTTGGGCACGGATACCCCCATACCGGAAAGATTGGTGATCATTTCCCCCAGGGAGGCGTTTTTTCCCCCAACCCTGTCTACATCGTTCATACCGAGTTGGTTATACCAAAGCACCAGCGGTGACGAGCCATTATTGGACATCGAAACAATCCTTTTGTGAAATGGAAACAGGAACCAGAAACATCTAACACGGTTTTTAGCCTGGCATATTTGCTTCCCGGGGAAAAACGGTGAATCGTTCAAGCCACAAAAAAAATGTTTTTTCGGACTGATACCGGATTAAGCTAAGCCTTTGATTATCAGTCTAATCATTATTAGCATCGGGATTTTCTTAAAATGGCGAAAAATGAATTACGCTTTTCATAAAAAATAAAAATAGCATTTCACTTTATTTCTTAAAGGCTATTCCTCTCGCTATTGATTTGATTTAATTTATACTTCCGTCAGTTTTGATTTTCAGGAACCCGCCATGGACAACTACGCCGATCGCCACGTTTTCTATATCTCAGACGGCACCGCCATTACCGCCGAGGTTCTGGGCCACGCGGTAATGTCGCAGTTTCCGGTAACCATCAACAGCATTGCGCTGCCCTTTGTTGAAACCGAAAGCCGCGCCAGGGCGGTGAAGGAGCAGATTGACGCGCTCTGGCAGCAAACGGGTATACGTCCGCTGGTCTTTTATTCCATTGTGCTGCCGGAAATTCGCACCATCATTCTGGAAAGCGAAGGTTTCTGTCAGGATATCGTTCAGGCGCTGGTGGGGCCGCTACAGCAGGAGCTTAAGCTGGATCCTACCCCCGTGGCCCACCGTACCCACGGGCTGAATCCCGGCAATATCACCCAGTACGACGCGCGCATCGCCGCTATTGATTACACCCTGGCCCACGACGACGGCGTCTCGATGCGCAATCTCGATCAGGCCCAGGTGATTTTACTGGGCGTTTCGCGCTGCGGTAAAACCCCCACCAGCCTCTATCTGGCGATGCAGTATGGTATTCGCGCCGCCAACTACCCTTTTATTGCCGACGATATGGATAACCTGCAGCTTCCGGCTGCGTTGCGCCCGTTACAGCATAAGCTGTTCGGACTAACCATCAACGCCGAGCGGCTGGCGGCCATCCGGGAAGAGCGACGCGAGAACAGTCGCTACGCTTCGATGCGCCAGTGCCGGATGGAAGTCGCCGAGGTGGAAGCCCTGTACCGCAAGCACCAGATCCACTACCTCAACAGTACCAACTATTCAGTCGAAGAGATCGCCACCCGCATTATGGATATCATGGGCCTCAGCCGCCGGATGTACTGAATCGCTCCTCCCCCCGAATATCGGGGCGCGTCCGACGCTTGCTGCTGAAATGAACCATTAAACTAGTACAAGGATGCAATATTCTGTGCTATGGTGTTGCATAACTGGCAGATAAGCCTGAAGCCACGCTTGAATTCAGCATCAATTGGTTTATCGTGATCGCCATCACTTCCCGGCAGTCCGCCGCAGCGAAGCACCCAATTTGAGACACAGATGAATAAAACAGATGAGTTGCGCACCGCGCACATCGACCGCCTGGTGACGCCTGCCGAGCTGGCGCAGCGCCTCCCCCTGATCCGGGAAACCGCAGCGCAGATCACGGCTGCCCGCCAGCGCATCGCCCGTATCCTGAACGGCGAAGACCCGCGCCTGCTGGTGATTATCGGCCCCTGCTCGATTCACGACCCCGACGCGGCCCTCGACTATGCCCGACGCATTCAGGTCATGCGAGAACGCTATCAGTCACGGCTGGAGATTGTGATGCGCACCTATTTTGAAAAGCCGCGCACCGTGGTGGGCTGGAAGGGACTGATTTCCGACCCCGATCTGAACGGCAGTTGCCGCATTAATCACGGTATTGAAGTGGCGCGCCGTCTGCTGCTGGAGGTCAACACCCTCGGCGTGCCTACCGCCACCGAATTCCTGGATATGGTGATCGGCCAGTTTATTGCCGATTTGATTAGCTGGGGCGCTATTGGCGCGCGCACCACCGAAAGCCAGGTGCATCGCGAAATGGCCTCTGCGCTCTCCTGCCCGGTGGGCTTTAAAAACGGCACCGACGGCAATACCCGCATCGCGGTGGACGCCATTCGCGCATCAAGGGTCAGCCACAGGTTCCTGTCGCCGGACAAACACGGCCAGATGACCATCTACCAGACCAGCGGCAATCCCTGGGGTCATATCATTATGCGCGGCGGCAAAACGCCTAACTATCACGCCGAAGATATCGCCGCCGCCGTGGAGCGCCTGCGCGAATTCGGATTACCGGAACGGCTGGTGGTGGACTTCAGCCATGCCAACTGCCAGAAGCAGCACCGCAAACAGCTGGAGGTATGCGAATCGGTCTGCGCCCAGATCCGTCGCGGTTCGCACGCCATCGCCGGCGTGATGGCGGAAAGCTTCCTCGAAGAGGGAAGTCAGGCGATTGAACCCGGAAAAGCGCTGGTACGCGGCCAGTCGATTACCGACCCCTGTCTGAGCTGGGAACAGAGCGAGCAGCTGCTGGACATGCTGGCCCGGGCGGTGGATAGCCGTTTCTGATGCGCCGGACGCAGGCGTTAGTCTGCGTCCGGCTCTTTCAATGTGCCGCCCTGACGCTCAACTTTTCCTCACTTCACAAAATTATCACAAATTTCGCTTGCCGCTTTCTGAGTTGTTATTGATAATGATTATCATTGCATTATTAATTATCATTCATCAATAAAGATGCCTCACTACATAACCCAACTCCTGCCAGGATCCCGAGAAATTCCATGAACAAGACTGATGAACTGCGCACTGCGCGTATCGACCGCCTGGTGACGCCTGCCGAGCTGGCGCTGCGCTTCCCCCTGCCCCAGGAAACCGCAGCGCAGATCACGGATGCCCGCCAGCGCATCGCCCGTATCCTGAACGGCGAAGACCCGCGCCTGCTGGTGATTATCGGCCCCTGCTCGATTCACGACCCCGACGCGGCCCTTGACTATGCCCGACGCCTCCGGCCGCTGCGCGAACGCTATCAGTCACGGCTGGAGATTGTGATGCGCACCTATTTTGAAAAGCCGCGCACCGTGGTGGGCTGGAAGGGACTGATTTCCGACCCCGATCTGAACGGCAGTTGCCGCATTAATCACGGTATTGAAGTGGCGCGCCGTCTGCTGCTGGAGGTCAACGCCCTTGGCGTACCTACCGCCACCGAATTCCTGGATATGGTGATCGGCCAGTTTATTGCCGATTTGATTAGCTGGGGCGCTATTGGCGCGCGCACCACCGAAAGCCAGGTGCATCGCGAAATGGCCTCTGCGCTCTCCTGCCCGGTGGGCTTTAAAAACGGCACCGACGGCAATACCCGCATCGCGGTGGACGCCATTCGCGCATCAAGGGTCAGCCACAGGTTCCTGTCGCCGGACAAACACGGCCAGATGACCATCTACCAGACCAGCGGCAATCCCTGGGGCCATATCATTATGCGCGGCGGCAAAACCCCCAATTATCACCCGGAGGATATCGCCGCCGCCTGCGCCGACCTGCGTGAGTCTGGATTGCCGGAACGGCTGGTGGTGGACTTCAGTCATGCCAACTGCCAGAAGCAGCACCGCAAACAGCTGGAAGTATGCGAATCGATCTGCGCCCAGCTCCGCGACGGCTCGCACGCCGTGGCGGGCGTGATGGCAGAAAGTTTCCTGGAGGAGGGAAACCAGCGCGTTGAATCGGGTAAAGCGCTGGTACGCGGTCAGTCCATTACCGACCCCTGTCTGAGCTGGGAACAGAGCGAGCAGCTGCTGGACATGCTGGCCCGGGCGGCGGACAGCCGTTTCTGATGCCGGGAGGTCGGATGGCTCACCCTGCGGGGCCATCCGGGGCCCCCATTCAAGGCGATCGCGACAGCGGGTATCGAGCGCAACGCGTCAATTTAGCTGGAACAACTCACTTCCAGCCGCTTGCCCCAGTCCGGCGGGCGCTGTACGTAATCATCGTCCCGATCGTCGAAGGGGCGGCTCAGGGCCGCCAGTAGCCGTTCAAACTCGCCGGGGTCGTCCCGTTCCGCCTGTTCGATAGCGCGCTGCGCCAGCCAGTTACGCAGCACCAGCGCCGGATTAGCGGCCCGCATGGCGGTACGCCGGCTCTCATCGCTGACCTCATCCTGTAGCAGCCGCGCCCGATAACGACTGAACCAGTCGTCAAACGCCTGCCTGTCGATAAACTCATCGCGCAGCGGAGATTCCGCCTGACGCTGCTGGGTTTCGCTCAGCAGCCGGAAGGTACGGGTATAGTCGCTGCCCTCTTTTTCCATCAGCGCCAGCAGCCCGGACAGCAGCTCGTTATCGCCCGCCTGCGGCGTCATCAGCCCCAGCTTGCCGCGCATCAGACGCCCGTATTCGTTCATTAGCGCTGGCTGATAGCCTTCCAGCGCCTCGTTAAGCTGAGCGGCGGGCACCAGCGGCGACAGGGACTGCCCCAGCCGTTGCAGGTTCCACAGCCCTACGGCGGGTTGATTATCAAAGGCGTAGCGCCCCTGCCAGTCCGAATGGTTACAGATAAAACCGGGGTGATAATCATCCAGAAAGCCGTAGGGGCCATAGTCGATAGTCAACCCGATAAGCGACATATTATCGGTATTCATCACACCGTGGGCAAAGCCTGCACACTGCCAGCGAGCGATCAGCCGCCCGGTGCGGGCCACCACATCCCGAAACATCAGCAGGTAGCGGTCCGCCTCCTGGGCCAGTTGCGGCCAGTGGCGTTCAATGGCGTAATCCGCCAGCTGGCGCACCTTTTCCGGCTCGCGCCGGTAGTAGAAATGTTCAAAATGACCAAAGCGCAGATGGCTTTCGGCAATGCGCATCAGCATGGCCCCGCGCTCTGGCTGTTCGCGCCACACCGGGGTATCGCTGGTGACCACCGTCAGGGCCCGGGTGGTGGGAATGCCAAGATGGTACAGCGCCTCTGATGCCAGCGCCTCGCGAATGGTGGATCGCACCACCGCCCGGCCATCGCCCATACGCGAATAGGGCGTCAGCCCCGCCCCCTTCAGGTGCCAGTCATAGCGACGCCCGTCTTCCAGCCGCTGTTCGCCCAGCAGAATACCGCGCCCATCGCCGAGCTGCCCGGCCCAGACGCCGAACTGATGGCCGCTATATACCTGGGCCAGCGGCTGCATACCGTCCAGCAGCGACTCGCCGCCCCACACGCCGGCGCCGGGCCCACTAAAGCATTGCGAGTTCAGCGCCAGTTCTGCCGCCAGCGCCGGGTTGTACCAGAGCAGACGCGCGTTATCCAGCGGCGTGGGGTTCAGGGCGCTGTAAAAGCCCGCCAACCGGTCGTGCCAGCTGTTATCAAAATGGGGATTATGGGTCATGGAGCCTCCTGCCGCCAGTGTAGTGGCAGAGAGGCGTTTTAACCACGGAGTTTATGCAGGGGTATTGGCTACAGGCGACGCGCCTGCCAGAACTTCTTACGCCAGTATACGTTATCAAGAGAGGAGCGGATCACGCCGCGGCTGGTGGAGGCATGGATAAACTGGTTGTCGGTGTCGTAAATCCCCACGTGCAGCCCGTTATCGCCGCCACCGGTTTTAAAGAACACCAGATCGCCTGGCAGCAACTCTTCTTTATCGATGCGGGTGCCGATTTCCGCCTGAGTGCGGGTTTCGCGCGGTAGCTGTATTTCGAAGCGATCGCGGAACGTCCTCGCTACAAAGCCGGAACAGTCAACGCCGCTGCGGCTCATACCGCCGTAGCGATAGGGCGTACCGCGCCAGTGATTGAGCTGTTCATTAAGCTCGGCGATAACAGTGATGGAATCCGACAGACGGGGGTCAGGCGGCGGCGCCTGATGATGCCCACAGCCCGCAAGCGTTAAGATTGCCACTAACAGTAACCACAGCCGCATTTTCAGGCAATTCCTCTGGCCTCGTTATTTTCGGCCTAATGTAGCCCTGAAAACCCAGTGCTGGCAAGTGGTTGCGGCTGTCAGTAGCCCGTTAACAGCATATTTTCGCCAGCAACCTCCAGCGAGCGAAACGGCAGACCGTAGACAGATTCCAGCCGCAAGGGCGTCAGGACGCTGGCCGGCGCCCCCTGCGCCGTCAGACGCCCGTTGTGCAACAGCCATACCCGCCCGGCGTGGCGCAGGCTGTGATTAAGGTCGTGAGCGCTCATGACGACCGCTACGCCAGCCCGGCACAGTCCGGCCAGCAGCCGATCCAGCGCCGCCTGCTGAGCAACATCCAGGCTATTCATAGGCTCGTCAAGCAGCAGCAACTGCCCTTCGGGGTTGGTGTTCGGATCTATCTGCAACAGCACCGCCGCCAGCCGGGCACGCTGCCATTCGCCACCGGAAAGCGCCGATACCGGGCGCGTCAGTTTATCACTCAGCCACAGGGATTCAGCGATGGTCAACATGGCCGGTTCGCTTCGCCCGACGCGTTGATGAAGTTGCAGATAGTGCCAGAGCGGCATAGCGAAAGGCGGCATCTGCTGCTGGCACAGCCAGGCCCGCCGCGCGGCCAGCGCCGACGCCGACCAGGCGGTCAACGGCCGCCCGGCGAAAACAATGCTGCCCTGCCCCTGCTCCAGTCCGGCCATCAGCGCCAGCAGCGAACTTTTTCCGGCGCCGTTGGGGCCCAGCAGATGCAGACGTTCCCCGGGCTGAATCCCGGCATCAACAGGCCCCACTCTTCCTGGCAGCGCGACGTTCCGCAGTTGCAGTAGTGCGCTCATTCGCGGGCCAGCGCCTGTTGCAGGTCGTGCAGCAAGTGCGGATCGTCAGGCGCGGTATCCGGCGTATAGCGTCGGATAACCTGGCCATCGCGCCCTACCAGGAACTTCTCGAAATTCCACAGGATATCGCCCTGCTGCTGCGCGCCGCGCCCCTTGCTTTCCATCTTGCTGGCAAAGTCGCTGCCGTCCGGCGCTGCGGCATGGGGCGCGGCGGTAATCAGCTTCTGGTAGAGCGCATGGCGCCCCGGGCCGTTGACTTCTATCTTGCTGAACAGCGGAAAGGTTACGCCGTAAGTAGTGCTACAGAAGGCTTTGATCTCATGTTCATCGCCCGGCTCCTGGCCCAGGAACTGATTGCAGGGGAAGCCCAGCACGCTAAAACCCTGCATCTGGTGGGCTTTATACAGCGCTTCCAACTGCTGATACTGCGGCGTCAGCCCACATTTCGAGGCCACGTTGACGATCAGCAGCACATCGCCCTGCCAGCGCGCCAGCAGGGTCTTTTCGCCCTCGATCGTCGTCACTTCGGTATTCAGAATATCCTGCATAGCATCCTCGATATTAATAGGTGTGAATTAAAAGCCTGGCCCATTTGGCGTATCTTGTTGAGGATAGTTTATCCACGGCAGCGCACACGTAGCGCCTGAGGATTCCGGACGCTGCCCGAGGACAAACTAGCCTGATGGGGCTGGCGTCAGGATCTGGCCCGCAATAGTAGCCACACAAACAGCGGCGCGCCCAGGGTGGCGGTGACTACCCCTATCGGCAATTCGGCGGCGCTGAGCGCCTGGCGCG
Organism: Rosenbergiella sp. YN46; assembly: GCF_036620675.1. Lineage (NCBI taxonomy): Bacteria > Pseudomonadati > Pseudomonadota > Gammaproteobacteria > Enterobacterales > Erwiniaceae > Rosenbergiella > Rosenbergiella sp. YN46. Next base: position 66,686 of record NZ_JAZHEE010000021.1, read on the forward strand.
CTACTATATCCGCCAGCAGTAGCACCCCGCCGCCGGCCAGCGCGCTTCCCGGCAGTAGAACCCGGTGATCGGTCAGTCCGCACAGCCGCAGGATATGCGGCACCACCAGGCCAACAAAGCCGATAGCGCCAGCCAGCGCCACGCTAACCCCCACCAGCCAGCCGGTAGCGCCGACCAGCAGGTTACGCCACAGCCAGATGGGTAACCCCAGTTGGCGGGCAGAGGTTTCGCCCAGCGTCAGCAGATTCAGCGGCGACGGGCGCAGGCACAGCCAGACAAGCACCGGCAGTAACGCCAGCATCATCCACCCCTGCCCCCAACCGACGCCGCCAAAACTGCCCATCATCCAGTACATCAGCTGGCGCAGATCGACGCTGGTAGAAAAATAGACCGCCCAGGTCATCAGGGCACTACAGATAATGCCCAGCGCCACCCCGGCCAGCAGCAGTCGGCTGGTGGAAAGCCGACGACGGGCGAAGCGCAGCAGAATTAGCGTAATCAGCAGCGCGCCGGCGATGGCAAGCAGCCCCAGCCCCCAGCCGGGAAGCATGCCGCCGCCCAGCAATACGCCCCCCACCAGCGCCACTCCGGCACCGTTGGCGACGCCCAGCAGCCCCGGCTCCGCCAGCGGATTGGCGAACAGCGCCTGCATCACCGCGCCGCTAACCGCCAGCGCCGCCCCCACCAGCACCACGGCCAGGGTGCGCGGCAGACGAATTTCGCCAACGAACAGCCGACCGGCATCGCTAAACCAGGCACCAGGCCCGATCCACTGCTCCCCGGCGCACAGACTCAGGGCCACGGCGCACAGCAGCATTAGCGCCAGCCCGCACAGCCAGCGGCGCTCTCGACGACGTTGTTGGACAATAAATGGCAGCATAGAACGGCTTATCTCGATGGCACAGAGGATTGATTTTACGGGGAGTTTGGATGGGTGGGAAGGGAGCAAAATAAATACCCCTAATAATTCAATACAACTAACTGAATGCCAGGGAACACTACCCCTACAGAGCTATAATTATTTAATGGCATCAAAAAACAGTATTTCTCTCAGATTTAATCAGGCAGCAAAATTGCTGCCACACAGATTAATCTCTGGGTATAAAAACCTTTCAGTCTAGTCTTTGTAGGGAAATAAATACTGCTCAAGCACTTCTTTTTTAATTTTCTCATCCAGAGCCCCCTCTTCAGACTCTGAACGTTTAATCTTATCCATTGCTATTTCTTTGTTAATTTCTGGAAGGACAGAAAAAACCTTATTCCATTCGTCTGCATACCCATACATTGCCAGAAGTTTACTCAATGACGAATTTATTATTGGGCTGCTACAATACAGTAACGAATCAGTATCCTCACATTCAAACTTCAAATAAAGAATAGCTTTAATCAAAGCATTAACTTCACTCCTGTCAAGCTCTATTTTTTCAATTTCCATTATTTAACCCCCCTTACCTTAACCTGATTATCGGTCAATTTCAATCTGGTTTCATAATCCAAACTCGACGAGGATGAGTAAGGATTTTTACCAGAATATAGCACATCATTGAGCTTTAATCTCCCACTATGTATATATTCCAGGCGAGATGATAGATTGATGTTAGCCCTCTGAGTTTCATCAATTTTGAAGATTACAGAGTAATCCCCACGACCAGCATATCTTGGGTTATTAATCAATAAATCTCGCATCACGTCATCAGGAGACATTAATATATCCGTTATATAAACCTTTCCTTTTGCATTAGGTTCAAGAACACCAGATTTCATTATACTGTCAAGCCCTGCTTTATCAGTATAATGAATAAATATATTTTCTCCGCTCAACCCCAACGGATCCACCCACCCCAGCGGATTCGGCGCATACTGATACAGGTTCAGCCCACCCTGCAACCCTATCGGATCCTGAGTGGTAAAACGCCCCACGCCCGGGTCGTAGTAGCGGAACAGATTGTAGTGCAGACCGGTTTCGCTGTCGGCGTACTGTCCGGCGTAGCGCAGCGGCTGGTTGATGGTCGGTTTGCCCTGGCGCAGCGCCCAGCTTTCCGCGGTCTGGTGGCTGACTTCGCCAAAGCTGCCATACTGCCCGCTCCAGCGCACCGCGCCATCGCCGTCGGTGACCTCCAGCGGCGCGCCGTTAAGATCGGCGGTAAACCAGTAGCATTCTCCGTCCTGCGCCTGGACATGGTGAGGTACAGGCCGTGACGGCGCTGAATCAGATTGCCGTGCGCAGTATAGAGCTGCTGATTCAGAGTAATTAAGTGAGATTACCCAGCGTAATTAAACTCCATGCAATAGTCTCATACTAAGTTTAACTACGCCTAAACGTAGTTAAAACCTCATCCCCATGCTTCATCTTCTGTAATGATTTTAGAGAGAAAGCTATTCAGTGTATTATCTAAAAAAATGAGCTCATCAGACTCAATGTTCGCAAAGTAAATCTGTTCATTTACTTTAGATATACAAAAAGGCCCCCCCCCATTAGTAATGGCGAATGGTATATAACCTTCCGGGATTATTTTTTTTCTCTCGACAAAAGAAAAATAGGCCTGTTCAACAGTAAGATCCCCATCAAAACGAGGGTAGGTTATAGGAAGAAAATATTTTACATCTAATTCCATGCCATCATCAGATATGTAAATACAACGTTCACCAGATAACTCACCACCATTTCCTGACAGATAAAACATTTTTATTTCATTTGAGAATCTAACATTGACCACTCGTTCAAATTCATTATAAACCTCATCAGTCAATGCTTTTGATGTATTTACTGTTAAAAATTCCATATAATGCTCCGAAACTCATGGACATGTTTTAGGGAGTCGGCCCTTCAGCCACCCTTTGCTATGTGATACTTTAATTGCTTCAGGCGTCTCATACTTAACGCCAAAATGCTGCTCAAATTGAGATACAGATCCTCTATGAGGAAATGACTCAACATGGGTTTGTGTTTTTACCAACTGCATAGTGGTTCTCCCTGTTTCCGGATCGAAGTCATCCACATGATGCCAGGTATATGAAGCTGCATCAGATTTTTTAATTCCAGCAGTTTTATAAGCAACCGTAAAATCCCGCCCCCGACTTCCTTGCATCATAATCTGAACAATATTCCTCTGCCCATCCTTCACAGGAAATAAATCAGGGCTGCCAGCAAAATCCCCCCCCGTCAACGTTAAGCCCATGGGGTCGATCCAGGATAGCGGATTCGGCGCATACTGATACAGGTTCAGCCCACCCTGCAACCCTATCGGATCCTGAGTGGTAAAGCGCCCCACGCCCGG
>NZ_JAZHEE010000022.1:0-68210 GCF_036620675.1 Rosenbergiella sp. YN46
GGTAAAAGAGAGGCCCCAGAAATACAGCAGGGCCCGGAGAAAAACAGCCAGTCAGTTGCTTAACTGACTGGCATTACTCCCGTCAGGGAGCTTTTTTTATCTTATCAGGCAAATCAACTATTCAGTGCCGGACGTTCGCTGATAGCAATACGCTGCGGGGCAATAGCCTCCGGAACGTTACGGGTCAGATCGATATGCAGCAGACCATTAGTAAAGGTCGCGCCGGAAACTTCCATATGTTCGGCCAGGGTAAAGCTCAGGCTGAACGGCTGGGTCACCAACCCCTGATGCAACCAGCGGGTTTCTTCCTTCTGGGCCGGAGGCGTTCCCTTCACGCTCAGACGGGTACCTTCCAGCTCAACATCCAGATCTTCCTGACGAAAACCGGCCAGAGCCAGCGTGATGCGATAATGGTTATCATCGCTCTTTTCGATGTTGTAAGGGGGGAAGCCCTGAGCGTCGCTGGCGCTTTGCAGCGCGTTAGCGAGTTTGTCAAAGCCGATCCACTGACGCAGCAGCGGTGAAATATCAAAGTTACGCATGGCATTTCTCCTTCTTTGAAGCGAGTCATATTGCGCCAGCGCCCCAGGCGCCAGCGTCTGCTCCCGAATTCGGCAAGCAGGGAACGAGGGCCGGCCTTATGGCCAACCCGAAAAATTAGTTAATTTCGATGCGACGCGGTTTCATCGCTTCCGGAATCACGCGTTCCAGATCGATGTACAGCAGGCCATTCACCAGGTTTGCACCGCGGATATGGATATTTTCCGCCAGCTGGAATTTGCGCTCGAAGTTACGTTCGGCAATCCCCTGGTAAAGATAGGTTCGCTCTTTCTGTTCGGTCGCATGGGCGCCTTTCACCACCAGCAGGTTATCCTGCGCAGTGATCTCCAGTTCGCTTTCAGCGAAGCCGGCGACGGCAATAGCAATGCGGTAATGGTTCTCATCAACCAGTTCAACATTGTACGGAGGATAGCCGTTGCTTTGGCTCTGATTGTTTTCCAGCAGGTTAAACAGGCGATCGAAACCAATAGCGGAACGATAAAGGGGGGATAAATCAAAATTACGCATGAGTTTGCTCCTGAAATCAGCGAGATAAATAAAAGTCTTCCTGTCGGACAGACCGGATGGCCCGCGCTCCCTGTCGGCAAGCGCCTCAATTGGCCACATTCTTTAAATGGCGCCGCCTCGCAAATTTTCAAGGCAGGCTGGAGATTTTTTTGTCGCCACGCTTATCTTTGCTTAGACTACAGCCAGAAGCAGCCGAGCTAACGTGCTATCGCGTAGCGCGCAAATAACGACATTCAGTAAAGGACCAGGGACCTTCAGGTCTTCAGATTCAGGGGTAGCGCGATGCCTCCCAACGGAAGAGAGTGAACATGAAAAGAATTTTTCAGAAGCTCCTGCTGAGCAGCGCAGTCACTGCTGTGTGCGGATGTTCAAGCGTCATGAGCCACACCGGCGGCGGCGAGCTGGGTTATTATCCCGGCACCCGCGCCAGCTACAAAATGTTAAAGGATGACGAAACCAGCTGGGGCATGAAACCGCTGGTCGCCCTGGATATGCCCTTCACCGCCGTCATGGATACCGTATTGATCCCCTGGGATGCCTTCCGTACCGACAAATCCATCAAATCCCGGGTAGAGGAAAGCGAAAATAAAAACCTCGCCACCAATTCCGCGATCCCGCCGGCTTCCTGATCAACACCCGGTAGGGGTCATAAATAGCTGCCGGAAGCCGTCCACATCCTGCATCCAGGCAATGTGAGCGCCGTCCGGTGAGAAAACAATTGCGTCGCCTGACGGCGCCGCAGCAAGCGGCTCTGTTATCGGAGTCAGAGTGCCGCTGCGGGCATCGCACAACACAATGCGCCTTCCCTGCACAAAGCCCAGCGCCTGGCCTGACGGATGCCAGTTAAAAGCGGAATCCACCCCCTGCAATCCATGCGTTAACTGACGCGGTTCGCCGCCGTTTGGCGAAATCAGCCACAGTTGCGCCACGCCATTCTCATCGCCCATCAGGAACGCCAGATTTTCACCTGCCGGATCACTACGCACCCAGTGGCGCGGCGAATTAACCAGTCCGGGATGGCTGAAGTGGTGAGTAAAGGTCAGCCGACGTTGCGCAACGCCGTCCGGCGGCGCCGGCATAGTGCCTGACGTACCTTCCAGCGGTAACATACCTGGACGCTTCCATGCCGCTTCATCCTCTGGCAGATCGACGATAAACAGCTCCGGCACCTTACCGCCGTGGCGATCGCAGGTATCGCCGATAAAGGCCAGCGCCCAGCGCTGACGCGTGCCATCCGGCTTCAGATAGCCCTGACTCCCCACCCAGCCTTCTTCATAAGCGCGGCTGATATCATCACTGCCCGGGCGCGGCGTCGGTGTGGTATGGCTGACCAGCGAGCACCAGTGGCTACCAGCATATTCCCGGGGATGGTTGAGCGGCGGCCTAACCGGGCCAAACGGCAGCGCTACACCGACGTTGCGCAAATCGAGCGCGGGATCGCGCTCATGCAGCACGTGATCGTTATAGGTAAAACTCAGCCGACTGCCGTCCGGGCTCCAGACGTGAACGTGACTACCGCCGCGTAGCGCACCGGGCGTGTAGGGCTCGGTAATATCCATCGCATCCAGATTAGTCGCCCGCCCCGCTTCCACTACCACGCCGCGCCGGTGGTGAAAATCATACTGCCAGGCGGCATCGGGATTCTCCGGTCCGTGAATAAAGACATAGCGTTCAGGAGCACATGGATTCACCGTGACCACGCCAACATGAGCCCCCTGCGGCGCCCGGTAGAGCACCTCTACCTCGCCGTTTTCCACATTAACCCGCTCGATAGTCTGGCCAGTAAAGGAGGCGCCGGACGGGCGGACATCAAAAACCAGCCAGCGGCCATCCGGCGTCCAGGCGTTGATATTGGTAAGCTGATGGTTGCGCTTAGCAAAAGTAAGCTGTTTCACGTAAATAATCTCCCGACCCCGATCGCTGTATAGGGTAGAAGATCCTGGGGCAAAAACCTATTGTTACACTACGGGCGTGACCGCCCTTCCCGTCGCAAACCAGGCCGCCACGTTGTCCAGCACCAGTCGGGACATCTGCGCGCGGGTATCATGCGTGGCGCTCGCCATATGGGGTGTAATCACCACATTATCACGCCCCTGGAGCGCTTGCGGAACGTCCGGTTCGCAGGCAAAAACATCCAGCCCCGCGCCGGCGATAATCCCCACATCCAGCGCCTTTATCAGCGCCACTTCATCCACCACGCTGCCACGTCCGATATTGATCAGAATCCCTTGCGGCCCCAGCGCTGCCAACACGTTGCTACTGATAAGCCCCCGGGTATCCTCGCCGCCGGGAAGGCAAACCACCAGAAAGTCGCTGTCAGACGCCAGTGCACTCAAATCCTCAACCCGTCGCCAGTCGGGGCCAACAACCGGCGTGCGGTTATAGTACGCAACAGGCATATCAAATCCTTTGGCCCGGCGGGCCAGAGTCTGACCAATCCTCCCCATGCCGACAATCCCCAGTCGCGCGCCGCTGACTTTGCGCGTCCACGTAAAGCCGCCGTCCCGCCAGCCGCCGCGTTCGATAAATTTCTGTGCTGCCACAATACGCCGCGATGTCGCCAGCATCAGCCCCATTGCCAGATCGGCAACATCGTCGGTCAGCACGCCCGGCGTATGGGTGACGGTGATGCCAAACTCGCGGGCCGCAGCAATATCCACCCCGTCGTAACCCACACCGAACACCGCTATTAGCTTTAACGCCGGCATTGAGGCCATAAAGGCCCGGGAAACTACCGCTTCACCGTTGGTAATGGCCACCTCGCAGCTTTCCGCCAGCCTCTGCGCATCGACCGGCGTCAGCCCATCATAGTCATACAGGTCATAGCGCTTCGCCAGCTCTGCCGTTAGCGCATCGGGCAAACCCGCCTGCTTCAGTACCTTCTGCTTCGTCATCGTCAATCCTCAGATACGCGTTACCGCGCTTTTTACAGCCTGATTTCGTCCCGGGCGGGCGACGATCACGCCCAGAATACCGCCCAGCACCAGCGCGGCCGCCACAATCATCAACCCCGAATGGTAGCTGTTAGTCAGATCCTTAATGCGGCCCAGCACCGGCGGCAGCCCCAGCCCAACAAAGTTGGCGATGGTGTTGATAAACGCGATAGAGGCTGCTGCCGCCACGCCAGCCAGCTTTTCGGTGGTCACGGCCCAGAATACCGGCGTCAGGGCAAAGTTAAGCCCCACGGTCAGGATCAGCAGCAGATAAGCCAGCCCCTGGCTCGGCGACCATACCGCAGCAGCCAGCGCCAGACCGGAAAGAATAAGCGGCAGCCCCATATGCAGGGCGCGCTCGCCGCTGGTATCGGAATGACGACCATTCAGGTACATAAACAGACAGGCGAAAATAAAGGGGATCCCCGACAGAACCCCAACCAGCAGGTTGCTACTGTCGCTGGCCATACTTTTGATGATCAGGGGTAAAAACAGGGTAATGCCGATAGTGCCAAACGCCTGCAGAAACCATACCAGGCTGAGCATCAGTACCGTTTTATCCTTCAGGGCCCGCCACCAGCGGCGATCGCTGATTTCAACGCCAACGTTATCCTGCGCCAGTTGTCGGGTCAGCCAGCTCTTTTGCTGCGGAGTCAGCCAGGTCGCCTGCTCCGGCGTTTGCGGCAGCCACCACAACACCATGATGCCCAGCGCGACAGCCGGAATGCCCTCCAGAGCGAACAACCAGCGCCAGCCGGCGATATCCGCCAGCCCATGCATATTCAGCAGGGATCCGGAGAGTGGCAGTCCGATAACCGACGCCATGACCGATCCCATATAAAAGAAGGACATCGCCCTGGCCCGATTGCTCTTCGGGAACCAGCAGGAGATATACCAGATAATCCCCGGCGCAAACCCCGCTTCCGCCATGCCCAGCAGAAACCGCATCACGTAAAGCTGAGTCGGCGTCTGCACCAGCGACATCCCGGCACTGACGATACCCCAGGTGATCATAATACGGGCGATCCACCGCCTGGCGCCCACCTTCGTCATAATCACGTTGCTGGGAATTTCAAAAATAATATATGAGATATAGAACATTCCGACCCCAAGACCATACATACTGGCGCTCAGTCCAAGATCGGCATTCATTTGCAGCGCGGCAATGGAAATATTGGTTTTATCGAGATTCGCCACAAAATAGCAGATCACAATAAACGGAATAATTCTCTTATTTAATTGCCGCAGAGTTGTAGAGTACAGATTCATTATCATTACCTCACCATAGCGCGGACGCTGCCCGGCCTCTGTCTTAAAACAGTGGATTGAGTATTGTTGTTCTGTTTTTATAAATTAACGAGCGTGGGCAATTACCATTCTGCAACGGCACCGTCGGGATAACGCCACACTGGATTACGCCAGTCGCCAGCCTCACGGCTGCGCGCTTCAACCAGTTCTTCATCCACCTCAACGCCTAATCCGGGTTTTTGTGGTGGGCTGAACCAGCCGCCTTTCATCGAGAAGTCCTGTTTATTCTTCACATAATCAAGCAGTTCCGCCCCCTTATTGTAGTGAATCCCCATACTCTGCTCCTGGAGCACCGCATTACGCGAGACAAAATCGACATGCAGGCAGGCCGCCAGTGCCAGCGGCCCCAGCGGACAATGAGGCGCAAAGCTGACATCATGCGCTTCCGCCATAGCGGCAATTTTATAGCACTCGCTAATCCCCCCGGCGTGGGACAGATCTGGCTGTAATATCGAAATCCCGCCGGCGCCCAGCACTCGCTTAAAATCAAAGCGTGAAAACATACGCTCCCCTGCCGCCAGCGGAATAGCAGTTTGCTGCGCCAGTTGCGGATAATATTCCGCCTGTTCCGCCAGAACTGGCTCTTCAATAAATAATGGGCGCAGCGGCTCCAGCTCTTTAATTAATATTTTAGCGACCGGCGCGCTGACCCTGCCGTGAAAATCGAGGCCGAATTCAATTTCATCGCCAAAGGTTTCCCGTATTTGCGCCGCGACATTTACCGCACGATCGATCTGACGGGAATTTTCAATCATTCCCATCTCTTCACAGCCATTCAGCTTGAAGGTATCGAAACCAATCTGGCGCAGGGTATTCATTCCGGCGATAACCTCAGCGGGTCGATCGCCCCCCACCCAGCTGTAAGCTTTGATTTTGTCCCGCACCAGACCGCCAAGCAGTTGCCAGACCGGCGCGTTCAGCACTTTGCCTTTAATATCCCACAGCGCCTGATCGATACCAGCGATAGCACTCATCAGAATCGGGCCGCCGCGGTAAAAACCAGCGCGGTACATCACCTGCCATAAGTCATTGATACGCGATGGATCCTGACCAATCAGATAGTCGCCCAGTTCGTGCACTGCCGCTTCCACCGTGCGCGCTCGTCCTTCAATCACCGGCTCGCCCCAGCCCGTCACGCCTTCGTCGGTTTCAATCTTCAGGAACATCCAGCGTGGCGGTAAGCGATACGTCGTAAGTTTGGTTATTTTCATTTCACAGCCTCATGATACGCCTTAACAAATGCGGCCGCCTGCTGCGCGGTGCGTTCAACCTGCTGTCCGGCACGATAGAGATCGCTGCCCAGCCCGGCGCCAACGCAACCGGCGTTAATCCACTGCGCCAGGTTGTCTGGCGTAACGCCGCCGACGGCAAAAACCGGGACATCGGCAGGAAGCACCGCCTTCAGCGCGTTGATATACCCCGGGCCGAAGGACGATGACGGAAAAATTTTCAACGCCTGCGCGCCCGCATCAAGCGCGGCAAAAGCTTCGCTGGCTGTGGCGCAGCCCGGGCAAACGGTCATGCCACGGTTTACTGCGCGGCGGATCACCTCGGGCTGAATATTGGGCGTGACGATAAGCTTACAGCCCGCCTCTGCAAGCCAGTCCACCTGCTCCGGTTTTAACACCGTCCCCGCGCCAATTAGCGCTTTTTCGCCGTAAGCCTCCACCACAGCCGGGATGCTTTGTTCCCACTGGGGCGAGTTAAGCGGGATCTCCACTGTGTCAAACCCCGCGTCAATAACCGCGCCAACGTGCGCCAGCGCCTCATCGGGCTTCACACCGCGCAGAATTGCAATTAGCGGGAGTTCAGTCTGCCACTGCATGTACGATACTCCTTATACCTGTCTGAAATGCCACATCGCCGGAAACCACCTTCACGCTCCGCCCCACGGCGTTCAGCGCCTGCCGGTAGCGTTCTGCCAGCGCATCGCCGGCAACGATCGTGACCTGCTGCGCGCAAAAGCGTTCGCCAAGCGTGGCGACTTCCGCACCGATCAGCAGACCGGATAAAAATTCGCTGACCTGCTCGCGCGGGAGCGCGCCCAGCACGTGTGAAGCACGAACCTCAAACAGCTGCGGTAAAACGGCTGGTGCAGACAATCCGCGTTCCAGCCCGGCGCTAAACGCTTTCGTGGAGCTTTCCTGTTCAGGCAGCCCAGCCCCCACCAGCGAATGACGCAGCAGCACATGATGCAGCTCGCCAGTCATTGCGGTACGAAAATCCAGAATTTGCGCATCATCGGCCTGCACCCATTTACAGTGAGTGCCGGGCATGACATAGACAGAGGAAGGAGACAGCAGGCGCGCGCCAAGCAGTTGCGTCTCTTCGCCGCGCATCACGTTATTGTTATCTCCGCGGGAAACGCAGAGTCCGGGAACTATCCAGATATTGTCGCCAGCGGAGGTTAACTGCCGGCCAATAGCAGAAAATTGGACGGGAACCGGCAGGTAAGGCGCGACTTTCCAGCCAACATTGCTACCGACCATTCCCGCCATTACTACGGGCGTGGCGTCGTCACACCAGTTTTGCGTCACTTCAGCTAACACCGCTTTCGGGTTCCGGCCATTCAGGCGAGTGATGCCAGCTTCCGACTGCCTGCTCTCCAGGCATTTTTCGCCCTGACAAAGCCAGGCGCGTAGATTGGTCGATCCCCAGTCAATAGCGATGTAGCGAAATGTCATGTAATTTCCTTCAACCTTCGTGTCGAGTTGGCAATCATGGTTAATGCCGCCTGTTCTGCTGCATCGCCGTCCTGATGACGTATCGCATCAAACAGCGCTTTATGCTCCTGGAGCGTTTGCGGCATGTTGGCCTCATCGCCCATCCAGGTTCGTTCAAACACCGCCCGCTGTAGCGAGCTGATCGCCACGCTAAGCTGCTGTAACACCGGGTTGTGTACCGACCGGAGCACCGCTTCGTGATAGCGGATATCCGCTTCATTGAAGGCGTCCCGGTTTTGGTTATTGTCAATCATGTCGTTTAGCGCCGACTCAATTTGCGCCAGGTCGCTTGATGTCGCCCGTTCAGCCGCCCAACGCGCAATAGTCGGCTCCACCAGATTACGCACCTCGCTCATGGCGCCGATCAGCTGTGGGTCGTCGTCGTTTTCCAGCACCCACTGAAGTACCTCGGTATCGAGGTAGTTCCACTGACTGCGCGGTACGACAAAGGCCCCGCGATAACGCTTCATTTCAATCAGCCGCTTCGCCATTAGCGAGCGAAATACTTCACGGATGATGTTGCGCGAGGTTTCAAACTCATCACATAGCTCGGTTTCTGCTGGCAGTGCCGCCCCCGGTGCATACTTTCCACCAGCGATCTGGCGGCCAAGAGCCTCGATAATGCGATCGGTCTTCGTCAGAGTCATGGTCATTCCTTTCTGTTCAGACTATCCCTTCTGTTTACCCTGGAACGCCGGTTTTAGCATCGTTTTTGTACTACAAGATTTTTTGTTATGCCTCTGTTAATGAGTGTATAGTAGTACGATACTATCATGTTGTACTACAATTTAGATCACAAAAAAGACAATCGGGAACATCCGGCCGTAAAGGAACACGGCCCGAAAACGGGCCGCCCGCAGAAAGGGAGTTAAAAAATGAGGAAAATCAGAACAGACCGCTGATAACGCCGTTATCGTCGATATCGATATTCAGCGCTGCCGGGGTCGCAGGCAGGCCCGGCATGGTCATAATGTCCCCGGCGAAAGCCACCACAAAGCCAGCTCCGGCCGCAGCCTGAACATCCCGGATATGCAGCCGGAACCCTTCCGGGCGCCCGAGTGCTTTAGGATCGTCAGACAATGAATACTGGGTCTTCGCCATGCAGATAGGCAGTGACGCCATACCTGCATCGCTAATACGCTTAAGGGATCGTTGCGCCGCCGGGCTATAGCTGACACCTTGTGCGCCGTAGATCTCTGTGGCGATAGTGGCAATTTTCTCCTCCAGCGTCAGCGTATCCGGATAGAGCAGGCGAAATTCTGCGGGGGAATTTTCCAGCAGCTCAACTATCCGCTGCGCCAGCGCTTCGCCTCCGGCTCCGCCCTGCTCCCAGACCCGGGACAGCACCAGACAGCAGCCACGCTCCCGGCAGTACTGGTCGATAAGCGCATGCTCGGCATCGGTATCAGAGGTAAAAACGTTCAGCGTAACCACCACAGGTACGCCAAATTTTCGCAGGTTTTCGATATGTTTGCCCAGATTAGCCAGCCCCTGGCGCAGGGCGTCCAGATTCTCATAACCCAGTTCGCACTTCGTCACGCCGCCGTTATATTTCAATGCCCTGACCGTCGCCACCAGCACGACGGCATCCGGCCGTAATCCGCTGTCACGGCACTTAATATTGAAGAATTTCTCGGCGCCGAGATCGGCGCCAAAGCCTGCCTCGGTCACCACGATATCCGCCAGTTTCAGGGCCAGCCGGGTCGCGCGTACGCTGCTACAGCCGTGGGCGATATTGGCGAAAGGCCCGCCGTGTACGATAGCCGGGCTGTGCTCCAGGGTCTGAACCAGGTTAGGCTTCAGGGCATCTTTTAGCAGTACCGCCAGCGCGCCGGTCGCCTGGAGGCAACCCACCGTCACCGGCGTATCGTCCCGCCGCCAGGCAACGATCATCCGTGCCAGGCGCCGCTTTAAATCGGCCAGATCGCAGGCCAGACACAGAATCGCCATGATTTCCGATGCCACGGTAATCACGAAGCCATCCTCACGCGTTATGCCATTAACACGCCCACCCAGGCCGACAACGGTGTGGCGTAAGGCACGATCGTTGATATCCATGCAGCGTCTGAGGACGATTTTCTGGCTGTCGATATTAAGGGCATTTCCCTGATGCAGATGATTATCCAGCAGCGCCGCCAGCAGATTATTGGCGGCGGTAATCGCGTGAAAGTCGCCGGTAAAGTGAAGGTTGAGATCGTCCATCGGCACCAGTTGTGCATACCCACCCCCGGCCGCGCCGCCCTTCATACCAAAACAGGGGCCAAGGGAGGGTTCCCGTAGCGCAACGATAGATTTTTTCCCCAGTCGGGACAGCGCCTGCCCCAGGCCTACGGTGACTGTAGTTTTGCCTTCGCCAGCCGGCGTGGGATTAATGGCGGTGACCAGCACCAGCCTTCCATGGGGAGCATCATCCAGCTTGCTCCATAACGCTTCGGAAAATTTAGCTTTATACCTGCCGTAGAGCTCCAGATCCTCCGCGTCGATTCCCAGCGCTTCAGCCACCTCCACGACCGGCTTTATCGCACAATCACGGGCTATCTCAATATCGGTTTTCATTGTTGTTTCCCCTGCCTTAACCGCCCAGATTATAGGGGAATTTTCAGGTGGTTACCCGGGCGGGATCGCGCCGCAGCGAAACAAGAATGCTCAAACCAACGCGAAGCGCTCAATGGCCTGCGCCACGCCATCTTCCAGGTGAGTGCCGGTAATAAAATTTGCCGCCTCTTTCACCGAATCGATAGCATTGCCCATCGCCACGCCGGTACCGGCATACTGAATCATGGCGATATCATTTTCCTGATCGCCTATCGCCATCACCTCGTCGGAAGCGATATTCAGGGACTCTGCCAGTAGACGCACGCCTTCGCCTTTATTGACCCGCTTATTCAGGATTTCCAGGTAGTAAGTAGCGCTCTTCAGGAAGGTATAACGCATCTTTACCTCGTCAGGAATGCGGGCAATAGCCTGGTCGAGGATGGCAGGCTCATCAATCATCATCACCTTAAGAAAGGTGGCGTTGGGGTCCATATTTTCGGCTTCACAGAACATCAACGGAATGGTGGCCACATAAGACTCATGCACCGTATAGCGGCTGATATCGCGGTTGGCGGTATAGAGCGTATGGCGATCGAGGGCATGAAAATGCGACCCCACCTCGCGCGACAGTCGCTCAAGAAAGCGATAGTCGTCGTAACTTAGCGGCGTCTGGGCCACCGTACTGCCATCCTGCGCCTTTTGCACCAGCGCGCCGTTGTAGGTAATGCAGTAATCCTCTTTCCCGGTCATTCCCAGCTCGGTCAGATAGCGTTCCACGCCGGCAAAGGGACGACCGGTGGTCAGAACCACCCGGATGCCCCTGGAACGCGCAGCGGCAATGGCCGCTCTAACGCCAGGAGACACGGTATGATCCGGCAGCAGCAGCGTACCATCCATATCGATGGCAATGAGTTTTATGGACATAAGACCTGCGAAGTTGTGGGGTTTGCCCACATTTTAACGTGATTCTGGTCACCAAAACAGCAGCAAGTGCTGAATGCGCCGCCGGTGACTACCGGCGGCGGCAGGGGATTATGAAAACAGCTTTCCTTTCAGCAGATCGAAGCCTTTTGCCAGCAGATCGTTACCGTTATCCGCTTTAACTTCGCCTTCCGGAGAGAGCTTATCCACGATCTGCGGCAGGTATTCCGCCAGCAGCGAGGAAGCATTACCGGCGTCGATGCCCAGTTTCCCAGCCAGCGCGCTGATTGCCGGAGAGCCCAGAACCGACTGAATCTGCTCGGCGCTGATGCTCTGATTGGTCATGGAACTGCTGATCCAGGATTCCACGACGCCTGCCAGACCACCCTGACGAAATTTTTCCAGAATAGCCTGAACGCCGCCCTGCTCATTCACCCAGCTCAGGATAGCCTGGAATTTACCAGCCTCACCGCCCTGACCACCCAACATGCCAGTTACCTGATCTAAAAGTCCCATTTTTTCCTCCTGATTGTATTCGTTCTTTCTTAGTTTAGTTCCATAAATGAAAACGCCGCGCAAAGATGCACGGCGCTTGATAAGGCAACCTGCCTTAAATGTCGATATTGGCCGCTTTCAGGGCGTTTTCTTCGATAAAGGCACGACGCGGTTCAACCGCATCGCCCATCAGCGTAGTGAACAGCTGATCCGCCGCGATAGCGTCTTTCACCGTGACCCGCAGCATGCGGCGGCTTTCCGGATCCATGGTAGTTTCCCACAGCTGCTCCGGGTTCATCTCGCCCAGTCCTTTATAGCGCTGTACGGACAGGCCGCGACGCGACTCTTTCACCAGCCATTCCAGCGCGCTTTCGAAGCTGCTGACCGGCTGGCGGCGTTCACCACGCTCGATATAAGCATCTTCTTCGATAAGCCCGCGCAGCTTCTCGCCAAGGGTACAGATATGGCGATACTCGCCGCCGGTAACGAAGTCATGATCGAGAGGATAATCGGTATCCACACCATGGGTACGTACCCGGATAACCGGCTCAAAGAGATTACGATCGCCGTTTTCACGGACATCATACTTCCACAGGCTGCCGTGCTTTTCGTTGTCGTTCAGCGTTGTCACAAGCTCGGAGATCCAGCGAGTCACCTTCGCCTCGTCGGCCATATCGGCTTCCGTCAGGGTCGGATGATAGATCAGGCTCTTCAGCAGCGCGCGCGGGAAACGGCGCTCCATGCGGCCAATCATCTTCTGCACGCTGTTATACTCAGAAACCAGCTGTTCCAGAGCGGCGCCAGCAATCGCCGGAGCGCTGGCGTTGGCATGCAGCGTGGCGCCGTCCAGCGCGATGGCTATCTGATACTGATCCATCGCTTCATCATCTTTGATGTACTGTTCCTGCTTGCCTTTTTTCACCTTGTACAGCGGCGGCTGGGCAATGTAGACGTGACCGCGCTCAATGATTTCCGGCATCTGACGATAGAAGAAAGTCAGCAGCAGGGTACGGATGTGCGAACCATCGACGTCTGCATCGGTCATGATGATAATGCTGTGATAGCGCAGCTTGTCCGGGTTGTACTCATCCCGGCCAATGCCGCAGCCCAGCGCGGTGATAAGCGTAGCCACTTCCTGAGAAGAGAGCATCTTGTCGAAGCGCGCCTTCTCTACGTTCAGGATCTTACCCTTCAGCGGCAGAATCGCCTGGTTTTTACGGTTACGGCCCTGCTTGGCCGAGCCGCCCGCAGAGTCACCCTCCACCAGGTAGAGTTCAGAGTGCGCCGGATCGCGCTCCTGGCAGTCCGCCAGTTTGCCCGGAAGTCCCGCCAGATCCAGCGCGCCTTTACGACGCGTCATTTCGCGGGCGCGGCGTGCGGCTTCACGAGCGCGAGCGGCATCGATAATCTTGCCGACCACGATTTTCGCGTCGTTCGGGTTTTCCAGCAGATATTCACCCAGCAGCTCGTTCATCTGCTGCTCTACCGCCGATTTCACCTCGGAGGAGACCAGCTTATCTTTAGTCTGGGACGAGAACTTGGGATCCGGCACCTTCACGGAAACCACGGCGATCAGGCCTTCACGCGCATCGTCGCCGGTGGCGCTGACTTTAGCTTTCTTGCTGTAGCCCTCTTTATCCATATAGGCATTCAGGGTACGGGTCATTGCCGCACGGAAGCCCGCAAGATGGGTACCCCCATCGCGCTGAGGAATGTTGTTGGTGAAGCAGTAAATATTTTCCTGGAAGCCGTCATTCCACTGCAGCGCCACTTCCACACCGATACCGTCCTTTTCGGTGGAAAAATAGAAGATATTCGGGTGAATCGGCGTTTTGTTCTTGTTCAAAAACTCAACAAACGCCTTGATGCCGCCTTCATAGTGGAAATGATCTTCTTTACCGTCGCGCTTGTCGCGCAGGCGAATAGAGACGCCGGAGTTCAGGAACGACAGTTCGCGCAGGCGCTTGGCCAGAATGTCGTATTCGAATTCGGTTACGTTAGTAAAGGTTTCCAGGCTTGGCCAGAAGCGCACCAGAGTACCGCTATCTTCGGTATCGCCAGTCACTGCCAGCGGCGCCTGCGGCACACCGTGCTCATAAACCTGCTTATGGATTTTACCTTCGCGGCGAATCACCAGTTCCAGCTTCTGGGACAGGGCGTTAACCACGGAAACCCCAACTCCGTGCAGGCCACCGGAAACCTTATAGGAGTTATCATCGAACTTACCGCCCGCATGCAGAACGGTCATGATCACTTCGGCAGCAGAAACCCCTTCTTCCGGGTGGATCCCGGTAGGAATACCACGGCCATCGTCCTGAACCGACACGGAATTGTCGGCATGGATGGTGACCACGATGTCTTTACAGTGCCCCGCGAGCGCTTCGTCGATTGCGTTATCCACGACCTCGAATACCATATGGTGCAGACCGGTGCCGTCATCCGTATCGCCGATATACATACCCGGGCGCTTACGCACCGCATCCAGCCCCTTAAGGACTTTGATACTGGAGGAGTCATAAGAATTCGACATCAACGTTTCTCGCTCATTTAATCCTGGATGAATCCGTTATTCTACCTTGTTCCACGGCGAACATCTTCGAATTTTTATCCGCCATGTCTATTATATGTTCTGCGCTAATGGCGCTAACGAATACCTGTGACTGCGTGGCTTTCAGACGGCTGGCGAGCAGCCCGCGCCGCTGGTCGTCAAGCTCCGAAGCAAAGTCGTCGATCAGATACAGACAGCGCTGACCGCTTTCACGGGTCAGAAACTCCCCCTGAGCCAGACGCAAGGCGCACATCAGAAGCTTAAGCTGCCCGCGGGAAAGGGTATCTTCCACCGGCGCGCCGTCGGCCCGAATACGGAAATCCGCCTTATGGGGGCCATGGGCGGTATAAGTCAGCATGCGATCGCGCTCAAAGTGACGTTCCAGCACTTCCGCATAGTCACTCTCTTTTTCCCAGCCGCGCAGGAAAGAAAAACTCAGGGAAAATTCCGGCAAAAACTGGGCGCAGGTGTCCGCCATATCTTCGACAATGGCGGCGCTGTATTGCGCGCGCCAGCGGCTGATTTGCTCCGCCAGCGGCACCAGCTCCTGATCCCAGGGACGCAGCTGCGCGTAGCGGGTAACCTGACGCAGCGCGGCATTGCGCTGTTTCATCAGGCGCTTAAGGTTGCTCCAGGCCACGAAGAAGCCTGGCTCGTTATGAAAGCATCCCCAGTCAAGGAACGCTCTACGATACTTGGGGCCGCCGCCGAGCAAAGTAAACCCCTCCGGGGTTATTAACTGCATCGGCATCATCTTCGCCAGCTCCGCCACCCGGTGGCCATCACTGCCGTCGATACGCACCGTGCTATCGCCCTGGCGGTCTTTGGTCAGCCCGACAGCGGTTTCACGCTCGGTGCCCTGCAGACGACCATGCAGCACAAAGCTGGGCTGCTCGTGGCGAATAACCCTGCCCGTTTGCTGGCTGCGAAAAGCGCGCCCGTGCCCCAGGGTATAGATGGCCTCCAGCACGCTGGTTTTACCGCTACCGTTGGCGCCAACCAGAAAATTAAAACCCGAAGAGAGCGCGAGATCCGCATTTTCGATATTGCGGAAATCTTTGATAAGAAGGCGGGATAGAGACATATTCTTTTCCGGGCAGAAAACGGGGATCGCCGCTTCCAGGGCGTCGGCGGCGCAGCCAGTTTAAACACGGACAGCGCACAGACCCGGGAGCGTACACGAAGTACGTGACCGGGGCGAGCACTGCCCTGGTTTAAAATGGCAAGTAAGCCAGCCCGATATATTCTACAAGCGCATGGGCATGACGACATAGGCCGCCGCCTGACTGGCGCTATCTTCAATCTGCACGCTGGAAACTGAATCAGTCAGCAGCAGGCGCACATTTTCGCACTTCAGCGCGTTAAGCACATCCAGAATGTAGCTGACGTTAAAGCCAATCTCCATCTCGGTGCCGCCATAAGTGACGTCCAGAATCTCTTCCGCTTCTTCCTGTTCCGGGTTATTGGCAGTAATTTTCAGCTGATTTTCAGCCAGATAGATGCGTACGCCGCGGAATTTCTCGTTCGAGAGAATCGCCGCGCGGGCAAATGCCTGCTTCAGCAGATCGCAGCCCGCCTCCAGGGTCTTGTCCGGATTTTTCGGCAGTACCCGTCGGTAGTCAGGGAAACGACCATCCACCAGCTTGGAGGTAAAGATAAAATCACCGACGTGGGCACGGATATTATTACTGCCGATCTGTACGCGCAGCGGCGTATCTCCGCCGTCCAGCATACGCATTAGCTCAATCACCCCTTTACGCGGCACGATCACCGAATGGTCGGGCAACGCTTCGCCAATTGGCATAGAGCAGACCGCCAGACGGTGACCATCAGTCGCTACGGTGCGTAACTCTTCGCCCGCCGTTTCGAACAGCATGCCATTCAGGTAGTAACGCACGTCCTGATGCGCCATCGAAAACTGAGTCGCTTCGATCAAACGCTTCATGGTGGCCTGCGGCAGCGTAAACTCTACCTCACTCTGCCAGTCGTCCAGATTTGGGAAATCCGCCGCCGGCAGCGTGGAA
This sequence comes from Rosenbergiella sp. YN46, assembly GCF_036620675.1. NCBI lineage: Bacteria > Pseudomonadati > Pseudomonadota > Gammaproteobacteria > Enterobacterales > Erwiniaceae > Rosenbergiella > Rosenbergiella sp. YN46. The sequence goes on from NZ_JAZHEE010000022.1 coordinate 16,556, forward strand.
AGCGAAAAACGGCTGCGCCCGGAACGCACCAGCATGCGATCGCCTTCCAGCTGTAGCGCAATCTCCGCCCCTTCAGGCAGACCACGGCAGATGTCGAAAAACTTACGCGCCGGAACCGTCGTGGCGCCAGGCTCGTGAGGATGCGACAGCGAAACCCGGGCGACCATTTCCATTTCCAGATCGGTGCCGGTCAGAGAAAGGGTACCGTCAGCGACCTGTAGCAGCAGGTTTCCGAGAATGGGGAGCGTCGGGCGACCTCCCAGCGGACCGCTCACCTGCTGTAGCGGCTTTAATAAATGTTCACGTTCAACGGTAAATTTCATAGCGTCACGAAGATAATGTTCTGATTAAATTGGAAAAATCTTCTTTAATATCGTGGCTCTCTTCACGCAACTGCTCGATTTTACGGCAGGCGTGCAGCACCGTGGTATGGTCACGACCCCCAAAAGCGTCGCCAATTTCCGGCAGACTATGGTTGGTCAGCTCCTTAGCCAGCGCCATCGCCATCTGGCGCGGTCTGGCTACCGAGCGGGAACGCCGCTTGGAGAGCAGATCGGCAACCTTGATCTTGTAGTACTCCGCCACCGTCTTCTGAATATTGTCGATGGTGACCAGTTTTTCCTGAAGTGCCAGCAGATCCCGCAGCGCTTCGCGAACAAAATCGATGGTAATCGCGCGTCCGGTAAAGTTAGCGTTGGCAATAACGCGGTTCAGCGCCCCTTCCAGTTCACGAACGTTGGAACGCAGGCGTTTGGCGATAAAAAACGCCACCTCTCCCGGCAGGCGGATATCGTTTTCGTCCGCCTTTTTCATCAGAATCGCCACGCGGGTTTCCAGTTCCGGCGGCTCAATAGCCACCGTCAGTCCCCAACCGAAGCGAGACTTCAGACGATCTTCCACCCCATTGATCTCTTTGGGGTAGCGATCCGACGTCAGGATGATCTGTTGATTACCTTCCAGCAGCGCATTGAAGGTATGGAAGAACTCCTCCTGAGAACGCTCTTTATTGGCAAAGAACTGAATATCGTCGATAAGCAGTGCATCCACCGAACGATAGTAGCGCTTAAACTCCTCAATGGCGTTGTTCTGTAACGCTTTTACCATGTCCTGCACAAAGCGTTCTGAATGCATATAGACCACTTTAGCGTTGGGCTTACGGGCCATGATGCCGTTGCCCACGGCGTGCAACAGGTGGGTTTTACCCAGACCGGTTCCGCCATACAGGAACAGAGGATTATAGGCGCCGCCCGGATTGTCCGCCACCTGGCGCGCCGCCGCGCGTGCCAGCTGGTTGGATTTACCCTCAACGAAGTTATCAAAGGTGTGTTTCAGGTTAACGTTGGAACGGTAGGACGGTTCAGCAGGCGCTGGCACGTTATCCCAACTGGGCATAACTGGCGCAGCCGCCACCCGCGCGCTCTGCTTTTCCGGCACCGCAACGCTTGCAGGCGCGTTTAACGTCTGGTTGACCGGCTTGACTCCGACCTCAAAACGCAGCAACGGCGCGTCGCTACCGCAAAAGTCATTAAGCAATCCGTTGATGTTATTCAGGTACTTATCCCTTACCCAATCGAGCACAAAACGGTTTGGCGCATACAGGGCCAGCGTGTTATCGCTCAGTTCCGCCTGTAGGGGGCGTATCCACATGCTGAATTCTGTGGCTGGTAACTCATCCTGCAATCGGGCAAGACACTGCTGCCAAAGCGAAAGTGACACGGCGGACTCCACTCGAACAAAAGTCGATCAAAAGACAAAAAACTGATTCATCATGATTGTTGACACACGCCGACAACCCGGTACGGGTAGCGTGCGAACCGCTATTTGCGGTTTTCCCCGAGATCTTGCTTAAGGATCCAGGATCCCGATCGGGACGCGGATCATAGCCTAAAGCGCGCCAGAGATCTTCTGTTTCTCACAGATTTCTCCCGATTTATCCACAGGGCTGCCCGGGACGGTTAAGTGTAAACGATCCTGAGCCAGACGCGCATGATTTCTGCCCGATATCAGAAAATTCAATGGCAGAGCACGCTTTTTTGCTAAGGCGATCGCCAGAAGATCCCGCAGGATCCTTGCACTTTAGCGAGTCCCCCGTATAATTCTCCACCCGGTGCGTAGCGCCCCGATTTTTCTGGGCTCTTCCTTATATAGAAAAGGCCAGAGAAATAAAGGAAGTGAATTGACTCCGGAGTGTACAATTATTACAATCCGGCCTCTTTGAATCCGCCACGACTTCGGCGTTGGTCGTTCGCTTACCGTGCGGGCATACGCAAAAGATCAGTGATATTAATTGTTTAGGTAGAAATCGCCATGAAACGCACTTTTCAACCGTCTGTACTGAAGCGCAACCGTTCTCACGGCTTCCGTGCTCGTATGGCAACCAAAAATGGTCGTCAGGTTCTGGCACGTCGTCGTGCTAAAGGCCGCGCTCGTCTGACCGTTTCTTCTAAGTAATAGCTAACCCTCTGTGGTTAAGCTCGCTTTTCCCAGGGAGTTACGTTTGTTAACTCCCGGTCATTTCACTTTCGTCTTCCAGCAGCCAGTCCGTGCGGGCACGCCGCAAATCACCATCCTCGGCCGCCTGAATTCGCTGGGGCATCCCCGTATCGGTCTTACCGTCGCCAAAAAGAACGTTAAGCGTGCGCATGAACGCAACCGGATTAAACGCCTGGTGCGCGAAAGCTTCCGCTTACGTCAGCATAAACTTCCACCGATGGATTTTGTGATAGTGGCGAAAAAGGGCGTAGCCGACCTCGATAATCGGGCGCTGTCGGAAGCACTGGAAAAGTTATGGCGCCGCCATTGTCGCCTGGCTCGCGAATCCTGATAGCCCTGATAAGGGTCTATCAGCGCCTGATTAGTCCGCTTCTCGGGCCGCACTGTCGGTTCACGCCAACCTGTTCGCACTACGGAATTGAGGCATTGCGCAGGTTTGGAGTGATAAAAGGCAGTTGGTTGACGATAAAACGCGTATTAAAATGCCACCCTTTGAACCCCGGTGGGGACGATCCTGTCCCGCCAGGACCATTTGATACCAGAGAACACTAACGATGGATTCGCAACGCAATCTCCTTATCATCGCTTTGTTGTTCGTGTCTTTTATGATCTGGCAGGCATGGGAGCAGGACAAAGCCCCGCAGCCTCAGCAGACTCAAACCACACAGACAACGAACAGCCAGGGTAGCGCCGCAAACCAGGGCGTGCCGGCCAGTGGCCAGGGAAAACTGATTACAGTTAAAACGGACGTCCTCGATCTGACCATCAACACCCGCGGCGGTGATGTTGAACAGGCGCTGCTGCTGACTTATCCAAAGGAACTGGGCTCTCAGGAACCTTTCCAGCTGCTGGAAACCACTCCGCAGTTCGTTTACCAGGCGCAGAGCGGCCTGACCGGTCGCGACGGCCCGGATAACCCGGCTAATGGCGATCGCCCGCTGTATAATGCTGCTCAGGACAGCTTTACGCTGGCAGACGGCCAGAACGAACTGGCGATTCCGCTGACATGGACCGATGCCGCAGGCAATACTTTTACCAAAACCTTCACTCTGAAGCGTGGCGAGTTTGCGGTAAATGTGGACTACAGCGTGCAGAACGCCAGTCAGAAGCCACTGGAGCTTTCAAGCTTCGGCCAGCTTAAGCAGACCATCGATCTGCCGAAGCACCGTGATACCGGCAGCAGCAACTTCGCGCTGCACACCTTCCGCGGCGCGGCTTACTCCACCAGCGACGAGAAGTACACCAAGTACAAGTTCGATACCATCGCCGACGGCGAAAACCTGAACCTGAACTCCAAAGGTGGCTGGGTCGCGATGCTCCAGCAGTACTTTGCCACTGCATGGGTACCCCGCACCGAAGGCGACAACCACTTCTATACCAACAAGTTGCAGGACGGTACTGCTGCCGTAGGTTATAAGTCCTCGCCGGTACTGGTTCAGCCGGGTCAGACCGGTAAGATTTCCAGCACTCTGTGGGTTGGCCCGGAAATTCAGGACAAAATGGCTGCTGTCGCCCCGCATCTGGATCTGACCGTAGACTACGGCTGGTTGTGGTTCATCTCTCAGCCGCTGTTTAAGCTGCTGAAGTGGATCCATAGCTTCCTGGGCAACTGGGGCTTCTCCATCATCGTCATCACCTTTATCGTGCGCGGTATCATGTATCCGCTGACCAAAGCACAGTACACCTCAATGGCGAAGATGCGTATGCTGCAGCCGAAGATTCAGGCGATGCGCGAACGTCTTGGTGACGACAAGCAGCGCATGAGTCAGGAGATGATGGCGCTGTATAAATCCGAGAAGGTGAACCCGCTGGGCGGCTGCTTCCCGCTGATTATCCAGATGCCTATCTTCCTGGCGCTCTACTACATGCTGATGGGCTCCGTTGAGCTGCGCCATGCGCCGTTCGCGCTGTGGATTCACGACCTGTCGGCCCAGGACCCGTACTACATTCTGCCGATTCTGATGGGCGTGACGATGTTCTTCATTCAGAAGATGTCGCCGACTACCGTGACCGACCCGATGCAGCAGAAGATCATGACCTTTATGCCGGTCATCTTCACGGTCTTCTTCCTGTGGTTCCCGTCCGGTCTGGTGCTGTACTATATCGTCAGTAACCTGGTGACCATCATTCAGCAGCAGCTGATTTATCGTGGTCTTGAGAAACGTGGCCTGCACAGCCGCGACAAGAAAAAGACCTGATAAGCGGTTCAGCTAACTAAATGCAGAAGGCGGTCTTAACGACCGCCTTTTTTATTAAGAGCCATTTTATGAATCATAACGACACTATCATTGCTCAGGCTACCCCGCCGGGGCGCGGCGGGGTAGGTATTCTGCGTATTTCCGGGCAACATGCCCGCGAGGTGGCTCAGGCGGTACTGGGTAAGCTTCCGAAACCGCGCTATGCCGACTATCTACCATTCCTCGACGTTGACGGCAGCGTGCTGGATCAGGGGATTGCGCTGTGGTTTCCCGGCCCGAATTCATTTACCGGCGAGGATGTGCTGGAACTTCAGGGCCATGGCGGCCCGGTCATCCTCGACCTGCTGTTAAAGCGCATTCTGCAGTTGCCCGGTTTGCGCATCGCCCGTCCCGGCGAGTTTTCCGAACGCGCGTTTCTGAACGACAAGCTGGATCTGGCACAGGCCGAGGCCATTGCTGACCTGATCGATGCCAGTTCAGAACAGGCGGCTCGTTCCGCGGTCGGCTCGTTACAGGGCGCTTTCTCCACCCGGGTGAATACGCTGGTGGAAGCGCTGACCCATCTGCGTATTTACGTCGAAGCCGCCATCGACTTCCCCGACGAAGAGATCGATTTTCTCTCCGACGGGAAGATAGAAGCGCAGCTTAACCAGGTCATTACCGATCTCGATGCCGTGCGCGCCGAAGCACGCCAGGGCAGCCTGCTGCGTGAAGGGATGAAGGTAGTGATTGCCGGGCGTCCTAACGCCGGAAAATCAAGCCTGCTTAACGCACTGGCAGGACGCGAAGCGGCGATCGTTACCGACATCGCCGGTACCACCCGTGACGTCCTGCGCGAGCAGATCAATCTGGACGGTATGCCGCTCCATATTATCGATACCGCTGGCCTGCGCGCCGCCAGCGATGAAGTCGAGCGTATCGGCATTGAGCGCGCCTGGCAGGAGATTGAGCAGGCGGATCGGGTACTGTTTATGGTGGATGGCACCACCACAGAGGCGACCGATCCGGCGCAAATCTGGCCAGATTTTATCGCCCGACTGCCAACAAAACTGCCTGTCACGGTGGTGCGCAACAAAGCTGACGTCACGGGGGAACCCATCGGCGCCAGCCAGATGCAAAACCATACCTTAATTCGCCTTTCAGCACGAACCGGCGAGGGAATGGCGCTGCTGCGCGACCATCTGAAGCAGAGCATGGGTTTTGATACCCGGATGGAAGGCGGCTTTATGGCCCGCCGACGCCACCTTCAGGCGCTGGAGCTGGCGGCACAGCATCTTCAGCAGGGGAAATCCCAACTGCTGGGCGCCCGGGCAGGTGAACTGCTGGCTGAAGAGCTGCGTCTGGCGCAGCAGCAGCTAAGCGAAATCACCGGCGAGTTCACCTCTGACGATCTGCTGGGCCGGATTTTTTCCAGTTTCTGTATTGGTAAGTAATCACTATCAGCGTCGGCTCCGAAGATCCGACGCTGATTCAGGTATCAGAATACATCCGCTATCCCATATCTGACTTTCGAACGAAAAAAAACCAGCCAATAGCACTAAATGCAAAAGGTTTTCTCCTGATTTATTCTGTTATCTCAGGTCTTTTTTCAAGAAAACACTTACGATTACTCCTTAATACCATTCATCACGGAGTGAAAAATGGCCATGCATTTCGCAAGAGGGATCATCAACCCAAGCTACCCCATATCCACCCGCCTTTCTGCGGAATGCCACGCCCAGGCCAGACAGATGCAGCCCTTCCGACGTAATCGCTTTCTGGCAACCCGGGCATTACTGGCCGAGCTAATGTTTATGCTTTACGGCACGGCCCAACTCCCGCCCATCATCCCCGGCCCCGGCGGACGCCTGTTTTTTGCCGATAATATCCCCGTCTCGTTCTCTCTGGCCTGCGCGGGAAATGTGGTAGGGGTGGCGCTTTCCACCAGCGGCGAGTGCGGGCTGGATATGGCACTACGCCGCAGCACCAGTCTGCCAGGCCCCGCCAGAAGCGAAAACTTTACCCGTACCGAACTCATCTGGATCAACAACCAGAGTGACCCCATTGAAGCCCGCATCCTGCTGACGACGCTAAGAAAAAGTGTAGGAAAACTTCTGGGCCCATCAGGAATGGAGGTAGAATTACAGCCTGGCGCGGGTCGTATGCGTCTTGAAGGCAAACACCGGATAGAGGCGCTTTGCGACGCCGAAGACATCCTGATATGGAGCCTGGCCGCCTCTCCAGAAGTCGGTACATTGCAGTTCTGGGAACTGGACAACCGTTACGGCTGGCAGGCTATCGCTGAAGAACAGCGTACCACTGGCGAGTCCATCAACCGAATGATGCGATTTACCTGCCATCAAAAGGAGAAAACGCTAACCTTTAACTCATCTCACACTTCCGCGACATAAGGAGTCACAATGTCAGAAAAACTGAAAGTTGTTACGCTGCTGGGCAGCCTGCGTAAGGGATCCTTTAACGCGATGGTGGCCCGCACGCTGCCGCAGGTGGCGCCGTCTAACATGGAGGTGAATCCCTTGCCTTCAATTGCCGACATCCCACTCTATGACGCCGATATTCAGGAGGAACAAGGGTTTCCTGCCACGGTAGAAGCCCTGGCTGAACAAATCCGTCTGGCGGATGGTCTGGTTATCGTTACCCCGGAATATAACTATTCGGTCCCCGGAGGCCTGAAAAACGCCATCGACTGGCTTTCCCGCCTGCCCGATCAGCCACTGGCAGGTAAACCGGTGCTGATTCAAACCAGCTCAATGGGCGTTATCGGCGGTGCCCGTTGCCAGTATCACCTGCGCCAGATTCTGGTTTTCCTGGATGCAATAGTAATGAATAAGCCCGAATTTATGGGCGGCGTAATCCAGAACAAAATCGATCCGGAAAGCGGCGAAGTTATCGATCAGGCGACCCGCGATCATCTTGGCAGCCAACTGACGGCATTTGCCAACTACATCGCCCGGGTCAGCATTAAGGCATAACCTTCCCTCCGCTCCCTGAACCAGGGGGCTTTTATCTGGCTTGAGTTTCTGTACCTGACGTTGGACATTAGGCTGGCTCTACTGGCTGCCTTTGATGCAGCACCAAAGTCTTCTACCTGGTTCATCTCTATTTGCTGAAGGGCTTTATCTTTCGTCGTTGTGGGGAAAAATTACGGAGAATGATTCGGTTTTAGCGCCGTCTGGCCGCTCAGGATCTGTCCCCTTGCGCTGACGATGATTCTGCTCTGGTCGGTGCCGGGTACACTGCGCCACAATCAGCACTGGCTTGACCAGCAAAACGCCAGCCCGAAGGCTGGCGTTTTTATTTCTTAAAAATCAGTCTACAAAAGCGATCTTAAGAATAAAAAGCAGCGCCACAACCACCACACACAGGCTAAGATCGCGCCAGCGGCCGGTAAAGACTTTCATAATGCAGTAAGAGATAAAGCCCAACGCGATCCCTTCAGTAATGGAGAAACTGAAGGGCATCATCACTGCCGTGATAAAAGCCGGTACCGCTTCCGTCAGATCGTCCCACTTCACCCGCGCCAGGCTGGAGGTCATCAATACCCCCACGTAAATCAGCGCGCCCGCGGCCGCGTAACCGGGCACCATTCCCGCCAGCGGCGACAGGAAGATAACCAACAGGAACAGAATGCCGACCACCACTGCCGTCAGGCCGGTACGTCCACCAATAGAGACCCCGGCGGTGGATTCAATGTATGCGGTAACCGAAGAGGTACCAATAAAGGCTCCACCAACCGAAGATACGCTATCCACAAACAGTGCCTGCTTCATTCGCGGGAATTTCCCCTGACTGTCGGTCAGTCCCGCTTTGTCCGTGACGCCAATCAGAGTGCCGGAAGAGTCGAACAGGTTCACCAGCATAAATGAGAAAATAACGCCTGCCAGGCTCAGATCGAGCGCGCCGGACAGATCCACCTGGCCCACCACAGAAGTGATTCCCGGCGGCATCGAGATCATGCCACCGTAGTGCACATCGCCAAACCACAGTCCCAGCAGCGTAGTCACTACAATGGAAATAAGTACTGCTGCGTGAATATTACGCGACGCCAGGATAGCAATGATAAAGAAACCCAGAACGCCCAACAGCACGCTGTGAGAGCTGAGATCGCCAATGGCGACCAGGGTTTCCGGATTGGCGACGATAATCCCGGCGTTTTTCAGGCCCATCATGCCAATAAACAGCCCAATACCACTGGTAATCCCCACTCTCAGCCCCAGCGGAATATTAGCTATCATCCAATAGCGGACGCGGAACAGCGTCAGCAACAGCAACCCAACGGCGCCCCAGAAAATAGCACCCATGCCCACCTGCCAGGAGAGCCCCATAGCCCCCACCACCACGAAGGCGAAAAAGGCATTCAGCCCCATCGCAGGCGCCAGGGCAACCGGCAGGTTGGCAAACAGGCCCATAAGGATACTGCCGAAGGCAGCAATCAGGCAGGTGGTGACGAATACCGCCTGGGTATCCATACCCGCCGCCCCCAGAATCTGCGGATTGACGAAAACGATATAGACCATGGTCAGGAATGTGGTAAAACCGGCTATCACCTCGGTGCGTACCGTCGTGCCGTGATCGCGTAATTTAAACACGCGCTCAAAAAGTCCCTGTTCCGCCGGACGGGGAGTCTGTTGTTGGCTCATTATCAGTTACCGAATTTTAAGAGGGGAAAAAATCCGCCGCTATCCTATACCAAAATGGCGCCGGGTTGACGGTAAATATGCACTTTTTTCATTGAAGTTGCTTATACGGCATCGATTGCGTGGCACAATTCCCCTTAACACTTACCTACAGGAAACAGCATGTCTCAGATAGAAGCGCTATTTTTCGATTGTGACGGAACGCTGGTCGACAGCGAAGTCATCTGTTCCCGTGCCTACGTGCATATGTTCGCCAGCTACGGTATTGAACTGGATCTGGAAACCGTTTTTAAACGCTTTAAGGGCGTCAAGCTCTACGAAATTATCGACATCATTAACCAGGAGCATGGCACCGCCCTGACCCGGGAAGCGCTGGAGCCAGTCTATCGCGCCGAAGTGGCTCGCCTGTTTGAAGCCGAACTGGAAGCCATTCCCGGCGCGCAATCCCTGCTGGACAGCATCAGTCTGCCCATGTGCGTGGTCTCTAACGGCCCGGTCAGCAAAATGGAACATTCGCTGGGTAAAACCGGCATGCTGCATCACTTCCCGCAGCGTTTATTCAGCGGTTACGATCTGCAACGCTGGAAGCCAGACCCGGCGATGATGTTCCACGCGGCGGAGGTAATGGGAGTGGACGTCCGGCGCTGCATCCTGGTAGATGACTCTATGGCGGGCGCCCAGGCCGGTATCGCCGCCGGTATGGAAGTTTTCTACTTCTGCGCCGATCCTCACAATAAACCCATAGATCACCCGAAAGTGACCACCTTTACCGACCTGGCGCAGCTACCGTCGCTGTGGGAAGCCCGGGGATGGAATATTTGTCACTAAACCAAACGGCTCTGTAAATGCAGGGCCGGAAATATCACTAATCAAGCGTTTTTCGATATGTCTTCAGGGCGATAAAAATAATAACAACTGCCAGACCCAGTAATGACAACAAATCCGGTAATAGCTCAATAACAGTATATCCTTTAAGCATCACTCCTTTCACTAATCGGATAAAATATGTCAAAGGCAGGCAGGAACCTATCACCTGAGCCCAGACAGGCATACTGATAAAAGGACTGATAAAACCAGATAGCATAACGGAAGGAATAAAATAGAAAGAAGACATCTGCAATGCCTGTAGCTGGCTTTTGGCCATACCAGAAATGCTAATACCAATGGCCAGACATAAAAAAATGTACAACACCAACACAAAAACAAGAAAAAAAATGCTGCCTGACAAAGGTATTTTGAATAAAAACACAGAGCAAATCACAATCATCAATGACTGAAAAACACCTATCATGACATACGGTGTTATTTTACCCAAAATAACTTCAAACCCTGTCACTGGAGAGATTAACAGATTTTCCATTGCCCCACTTTCTCTTTCACGCGTAATTGCCAGCGCAGTCATAAGAATAAGAGTAGTACTCAATATAGAGCCAATGATACCCGGTATAGTATTATATTGAGTTATCCCCTCAGGGTTAAACATTCTATGAATAACGAGTTCAAAATTATCTTGGACATCTGCCTTATCATATCTTAAAGCATCTGGAAGATCTCGTTGATACATATTTTTAGACGACTGAACCAGTGCGCTTAATGCGTTCCCAATTGTCATAGGATCAATAGCGTCACCCTGAATAAGAAGCTGAGGTTTTTCACCCCTAAGCATTTTTTTAGTAAACCCTTCAGGAATAGTTACAATAAATATAACATCACCACGAACAAAAGCATTTCTCGCTTCCTGCTCTGTTGCCATGGGGATAAAAGAAAAGTAATCCGTATTTTTTGCTGCTGTAACAAAAACCTGGCTCATCCTTTCTGCATCATAATTCAATAGCGCAGTAGGTATCTTATGCGGATCCATATTCACAGCATAACCAAGAATAATTAACTGAAAAAGCGGCGTTAAAAAAACCATTGCCACACTAACTTTATCACGTCGTAACTCATGAAATTCTTTAATTAAAACACCAAGCCAGCGCGTGAGCGAAAAATTAATTATTGTTCTTTTCATCATTATTTTTCATCAACCAGGTAAAAGCATCTTCAAGATTGGTTTCCACGGGGTTAATTTCATAATCCAGAGGAAGAATACGATGCAATGCGCTTAACAATCCCCCTCCCTCTCTGGCAGTAACATAAAGCGCATTGCCAAAAATAACCGTCTGCTCAACCTCACTCAATGCCTGAAGACGGATTTCCAGTTCAGAAAGTGCTTTTCCACGAATCTGTAGCGTCATAAGATTCTGCGCTTTAATGATTTCCCGAATAGTGCCATTGGCCAGTAAATTTCCATAAGAAATATATGCGATTTTATGGCAGCGCTCGGCTTCATCCATATAATGCGTACTGACAAGGATAGAAATCCCCTCATCCGAAAGCTGGTGAAGCGTATGCCAGAATTCCCGACGTGCCTTAGGATCAACACCGGCGGTAGGCTCATCAAGAAATAACAGCGAAGGACGATGCAACATACATGCCGCCAGAGCCATACGCTGTTTCCATCCTCCAGAAAGGACTTTCGCCAGCTGATGCTGTCGGGATGTCAACCCCAGATAATCCAGCGTTTGAGCAACCCGTTGCCTGGCATTTTCCAGCGCATATAGCCGGGAGATAAACAGCAGATTTTCACTTATCGTTAAATTTCCCCACATAGAAAAATGCTGAGTCATATAACCAATATGCTGTTTTATGGCTTCGCGTTGAGTAAAAATATCCATCCCCAGGCATTGTCCGCTTCCTGAGTCAGGCGTAATCAGGCCACACATCATCCGGATCGAAGTAGTTTTTCCACTACCATTAGGGCCGAGAAACCCGTAGATATCACCTTTTTTTACCTGTAATGAAAAATCTTTAACGGCATGGTTAGCACCAAAGTATTTATTCAGATTTTCAACATCAATGGACAGCTCACTCATTGAAGACCAACCCTACCTCTACAGGCTGTCCAGCCTTCAAAGCTAATGAAGCTGTCTGGTCAGGCCTGGCTTCAGCCATAAATAATAATTTCTCGCGGCGGGAAGCACTATAGATAACTGGCGGCGTATATTCGGCCTGAGCACTGATATAACTAATATTTCCCGAAAGAGATTTAGAACAACCATCGCAACTCAACCTGACTTTCTGCCCTAAAGAAAGAGCACCCAGTTTTTTTTCAGGAACAAAAAAACGAACTTTGATATTTTCTGGCGGCAATAAACTCATTACCGGGCGACCGGCAACAGGTCGCTCGCCAGGTAAATAAATAATATCGTAGACAAGCGCGTCCATCGGAGCCGTGATAACGTTTTGCTGCTCATCCCAGAGTGCTTTATCTAACTGTAGTCTGGCGGATTCTACCCGGGACTCCTGGTTTTTGATCTGCTCACTGCGCGCAGGGAGATTTTTTGCCTTTAACTGAGAAGTCAGTTCTTTAACCTGAGCCATTTTTTGAATGTAATCGTCTCTGGCTGCATCCCAGTCAGCTCCCGATATTACATGAGTTTGATAGAGCTTCCGATATCTATTCATTTGATTCTTTGCCATATCCGCCGCCGAATTTGCCCGTTCAAGCTGAGAACGAATAATGTCAAGTTCCTCGCTCCGTTCCCCGGTCTGGAGGTTTCTCAGCAGCGCCAGCTCGGCCTGATAATTTTTATCAGCGATATGCCTGGCATTTTCCGTTATAAACTGATCCATTAAAACCAGGCGTTGCCCCTTTTTAACCCTCATTCCCTTTTCTACAAAGACCTCCTTCACTTTCTCTGTTTGATTATGCGATAGATATACAAAGTCACCACTAACAAATCCTGATAAACTGTCATTAGCTGAATTATCGCATCCACACAGACTAAAAAATACTAAAGCAATCATCAGTTTTTTTATGATTAACATCATGATATACACATACTATATAATTAAAAAGCATGTGATTCATTCACACGCCGTGATTCTGGACAATAAAATATTATGCTAACTTTTGTTTGGCTATATAATGAGAGAAATAAGATTTTTTTAACTTAGAAATCTCACAAAAATTCAACCCAGCAATAGAATTAAAATGATCATCCACGGTGAAACAGAAAATCCGGGAGCCTCCGGGCTGATACCACTTTGCTGCCTGTTTATATGGCCATGGAAGTTCACAGCCCAGCTCACATAATTTTTTATTTAACACCTGCCAGTCATCTTCAAAACAACCACCAGAAAAAACACGTGTAATATCCTCATCATTTACCGAATAATAATTAGGCGACACACAGACATTATCACTATCGTAAAAATAAACATTAAAGAAATGCACAATTAGCTTACATGCATATTCTGGGTATGATTGAGGTATCGATAACACCCCCAGAAAATACTTACATTGGGGATAATTTATAACAAAGCTAAAAATACCTTTCCATAACGCATCAAGCGTTCCAGTTCTTTGATATTTATTTTGTATAAATCCCCTACCAATCTCAATACACTCATTTATTTTTGGAATAAACTCTTGCTGATAGTTAAAAATGCTATTGCTATATAATCCCTCAATTCCTTTCCTTTCAATTTGTACACCTGCAGGCATTAGTCGGTAGGCCCCCACGATCTCAAGTTCATCAGGGTCCCAAAGTATGATATGATAATATTCATTATCGTAAATATCATTGTCACGTCGATTCCTTGTCCCGGCGCCAATGGAGCGGTAAGTCAACTCCCGAAGGCGGCCAAGTTCTGCAATAACAGGTGAATATCCACCCTTTTGATACTGATAAAGAAAAAGAATCTTTCCATCATTCAATACTCTTAACTTCTTACCCTCATTAAGTTCTTTGAATAATTTAACGCGATCTTCAGGAAGAGCAACGGGAGGTAGTTCAGGGAGAATCGTTTTCTTCCCCTCTCCGATTCTTAAAACATGCTCCCTGATATTATCAGAAATCCAATCAATATTTTTCTTATCATTATAAACGGATGATAAATCTATTTGCTTCCCTATTTTAAGATGTATCTTTTTATCTTTATGACGAAGTAATTCACGCATGAACATAATGTTAGAAAGCTGTCGCCAGACAGTAGCCACCAAATAATATAGCAGTGAATTTCTTCCCGAGATATAAACCGGAACTAATGAAGCATTAGCCCTGACCGCAAACTGAATAAATCCGGTATACCACTGAGACTCTTTAATTCCTGTTAATGTTGCTTTAGCCAGACGACCTGATGGACAAATAATAAGCACACCGCCATTCTTCAAATGTTCATTGATCTCTTTAAACTGTTTTTTAGCGAACTTACCATGCATATTTTGAATGCCGATAGAGTTGCCTTCAATCGCTGGAAACATGATCTGAAGCAGGTGATTAGCGATGATTTTTATATCTTTTCTTACTACCGAGACAGTACTGACCAGAGCAAGCCCATCAACCAGTGAGGGGTGGTTTGATACGATAACAACAGGCCCTGTTGCCGGAATGTTATCATAATCATAGCAGTTAACATTTATCTGCAAATTTAGTTTTTTTGCAGCGGCATATACATATTCTAAGCCCCACCTGTCATTGATATCATTTAAAAATGGAGAAAAAAGTTTTTCGCCTAAAGCCCATTTAAATAATTTTTTTTGAATCAATGGTACCTGGCGCTCAGGGAAAAATTCATTAATAAGACGGTCAATAATATCCATAAATGAGCAAAACTCTCTTTAATAAAAAACGAAGAATTATTTTACATTCATAATTATGACGATTGCTGTGACAACTTTAATATATAAAAACAATATATCGTTCAGAGGTTAGCACTTCACATAACGAGGAGCAACCTCATAAATCCAAGAACACCGCCCATCATAAAATATAAAAAACCAAAAAAAACATACAAAATGGAATAATAACCGTCAAAAAACCAGAATAAATAAAAAGGAAAGAAAGCCATTGATAAAAAAAACGCTAAAAATCAATAAGTGATTAATCAGGTGTGATGATAATCAATAGCAGTTATCATATTGATATCGTCTGTTTTATAAAAATAATAAAGCAGTTTATTTTTTCAACCCCTATACAGTACAGGGACATAATTCAGACAAAAGGAAATTCATTTGATACGGTGTTATAAACCGAAGAATAACAGCTATATGACAGAAGCTGCGGTAAGATTATGGATGATAACGCTGGGATTTAGAAATTTACAGTGAAATATATCTCAGCGCCGCTATCAGAAAAATAATGATGCCATCATAATTCGGCGATGGCATCAGTGAATTAGCCCGTGCTATTCCTTAGGATCGCTGCCAGCCAGCAGCTTATCCAGTTCATCGCCCCCCACGTGACGGAAGTCCTGGCCTTTAACGAAGTAGAAGATAAATTCGCAAATGTTCTGGCAGCGATCGCCAATTCGCTCAATGGAGCGGGCGCAGAACAGCGCAGTCAATACGCTCGGAATGGTGCGCGTGTCCTCCATCATATGGGTCATCAACTGGCGGACTATGCCTTCATACTCCTGATCGACCTTCTTATCTTCCCGGTAGATGCGTACCGCTTCATCGATATCCATGCGGGCGAAGGCATCCAGCACATCATGCAGCATCTGCACCGTGTGGCGGCCCAGCGACTCCAGACTCACCAGCAGCGGCTGGTGCTGGCGAGAAAACTTCTCCAGCGCCGTACGGCAGATCTTATCCGCCACATCGCCTATGCGTTCCAGTTCGGAAATGGTTTTGATGATAGCCATCACCAGACGCAGGTCACTGGCTGTGGGCTGGCGCTTGGCGATAATGCGCACGCAGGCTTCGTCAATCTCCACCTCCATCATATTGACCTTTTTATCGCCTTCGATAACCCGCTGTGCCAGTTCGGCGTCCTGGTTATGCATGGCGGTGATGGCGTCGGTCAGTTGCTGCTCCACCAGCCCGCCCATGGTCATAATCTGAGTACGAATATGTTCCAGTTCAGCGTTGAACTGGCCGGAAATGTGCTTATTAAGGTTGAGATTATCCATCTGTTTCTCCCACGGTCAGCCGTAACGCCCGGTAATGTAGTCTTCGGTCTGTTTCTTCTTCGGCGTGGTAAACAGAGAATCCGTGTCGCTGAATTCGATCAGCTCGCCGAGGTACATAAACGCAGTGTGATCCGAACAGCGCGCTGCCTGCTGCATATTATGGGTAACAATCACCACGGTGTAGTCTTGCTTCAGTTCGGTAATAAGCTCCTCAATACGCCCGGTGGAGATGGGATCCAGCGCTGAGCATGGCTCATCCAACAGCAAAACGTCGGGGCGAATCGCAATACCACGGGCGATACACAGACGCTGCTGCTGACCGCCAGACAGCGAATAACCGCTCTGATGGAGCTTATCCCTGGTTTCATTCCACAGCGCTGCTTTAGTCAGCGCCCACTGTACGCGTTCGTCCATATCGGCTCGCGACAGTTTTTCAAACAGGCGCACGCCGAAAGCGATGTTATCGTAAATCGACATCGGGAATGGCGTGGGTTTCTGGAACACCATACCAACTTTCGCGCGTAGCAGGGCAATGTCCTGGCTCTGGGTCAGAATATTTTCGCCATCCAGTAAAATTTCACCTTCCGCGCGCTGTTCAGGGTAGAGTGCGAACATCTTGTTGAAGGTTCGCAGCAGCGTCGATTTCCCGCAGCCGGAAGGGCCAATAAAGGCCGTTACCTGATTTTTAGCGATATCCAGACTGATATCCTTCAGGGCATGGAATTTCCCGTACCAGAAGTTCAAATCACGAACCTGAATCTTACCCGGGGTGGTTTCAACCATACTCATTAGCTTCTCTTTCCTCATCCGGCGCCGCCAGCAGCCACGCCGTACTTATTAACCGTGTTTACGTTTCGCAAACAGCACGCGCGCCACAATATTCAGCAACAGAACGCACAGTGTGATGATCAATACTCCGGCCCAGGCCAGTTCCTGCCATCCGGCGAAGGGACTCATGGCGAACTTAAAGATAGTGACCGGCAGGTTGGCTATCGGCTGCATCATATCGGTGCTCCAGAACTGGTTGGAGAGCGAAGTAAACAGCAGTGGTGCCGTTTCACCTGCGATACGTGCCACTGCCAGTAGCACACCGGTAATAATTCCGGATACGGACGCTTTCAGGGTAATAGCCGAAATCATCTTCCACTTCGGCGTACCAAGCGCATAAGCGGCCTCACGTAAACTGTCCGGTACCAGCTTGAGCATATTTTCCGTGGTGCGAATCACAATAGGCACCTGTAGCAGCGCCAGTGCTATCACCCCGGCCCAGCCAGAGAAGTGCTGCATCCGGGCCACCACGATGGTATAGACGAACAGACCAACCACGATGGAAGGAGCCGACAGCAGAATATCGTTGATAAAGCGAATCACCTCTGCAAGCCACGACTTACGGCCATACTCAGCCAGATAGATGCCCGCCATAATACCCAGCGGCGTGCCGAAGACGGTGGCCCACACGATAAGCAACCCGCTGCCGACCAGGGCGTTCGCCAGACCGCCCCCTTCAGAGTTAGGCGGCGGCGTCATTTCAGTAAACAGCGACAGCGACATACCGTCGATGCCACGCGCCACCGTAGCGAACAGAATCCAGATCAGCCAGAACAGGCCGAATGCCATCGTCGCCATCGACAGCGTCAGCGCGATACGGTTCTTCAGACGGCGTCTCGCCTGCATTTTGCGACGCGATTCCGCCAGGGTCGCCGCCGTTTGTAGTTCCATGGTAGCCATTAGCGTGCCCCCTCATTCTTAGCCAGTCGGCGAATCATCAGCCTGGAGACAGCCAGCACGATAAAGGTAATCACAAACAGAATAAGCCCCAGCTCCATGAGTGCTGCGGTATGCAGACCGGATTCCGCTTCGGCGAACTCATTCGCCAGCGCCGAAGTAATGCTGTTGCCTGGCATATAGAGTGAAGCGCTATCAAGCTGGTAGGTATTACCGATAATAAAGGTCACTGCCATGGTTTCGCCCAACGCGCGACCCAGCCCCAGCATCACGCCGCCAATCACCCCATTTTTGGTGAACGGTAGAACGATACGCCAGATAACTTCCCAGGTAGTGCAGCCGATACCGTAGGCAGATTCCTTCATCATCACCGGCGTCTGCTCAAACACGTCGCGCATCACCGAAGCGATATAGGGGATGATCATAATGGCAAGAATAATGCCTGCCGCCAGGATCCCGATCCCGAAAGCCGGGCCAGAGAACAGCTCACCGACAATAGGGATCGATGACAGCACGTTGCCGACCGGCTCCTGAAAGTAAGTGGCGAACAGTGGAGCGAAGACAAATAACCCCCACATGCCGTAAACGATACTGGGAATCGCCGCCAGCAGTTCAATGGCGATACCCAGCGGACGTCGCAGCCAGCCGGGAGCCAGTTCAGTCAGAAACAGCGCAATACCAAAACTTACCGGCACAGCGATAATCAGCGCGATGGCCGACGTTACCAGAGTGCCATAAATCGGCACCAGCGCACCGAAGGTATCGTTGGGCGCATCCCACTCTTTAGACCACAGGAAGCTGAAACCGAACTTTTCAATGCTCGGCCAGGAAGAGACTATCAGGGAGACGATAATTCCACCCAGCAGAAACAGGACAATCAGCGCAGCCAGTTTTACCAGCGCGCCGAACAGAATGTCGCCCTTTTTGCCAGGAGGTGTAAATGCAGGCCTGCTTGCTGCCATAAACTCACTCAACTTAATCAGTATTGAAGGCCGGCGACCCGGCCTTCTGGAAAGGCTTATTTATACAACGGGTTACCGCTGCTGTCCTTAACGCTGGTTTTCCACGCGGCGCGAATCTGTTCAACCACGCTTTCCGGCAGGGTGGCATAATCCAGCTTTTTAGCTTCATCGCCGCCATTTTTGTAGGCCCAGTCGAAGAACTTCAGTACTTCGGTGCCCTGCTCTGGCTTCTTCTGATCCTTATGTACCAGAATAAAGGTGGCGGAAGAGATCGGCCATGCTCCTTCAGCGCTTTGGTTGGTCAGATCCTGAGCAAAGGTTTTGCTCCAGTCCGCGCTTTCAGCAGCTTTAGAGAAGCTCTCTTCTGTCGGGCTGACCGGCTGTCCGCTGCCTGAAATCAGTCTGGTATAGGCCAGTTTGTTCTGCTTGGCGTAAGCATACTCAACAAAGCCGATAGCACCCGGCAGACGCTGAACAAAGGCGGCGATGCCATCGTTGCCTTTGCCGCCCAGCCCCGTCGGCCACTTCACGGTAGTCCCGGCGCCGACTTTCGACTTCCACTCTTCATTCACTTTAGACAGATAACTGGTAAAGACATAGGAAGTGCCGGAACCGTCGGCGCGACGCACCACGGCAATGTTCTGCTCAGGCAGCTTAATCCCCGGGTTCAGTTTGGCAATCGCCGGATCATTCCACTTCTTAACTTTGCCCAGATAGATATCGCCCAGGGTTTTGCCATCCAGCGTCAGCTCGCCAGACTTAACGCCTGGCAGATTAACCGCCATCACCACCCCGCCAATCACGGTCGGGAACTGGAACAGACCACCGTTTTGCAGCTTTTCATCGGAGAGAGGGGCGTCGGAAGCGCCGAAATCAACGGTATGGGCGATGATCTGTTTTACACCGCCAGAGGAGCCAATCCCCTGATAGTTAACTTTATTTCCCGTAGATTTCTGATAGCTGTCGGCCCATTTGGCATACACCGGAGCAGGAAAGGTGGCGCCCGCGCCAGTCAGGCTTGCCGCTGCAAAAGCGGAAAACGCGCTCAGAGAGAAGGTCGCGGCGACAACAGTAGCGACGGTGGTACGCATTACGTTCATAGTGTCTCCTGCAGGGGTCATCATTTGCTGTGTAAGAAGCCTGTGCTCATTGCCTCATCGTCCACGCCAGGCTCTCATGTGACTGCATGGACAAAATAGGACAGTTTGGTGACAGCAACATGTACTAATTATGACAGTTTTATGACAACAGGCAGGCTGGAGTGGGTGAGACAGGCATAGATAATTCCATAAAGTCTCCCTAAAAACGCCACAGTTTGAATTTATACTTTTCGTTATCCACAGAAAAAGAAGGGGTAACAGATGGTTAAATCATTTCTCATCGGAGCCGGCATGCTCTGCCTGATGGTTCCACTTTACGCCAGTGCCGGAGACAACCTGCAATTCTCAGGGTTTTCATCCACCGGTGCGCGGCTGGTAACCTCCGACGGCAGCCCCGACATCAATGGCGTCATCCACTTAAATACTACCGATAACCCGAGCATAGAGTCATTAAAGCAGACCCAAAGCGATGTGGAGCAGCTGAAACGCGATCGGGATGAATTAAAGCGCCAGATAGAGGATACCGGTAAGCAATCAGGCGAGAATATGAAACGCCAGCTGGATGAGATGAAAAAAGAGACCAGCAACCTTAGCAAGAAAATAGACGATCTTTCCCGGGAAAACGACGCCTTAAAGCGCAATCAGGAGAGCAACGCGCGTGAAATAGGCTCGCTGAAACAGGAAATCAGTCAGTTGAGTAGCAAAATAAAGTAAAAAAAACCCGCCAGTCGCGGCGGGTTTTTCATAGACGATAACCAATTATTCTACCGTAACCGACTTCGCCAGGTTTCGCGGCTGGTCCACATCAGTGCCTTTAATCAGTGCCACATGGTAGGACAGCAGCTGTAGCGGAACGGTATAGAAGATAGGCGCAATCTCCTCTTCCACATGCGGCATCTGAATGATGTGCATGGTTTCGCTGTCTACAAAGCCAGCTGCCTCATCGGCAAACACGTAGAGATGGCCGCCACGGGCACGCACCTCTTCGATATTGGACTTCAGTTTCTCCAGCAGGTCGTTATTCGGTGCAACCACGATAACCGGCATATCAGCATCGATCAGCGCCAGCGGGCCATGCTTCAGCTCACCGGCGGCATAGGCTTCGGCGTGAATATAGGAGATCTCTTTAAGCTTCAGTGCCCCTTCCAGCGCGATGGGGTACTGATCGCCACGCCCCAGGAACAGCGCATGGTGCTTATCAGAGAAGTCTTCCGCCAGAGCTTCAATACGCTTGTCCTGAGCCAGCATCTGCTCGATACGGCTGGGCAGAGTCTGCAGTGCATGCACGATATTGTGCTCGACATTTGGATCCACGCCTTTCAGACGACCTATTTTCGCCACCAGCATCAGCAGCACGGTCAGTTGGGTAGTAAAGGCTTTGGTGGAAGCCACGCCGATTTCAGTGCCCGCTTTGGTCATCAGCGCCAGATCGGATTCACGCACCAGCGAAGAACCCGGCACGTTACAGATAGCCAGCGAGCCCAGGTACCCAAGCTCTTTCGCCAGACGCAGCGCCGCCAGCGTATCGGCGGTTTCACCGGACTGGGAGAGGGTGATAATCAGGCTGTTACGGCGCACCGCTGACTTGCGATAGCGGAATTCAGAAGCGATCTCCACATCGCAGGGAACGCCAGCCATGGCTTCAAACCAGTAGCGGGACACCATTCCGGAGTTGTAGGAGGTACCACAGGCTACTATCTGGATATGCTCAACCTTTGACAGCAGTTCGTCGCTGTTCGGGCCCAGTTCACTCAGATCCACAGTACCGTGACTGATACGTCCGGTCAGGGTGCTCTTAATAGCGTTCGGCTGCTCGTAGATCTCTTTCTGCATATAGTGACGATAGCCGCCCTTATCGCCGGCATCATACTGCAGATTCGACTCCACCTCTTCACGCGTGACCGGCTCGCCGGAACGATCAAAAACGGTGATGCTGCGACGGGTTACTTCCGCGATATCGCCCTCTTCCAGGAACATAAAACGGCGGGTTACCGGCAGCAGAGCCAACTGATCGGAGGCGATAAAGTTTTCACCAACGCCCAGACCAATCACCAGCGGGCTACCCGAGCGGGCCGCCAGCAGGGTGTCCGGATTACGGGTATCCATAATCACGGTGCCGTAAGCGCCGCGCAACTGAGGTATGGCGCGCAGCACCGCTTCACGCAGACTGCCGCCCTGTTCCATTTCCCAGTGAACCAGATGAGCGATAACTTCGGTATCAGTCTGGGAGATAAACTGATAGCCTCGCGCTTTCAGGGTTTCACGCAGCGGCTCATAGTTTTCGATAATGCCATTGTGTACCACCGCGATATGCCCGGAGACATGCGGGTGAGCATTCACTTCAGACGGTTCGCCGTGGGTCGCCCAACGGGTATGCGCAATACCCGTGCCGCCATGCAACGGGTGCTCTTCAGCAGCCTGCGCCAGCGCCTGAACCTTCCCCAGACGACGCAGACGGGTCATATTCCCCTGTGCGTCGACCACTGCCAGACCGGCGGAGTCATAGCCCCGGTATTCCAGACGGCGTAGCCCTTCGAGAAGAATTTCTGCAATATCACGTTGCGCGACCGCGCCAACAATTCCACACATCGTATTGATTCCTTAGATCAAGGCGTTTCCGCCTGCGTTGTCGCTGACCTGTTATTCCGGTTTTCCCGGCCCCCGAGCCTTTGTAGAGAGTGGGGTTATTTTTATAAGCACTGCTCCCCCTCTCCCGGAAGGAGAGGGGCAAAAATTATTTTTTCTTCACCGGACGCTGCCAGCCCTGAATATGAGTCTGCTTCACCCGGCTGATGACCAGCTCGTTTTCCTGGATATCGCGCGTCACGGTGGTGCCCGCACCGATCGTCGCACCGCGCGCCACGCTGACCGGCGCTACCAGTTGGGTATCGGACCCCACAAAAACGTCGTCGCCAATCAGGGTCTTATGTTTGTTAGCGCCATCATAGTTGCAGGTGATGGTTCCGGCGCCAATATTTACGTTATCACCTATCTCGGCATCTCCGAGATAGGACAAATGCCCGGCTTTAGAACCTTTACCCAGTCGCGCTTTTTTCATTTCGACGAAATTCCCCACGTGGGCGCCTTCCGCCAGCTCGGCGCCTGGGCGCAAACGCGCGAACGGCCCAATGGTACAGTCGGCCTCCAGATGGGCATCTTCTACCACGGTATAGGGACTAATTTCGCAGTTATCGCCAATGATGCTGTTTTTAATCACACAACCGGCACCAATTTTAACCCGATCGCCCAGCGTAACCTGGCCTTCCAGAATCACATTAGCATCGATCTCGATATCACGGCCATGGGTCAAACTGCCGCGCAGATCGAAACGCTGGGGATCGCGCAACATCACGCCCGCCAGCAGCAGCTTTTCCGCCTGCTCAGCCTGATAAACCCGCTCCAGCCTGGAAAGCTGCAGTCTGTTATTAACGCCTTCCACTTCACTCAGACGCTGCGGATGAACCGCGGCAATCTCGCGACCTTCCTGATAAGCCATGGCGATGATATCGGTAATATAGAATTCGCCCTGGGCATTGTTGTTATCCAGTTGTCCCAGCCAGCGCTTCAGGTCGGCGCCCCCTGCCACCAGAATGCCGGTATTGATCTCATTTATCTGGCGCTGGGCCTCGCTGGCGTCTTTATGTTCGACGATACCTGTCACCCGACCATTTTCCCGGGTGATGCGACCATAGCCAGTGGGATTGGCCAGTTCTACGGTCAACAGGCCAATGCCGCCCTGTGGCTTCGCTTCACGCAGGCGCGCCAGGGTTTCCACTGAAATCAGCGGCACGTCGCCGTAAAGCATCAGGATATCTTCATCATCAGCGAAAAACAGCGCCGCCTGCTGCATGGCATGACCGGTTCCCAATTGCTCGGCCTGCAACACCCAGTTCAGCGCATCGTTCTTCAGCGTCTGCTTCAGTAAATCACCGCCGTGACCATAAACCAGGTGAATCTGACGCGCCCCCAGTTCGCTGGCTGCATCAATGACATGCTGCACCATCGGCTTACCCGCAAGGGTATGCAGCACCTTGGGGAGATCGGAATACATGCGAGTACCTTTGCCTGCGGCAAGGATCACTACGCTCATCGCATTATGTGACATACGCATCCTGAATATGTTGAGTGAAAAAAGTAAAGCGGTTTAGCTTTGAAAATTCTACATATTTTTCACCAAAAAACGAACTGCGGAAAAAGCATCCGCCCCGGCATAATTTTACTCCATTATGCCCTCAGAATGGTCTCTGATGAGGAAAATCCCCCGGCTTTCACTCATACATAGGCGAAAAATTATTTATCCCTCTGTTTTATATATTATTTTTAGCCATAAAATAAAAAGAAAGGCTCTAATCCTAAAATCACCATTTCAGGGGTTTCAATTATTTCTTACTGTTACAATTATCACATAAAGGGACCTTAAATATGACAAGCAGACCCAGCTTTATCAGGATGTGGGATAACTTTGCGAAGGTTAATAGAAGCGTACCTCAGGTTGGAAAAGTTGTTGGAGGCAAAGTCGAGAGTAATATAAACGACCGTATATTCGAAATATGCTTGCGCAATCCGCATAAGCTATGCCATTAATTATTCAGGAATTATCATTCCCAGAGATGAAAACAGATGGAAAACATCATCTGGTGCAGATAAGAAATGGTATATATACCGGGTAAGCGATATGATTAAATTTCTAAATTCTAAATTTGGTAAAGCAGATATATCCAGTGGCTTTGACGGTAAAAAAGGCATTCTGTTATTCAATGTTACAGGCTGGAGTGATGCAACGGGGCATGTTACTCTCTGGGATGGTAAAAAATGCTCTGATAAATGTTATTTTCCGCAATCGAGTGGAGTTCAGTTATGGACATTAAAGTAGTCATGATGACAATGCTATTTACTTTTCCCGCGCTGGCAAAAGATACCAGCAACAGTGCACAACCATATAATTTAGCAAATTTCGCGCTGAGTACCTGCCTTGCAAAGGGATTCACAGATAAGGCGGTGAAGGAAGATGCGCTTTCAGCCGTAGGGGCGTATGTTGAGCTGGGCTCATATCCCGCCGAAGCCTATGAAGAAACGAATAAACTCGTTAAAGAGTATCTTGCGAAAAAATATGTCGGTAAAAATGAGAACTCTGAATTTATCGTCATGAAATGCATTGATGTATCAAGAAGCACAGAGCTTAAGCAGATAGCGCAGAAATACGCGCATTAATACTATACATCCTTACTGCACGATGGTTTTGACGGTGACAGATATCAATAAAAAACGCCAGCCGGGTTGCCCTGACTGGCGTTTTACTTTTCAAGCCTGAGTCACATCGCTTTTTTGGTCAGCTCAATAACACGCAATTTCGCGATGGCCTTAGACAGTTCGGCAGAAGCCTGCGCGTAATCGACGTCGCCGTGCGAATTACGGATATGCTCTTCTGCTTTACGCTTAGACTCCATCGCCCGCGCCTCATCGAGATCCTGACCGCGGATCGCGGTGTCAGCCAGCACCGTTACGGCGCCGGGCTGTACTTCCAGGATGCCGCCGGAGAGGTAGATAAACTCTTCGTGGCCGTGCTGTTTCACGATGCGGATCATACCAGGCTTAATGGCGGTAAGCAGCGGCGCGTGGCCCGGGTAAATCCCCAGTTCGCCTTCGCTGCCTGTAACCTGGATTTTCTCAACCAGACCAGAGAACATCTGCTGCTCTGCGCTGACGACATCCAGGTGGTAAGTCATAGCCATATCACCCTCCGATTAAGGCGTTAAAGTTTCTTGGCTTTTTCCACGGCTTCTTCAATGGTACCAACCATATAGAAAGCCTGTTCCGGCAGGTGATCGTATTCACCGTCCATAATGCCTTTAAAGCCACGGATGGTGTCTTTCAGAGAAACGAACTTGCCCGGAGAGCCGGTGAAAACTTCTGCCACGAAGAACGGCTGAGACAGGAAGCGCTGAATCTTACGCGCGCGGGCTACCACCAGCTTATCTTCTTCAGACAGTTCATCCATACCCAGGATGGCGATGATGTCTTTCAGTTCCTGATAGCGCTGCAGAATGGACTGCACGCCGCGAGCAACGTCATAGTGCTCCTGCCCAACGATCAGCGGATCAAGCTGACGGCTGGTGGAATCCAGCGGGTCAACGGCCGGGTAGATCCCCAGAGACGCTATCTGACGGCTCAGTACCACGGTAGCGTCAAGGTGCGCAAAGGTGGTTGCCGGAGACGGGTCAGTCAGGTCATCCGCAGGTACGTATACCGCCTGTACAGAGGTGATGGAACCTGTCTTGGTGGAGGTGATACGCTCCTGCAAAACACCCATCTCTTCCGCCAGCGTCGGCTGATAACCTACCGCAGAAGGCATACGGCCCAGCAGTGCGGATACTTCGGTACCTGCCAGGGTATAACGGTAGATGTTATCGACGAACAGCAGAACGTCACGACCTTCGTCACGGAATTTCTCGGCCATGGTCAGACCGGTCAGCGCAACGCGCAGACGGTTTCCCGGCGGCTCGTTCATCTGGCCATAAACCAGGGATACTTTATCCAGTACGTTGGAATCGGTCATTTCGTGGTAGAAGTCGTTACCTTCACGGGTACGTTCACCCACGCCCGCAAACACCGAATAACCGGAGTGCTCGATCGCAATATTACGAATAAGCTCCATCATGTTTACGGTTTTACCCACACCCGCACCACCGAACAGACCGACTTTACCGCCCTTCGCGAACGGACAGATCAGGTCCATAACCTTGATACCGGTTTCCAGCAGCTCCTGAGAGTTGGAGAGCTCTTCATAGCTCGGCGCCGCACGGTGAATCGCCCAGCGCTCTTCTTCGCCGATGTCGCCCTTCATGTCGACCGGCTCGCCCAGTACGTTCATGATACGACCCAGCGTCGCTTTACCTACCGGCACTTCGATCGGGTGCTCAAGGTCTTTGACTTCCAGACCACGACGCAGACCGTCGGAAGAGCCCATGGCGATGGTACGTACCACGCCGCCACCCAGCTGCTGCTGAACTTCCAGCACCAGCCTGTCGTTACCATTCATAACCTCAAGAGCATCGTACACCTTTGGTACAGCATCCTGAGGAAACTCGACGTCCACCACGGCGCCGATTACCTGGATAATCTTTCCAGTTGCCATCTTGAATCCTCTACGTAATTCGTTTACCCGTTGTATTTCAACCTGCCGGTGCGTTAGCTGCCTTCCCGCTTGCCGAACTACTTAGGGTAATAACCTGGTTAAACCGCAGCGGCCCCCGAGACAATCTCGGTGAGTTCCTGAGTAATGCTGGCCTGACGAGCCTTGTTGTACACCAGTTGCAGCTCTTTAATCAGGTTTCCGCCGTTGTCGGTTGCGGCTTTCATCGCCACCATACGGGCAGCCTGCTCGCTGGCCAGGTTTTCCACCACGCCCTGATAAACCTGGGACTCCACATAACGACGCAGCAGGGTATCCAGCAGCGCCTTCGGATCCGGCTCATACAGATAATCCCAGGTCTTACGCTTCAGTTCCTCGTCTTCCGCCGCAGGCAGCGGCAGCAGTTGAGTGATGGTCGGTTCCTGGGACATGGTGTTGATAAATTTGTTGCTGACAATATAAAGCTTGTCCAGACGGCCTTCGTCGTAGGCCTGCAGCATTACCTTAACCGGGCCAATCAGTTCAGACAGGGAAGGGTTATCCCCCATGCCCGTCACCTGTGCGACCACGTTACCGCCCACGGAGTTAAAGAACGCGGCACCCTTGGAGCCAATCAGCGCCAGATCGCTCTGAACGCCTTTGTCAGACCACGTTTTCATTTCACCGAGCAGCTTTTTGAACAGATTAATGTTCAGACCGCCGCACAGTCCACGGTCGGTAGAAACCACGAGGTAGCCTACGCGCTTAACCTCGCGCTCTTCCAGGTAAGGATGCTTATATTCCAGATTACCGTTAGCAAGGTGACCAATCACCTTGCGCATGGTATCGGCATAAGGACGGCTGGCCGCCATGCGCTCCTGCGACTTACGCATTTTGGAAGCGGCGACCATCTCCATCGCTTTAGTGATCTTCTGCGTGTTCTGGACGCTTGCGATCTTACTACGTATCTCTTTTGCGCCGGCCATGAGCTTCTCCTCAAAGCCTGGCGGCCCGCGTTATGCGAACCGCCAGACCATTACCAGGACTGAGTTGCTTTGAAGGAATCGAGGACGCCTTTCAGCTTGCCTTCGATCTCATCGTTGTAGCCGCCAGTCTTGTCGATTTCCTGCATCAGGGCCGCGTGATCGCGATCAACATAAGCCAGCAGCGCAGCTTCGAAGCTGCCTACTTTCGCAATCTCGACATCTTCCAGGTAGCCACGTTCCGCTGCGAACAGTACCAGAGACTGCTGAGCAACGGACATAGGAGCATACTGCTTCTGCTTCAGCAATTCGGTCACTTTCTGACCGTGGTTCAACTGCTTACGCGTTGCATCATCCAGGTCGGAAGCGAACTGCGAGAACGCCGCCAGTTCACGATACTGCGCCAGTGCGGTACGGATACCGCCGGACAGCTTTTTCATGATCTTGGTCTGGGCCGCGCCACCAACACGAGATACCGAGATACCCGGGTTAACCGCCGGACGAATACCGGAGTTGAACAGGCTGGACTCCAGGAAGATCTGACCATCGGTAATGGAGATAACGTTGGTCGGTACGAATGCGGAAACGTCACCCGCCTGGGTTTCAATGATCGGCAGCGCGGTCAGAGAACCGGTCTGGCCTTTCACTTCGCCCCTGGTGAAGGCTTCTACATACTCGGCGTTAACGCGCGCAGCACGCTCCAGCAGACGGGAGTGGAGGTAAAATACGTCACCCGGGAATGCTTCACGTCCAGGCGGACGGCGCAGCAGCAGGGAAATCTGACGATAAGCAACGGCCTGCTTGGACAGATCGTCATAAACGATCAGCGCGTCTTCGCCGCGGTCGCGGAAGTATTCACCCATCGCACAACCGGCATACGGCGCCAGGTACTGCAGTGCGGCGGATTCAGACGCCGTCGCGACAACCACGATGGTGTTGTCCAGCGCGCCGTGCTCTTCCAGCTTACGCACCACGTTAGAGATAGTGGACGCCTTCTGACCGATAGCGACGTAGACACACTTAATGCCGGAATTACGCTGATTGATGATAGCATCGACGGCCAGTGCGGTTTTACCGGTCTGACGGTCGCCGATGATAAGCTCACGCTGACCACGGCCGATCGGAATCATGGCGTCGACGGACTTATAACCGGTCTGTACCGGCTGGTCTACGGACTGACGCTCGATAACGCCCGGCGCGATAGCTTCAACCGGAGAGAAACCGTCGTTATCGACCGGCCCTTTACCGTCAATCGGCGCGCCCAGAGTGTTAACCACACGGCCCAGCAGGCCACGGCCAACCGGAACTTCCAGAATACGGCCGGTGCATTTTACCTTCATGCCTTCGGCCAGATCCGCGTAAGGCCCCATGACTACGGCACCTACGGAGTCGCGCTCCAGGTTCAGTGCGATAGCATAGCGGTTGCCCGGCAGGGAGATCATCTCACCCTGCATGACGTCAGCCAGGCCGTGTACGCGGATGATTCCGTCGCTGACGGAAACGATAGTACCTTCGTTATGAGCCTCGCTCACAACGTTGAACTGTTCAATTCGCTGTTTGATCAGTTCGCTGATTTCGGTGGAATTCAGTTGCATGCTCCAGTCCCCTTAAGACTGCAAGACGTCTGCCAGGCGCTCAAGACGGCCGCGTACGCTACCATCAATGACCATATCACCCGCCTGGATGATGACACCTGCCATTACAGACTTATCAATTTTGCAATTCAGCTTCACTTTGCGTGACAGACGTTTTTCCATAGCGCTTACGATCTTCGAAAGCTGCTCTTCGCTCAGCCGACTTGCGGAGGTGACATCGACCTCCACGGTCGCTTCCTGGGCTGCGCGTAACCGGAGGAACTCTTCAAGCACGTCCGGAAGCACGATCAGACGCCCGTTTTCGGCCATAACCCGAATCAGGTTCTGGCCGTTAGCGTCCAGTTGATCACCGCAGATGGCGATAAACGAATTGGCGAGCGTTTCCGGCGCCAGAGCGCCGGAGAGAAGCTCTGTCATGTTTTCGTTTTTGGATACCTCGGCGGCAAACGCCAGCATGTTCTGCCAACGGTCGACGCTCTGGTGAACGACTGCAAAGTCAAAAGCTGCTTTGGCGTAGGGGCGAGCTACCGTAATAAATTCAGACATCGGCCCCTCCCTCCTTACAGTTCAGCGACCAGTTTATCCACGATGTCGCTGTTAGCAGCTTCATCCACGGAACGTTCAATGATCTTCTCGGCGCCGGCCACGGCCAGCACAGCAACCTGCTTACGCAGTTCTTCGCGAGCGCGCTTACGTTCGGCTTCAATTTCAGCCTGAGCCTGCGCCACGATTTTGTTACGTTCCTGCTCTGCTTCGGCTTTTGCTTCGTCCAGGATCTGCGAGCGGCGCTTGTTAGCCTGCTCGATAATTACCTGAGCGTCCGCCTTTGCCTTTTTCAGCTGGTCGGTCGCGTTGGCCTGTGCAAGGTCAAGATCCTTTTTGGCACGCTCTGCGGAAGCAAGACCGTCAGCAATCTCTTTCTGACGTTTTTCAATGGCAGCCATAATCGGCGGCCATACATACTTCATGCAGAACAGAACAAACAGGACAAACGCGATGGCCTGGCCGAGGATTGTTGCGTTAAGGTTCACAGCACAATGCCTCTTAATTAGTTAACGTTCTGATATTGCGTATCTGTCTATACTCGAATGACTGCAACGCCCGACTTATGCGACCGCAAACATCACGTACAGACCCAGACCCACAGCGATCATCGGGATTGCATCCACCAGACCCATTACGATAAAGAACTGAGTACGCAGCAGAGGAATCAGATCAGGCTGGCGCGCAGCGCCTTCCAGGAATTTGCCCCCGAGGATGCCGATACCGATCGCAGCACCGATTGCCGCCAGCCCCATCATCACAGCGGCAGCCATGTACAGCAGATCCATATTCAGGTTTTCCATGACAGTCTCCAGTTTGTTTCAGTTTAAACGCAGTAGTGTTGTGTAAAATTAATGCTCTTCAGATGCCATCGACAGATAGACAATCGTCAGAACCATGAAGATGAAAGCCTGCAGCGTAACGATCAGGATGTGGAAAATGGCCCAGGGCACATTCAGAACCCACTGAGACCACCACGGCAGCAGACCTGCAATCAGAATGAAAATCAGCTCGCCGGCGTACATGTTGCCGAACAGTCGCAGGCCAAGAGAAACCGGCTTGGACAACAGGCTTACGCCTTCCAGGATCAGGTTCACAGGGATGAAGATCCAGTGGTTGAACGGCTGCAGAGTCAGCTCTTTGGTAAAGCCGCCCACGCCTTTCATTTTGATGCTGTAGAAAAGAATCAGGATAAATACGCCCAGCGCCATCGACAGAGTGATGTTGACGTCTGCAGACGGCACCACACGCAGCGCCGGCAGTCCGAAGACGTGCTCGCCGATGTAAGGCAGCAGGTCGATCGGCAGCAGATCCATCAGGTTCATCAGGAGCACCCAGACGAAGATGGTCAACGCCAGCGGCGCAATCACCTTACTCTTGCCGTGATACATATCCTTGACGCTGTTGTTTACAAAGCCGACAACCAGTTCGACCGCCGTCTGGAATTTCCCCGGAACGCCACTGGTGGCGCCTTTGGCTACCTTACGGAACAGCCACAGGAACAACAGACCCAGAACCACAGAGAAGAACATAGAGTCGATGTTGAGCGTCCAGAATGTGGCCGGGGGGTTATGCGGATCCACCAGCGAGAACGTACGCAGGTCAATCTGAAGGTTATTCAGATGGTGTCCTATGTAGTCCTGCGGGGTTGAGATTTCTCCTGCAGACATGATGCCTCTTACCCTTGGTTGTTAATTACAGCTGGCGCCAGCATCTGTACCACCAGCACCGATATCCAGGTCACGATCAACGGCAGAAATGCCGCCTTAAAGCCAGCCAACGCCACCACCAGCAGGATGAAGGTCACAACCATCTTAACCGCTTCGCCCAAAGCGAATGACCAGGCCACGCGGCCTTTAGCGGGGGTGTGAGCCTGGTGGCGCCAGGCGAAAATCATAAACAGCGCGTTCGGCAGCCAGACTGCCATGCCCCCGCCTAATGCGGAAGCGCCCCAAAAGGGACTTTTCAGGCAAAACAGCAGTCCGATTGCGACAATTGCCAGTAGCTGAATAAACAGAAGCTTGCGGGCCACGTTTCTATTCATTAGCGACACAGACATAGGTTCTCCACTTCTGCTCCCTTAGAGGTATGTCGCGTGTCGTATAAAACTGTCTTTGGGGCTCTGAGTCAAGCATCAAAAAGCGGTCAAATTATACGGTGCGGCCTCGTGATTTCAAACCATAAGTAGCAAAAAGGTGAATAATTATTTAAAAAATTTTCAGGCGCCCATTTTCCTAACTTTTGCAGAAACCCTGCTGGCTCATTCAAAAGTGCAAAAAAGCAGAATTGACTGACAACAAAACGTGCAACTGATCACATAACGCACTTTTTACTGTAAACTTTTTAAGCAATGTGTCGTCGGTACAAAAACTCATCTTGCTGATAAAAAAGGCAATTTCAGTCAATTGTTATTTAAACAGGCTTAAACAAGCAGAACTCATCCCATTGACATTTAAAACCAACATTTAACATATCGTTTTAAATTAGCCTGCCTGACTTATAGCGCCCTGATATTTTCCATGTTGATTATTATTCTGTGTTAGCAAAAAGCGCTACGTTAATCGGCAGGAAAACCTTTGTTGTTGCAAGGTTAAATGTTACTAACCATGACAATTCAACACCGTATAATTTTCCGCCAGTCGCAGCGCCTTTTAATCACACTTTTTTTGATAAATATTAAGTTTTATTTGCTCTGATAATCACCAGATGACGCTCCCCATCCAGTTCGGGAACCTCCAGTTTTACGATCTGCTGAACCCGAAGGTCGGCAGGCAGGGCTGCTATCTCATCATCAGGACGCACGCCTTTAAGGGCGTAGAAAGCCCCCTCCTCCCCTGGCAGCTGGCGACACCAGCTCACCATATCGCTCAACGAAGCGAAAGCCCGGCTGATAACGCCGTCGAACGGCGGTTCTGCCGGCCACTCTTCCACCCGGCTCTGAACAGGCGTCACATTTTCCAGCCCCAGTTCGTGCTGCACCTGACGCAGAAAGCGCACCCGCTTTCCCAGGCTATCGAGCAAGGTGAAGTGAGCATCAGGTCGAACGATGGCCAGAGGGATCCCTGGCAGTCCCGGGCCGGTGCCAACATCAATAAAGCGCGAGCCCTGTAAATGCGGTTCCACCACGATACTATCCAGAATGTGACGAACCAGCATTTCGCCGGGATCGCGTACCGACGTCAGGTTATAGGCCTTGTTCCATTTATGCAGCAGACCGACATAGTCCACCAGCTGCTGTTTTTGATGATCGGGAAGTTCGATGCCCGCAGCAGCCAGCAACACTCCGAGTTTATTCAGCATGGTTATATCCAATAAAAAATGGGTAAGGTTCCCCTTACCCATATCATCGTAATCCGTCAGGCGCTGCGACGCAGCATTCCCTGTTTTTTCAGCCAGACCAGCAGAATGGAGATGGCAGCGGGGGTGATGCCGGAGATCCGCGATGCCTGACCAATAGAAGCCGGTTTGTGATCGTTAAGCTTAGCGATCACTTCGTTGGACAGCCCCATGACCTGGCGATAGTCCAGATCGGTCGGCAAAACGGTATTCTCATTGCGCAGCTGTTTTTCAATCTCATCCTGCTGACGCGCGATATAGCCCGCGTATTTCACCTGAATCTCAACCTGTTCTGCCGCCCGGGCATCTTCCAGCGCCGGAGCAAAAGGCGCATTCACGGTCAACTTCTCATAGGTGACTTCCGGACGTTTTAGCAGATCTTCGCCGTTAGCCTCCCGGGAAAGCGGAGAATTGATCAGCGCATTAACCGCCTCACCGGCTGCCGTACCCGGATGTACCCAGGTATCCCGCAGACGCTGGAGTTCACGCTCGATATTTTCGACCTTCTGGTTAAAACGGGCCCAGCGTTCATCATCCACCAGACCCAGCTCACGTCCAATGGGGGTCAGACGCAGATCGGCGTTATCTTCACGCAGCATCAACCGATATTCGGCTCGGGACGTGAACATACGATAGGGTTCTTTGGTGCCCAGCGTACAGAGATCGTCAACCAGTACCCCAAGGTAGGCTTCAGCGCGAGCAGGGGCCCAGCCCTCTTTATCGGCGGAATAGCGGGAAGCATTCAAACCCGCCAGCAGTCCCTGAGCCGCCGCCTCCTCATAGCCGGTAGTACCGTTAATTTGTCCGGCGAAGAACAGCCCATGGATATGTTTACTCTCCAGGGTCAGCTTCAGATCGCGCGGATCGAAGAAATCGTATTCGATGGCGTAGCCAGGACGCACGATCTTCGCGTTTTCCATGCCTTTCATGGAACGCACAATCTGCATCTGGACGTCGAACGGCAGGCTGGTGGAAATGCCATTTGGATAAATTTCGTTGCTGGTCAGTCCTTCTGGTTCAAGGAAGATCTGATGAGCATTGCGATCGGCAAAGCGCATCACTTTATCTTCGATGGAAGGACAATAGCGCGGCCCTACGCCTTCAATCACCCCGGCGTACATCGGGCTGCGATCGAGGTTGTTACGAATCACCTCATGCGTTTTTTCATTAGTGTGGGTGATGTAACAGGGCACCTGCTGAGGATGCTGGCTGACGTCCCCCAGGAAAGAGAAAACCGGCTGAGGGTTATCGCCATGCTGCGGTGCCAGTTGGCTGAAATCGATAGTACGGGCGTCGATACGCGGCGGCGTACCGGTTTTCAGGCGGCTTACGCGCAGCGGTAACTCACGCAGACGGCGCGCCAGCGGAATAGAGGGCGGATCGCCAGCGCGACCACCGCTGTAATTATCCATACCGATATGAATTTTGCCGTCCAGGAAGGTTCCAACGGTCAATACCACGGCTTTGGCCCGGAACTTCAGTCCCATCTGGGTCACTACACCCACGGCGCGATCGTTTTCCACGATAAGATCGTCCACCGCCTGCTGGAAGATCATGAGATTAGGTTGGTTCTCCAGGGCTGTGCGCACCGCCTGCCGATAGAGCACGCGATCGGCCTGTGCCCGAGTGGCGCGTACAGCCGGCCCTTTGCTGGCGTTTAGTATCCTGAACTGAATACCGCCCCGATCGATGGCACTGGCCATCAGGCCGCCAAGCGCATCCACTTCTTTAACCAGATGTCCCTTTCCGATTCCACCGATCGCTGGATTGCAGGACATCTGCCCCAGTGTATCGATATTGTGCGTCAAAAGTAGGGTCTGCTGGCCCGTACGAGCGGCGGCCATCGCGGCCTCAGTACCTGCATGACCCCCGCCAATGATGATGACGTCGAAAGGATCCGGATAAAACATGTTAACTGCCTCGCGATTGTGCGAACTGGGTAGGGATCTCCCCGGGGCGGGAATTCTACTCAACTTTAGACGATTCAGAAAGTGTTGGGATCGTCGCTTATTAAAAAGAAGATCTTTATATAGAGGATCTGTTCTATTGTGATCTCTTATTAGGATCGCCTTGTCCTGTGGATAAGCGAGATCTTCCCAAAAGGATCAAAACATTAGACAAGATCCTTTGTTGTGGATGATCGGTGATCCCGAACCGTATAAGCTGGGATCAGAATGGAGGGTTATACACAGGTCAAAAACTGAACCGAGGTTGTACATTGGATAACTACCGCTTGATCCAAGCTTTTAAGCATAGTTATCCACAGAAGATCGTGAGATCTTTACAATTCTCACAGCAATTTTTGCCAGGATCCCAGCCAGGCCTCTGCCGGATCCTCCGGAATATCGTATTGTTGGATGTCGATCTTCAGCGTTTCGCCCAGGCGCTGCGCGCCAAGATCGCCCAGCAAGGAATCGACTTTCTCAACGGCGCCACAGAAGGTGTCATATTCGCTACTGCCAATTCCGATCGCGCCATAACGCAGTGCACTGAGATCCGGGCGCTTCGCGCTGAGTTCGTCATACAACGGCTGCAGGTTGTCCGGTAGATCGCCTGCGCCGTGGGTGGAAGTCACTACCAGCCAGGTACCTGTCAGGGAAAGATCCGTAAGCTTCGGGCCATGCAGGGTATCGGTGGTATAACCCGCGGCTTCCAGTTTTTCCGCCAGATGTTCCGCAACATATTCCGCGCTGCCCAGCGTGCTGCCGCTAATCAGGGTGATATCCGCCATTACATCGTCCCGCCATTAATCAAAACGTCGCTATTGTACGCTGTGTACGTGATGGGATCTACCTGTGGACAACATGGGTATTAAATTTGCCGTATCATGGCGTGATGGTACGCATAATCGGGTTCTGCAGGGAGATCAACGTCTCGGTAGACTGGATCTCGTCGATGGTCTGTATCTTGTTGATAAGTACCTGTTGAAGAGAGTCGATGGAGCGACACATCACCTTAATAAAGATGCTGTAGTGGCCTGTGGTGTAGTACGCCTCGGTCACTTCATCCAGGCTTTCCAGTTTGGCCAGTGCGGCCGGATAGTCCCTGGCGCTTTTGAGGATGATGCCGATAAAGCAGCAGACGTCATAACCCAGCTGCTTCGGGCTGATATCGATGCGGGCGCCGGTAATGATGCCCGCCTGCTTCATCTTTTCCACCCGTACATGAATGGTACCGGGGCTGACGCTAAACTGTTTGGCCAGCTCGGCATAGGGGGTGCGGGCATTTTTCATTAATGCCGTCAGAATGCCGCGGTCGAGATTGTCGATCTGATAATTTTCCATCGTTTTTCCTTATGGATATTAAATGATGTTCATTTTTAGTTGGTATTTATTATTGGATTATAATCGATAAGGGCTTTTTTGATGGTGAATATTGAATCCATGGCAGTTTTTGTTGCTTAATCTTCTCTATTGGAAGACAGGAGCAAAGACAATGAAATCCACCTGGATCGCAAAACAACGCCAAATCAGTTTCGTTAAATCTCACTTTTCCCGCCAGCTGGAAGAGCAACTGGGGTTGCTGGAAGTGCAGGCGCCTATCCTGAGTCAGGTGGGGGATGGCACCCAGGACAATCTGTCCGGCTGTGAAAAGGCGGTGCAGGTGAAAGTCAAAGCGCTGCCGCAGGCACAGTTCGAAGTGGTTCATTCACTGGCCAAGTGGAAGCGAAAAACCCTGGGACTGCATGATTTCAGCGCCGGCGAAGGTATCTATACTCATATGAAAGCGCTGCGCCCGGATGAAGATCGGCTCTCGCCGGTACATTCGGTATATGTCGATCAGTGGGACTGGGAGCGGGTGATGGGCGATGGCGAACGCCATCTCGGGACTCTGAAGCAGACGGTCGAAACCCTGTGGCGGGCCATTCGTGCCACCGAGGCGGAAGTGAGCCGCGAGTTTGGCCTGACGCCGTTCCTGCCGGAACAGATTCACTTTGTGCACAGCGAAGAGCTTCAGCGCCGCTTCCCGGATCTGGACGGCAAAGGCCGTGAACGGGCTATTGCCCGCGAGCTGGGGGCTGTATTCCTGATCGGTATTGGCGGTAAGCTGGCTGATGGCAAGCGCCACGACGTGCGTGCGCCGGACTATGACGACTGGACCACGCCGACGGCGGACGGCTTCGCCGGCCTGAATGGTGATATCCTGGTCTGGAACCCGGTTCTGGAAGACGCTTTTGAGATATCTTCTATGGGGATCCGGGTGGATGCCGAAACCCTGAAGCGTCAGCTCAGGATTACCGGTGATGAAGATCGTCTGCAGCAGTTATGGCACCAGAGTCTGCTGGCGGGCGAGATGCCGCAAACGATCGGTGGCGGTATCGGGCAGTCACGCCTCGTGATGTTGCTGCTGCAACTGCCGCATATCGGCCAGGTGCAGTGCGGCGTATGGCCCACGCAGGTGCATGAGAGCGTGGACGCGCTGCTGTAATCTTTCTTTCCCCGCCGGGCGGCACTGGTCGCCCGGTTTTGTTATCTGCGATCGCTGCGTTTCCAGCGCCGCAGCAGACGGCTGCGCATACCGGTATCAAAGCGCCAGATATGATCGAAGATCTTCAGTATTCCTGGTTTGCCGTGAGCTGACATGGCGATGGCGTGAAAGCACTGCTGCTGGCGGCGCTGTAGCGACTTCACCTTACGAATCACCTCATCCGGCAGGCGCTGGGCGATAAAATCAGAAATAACCACCGCGTCAGCATCGTACCATTCGCCATCCTGCATTTTTTCGATGACCGATCGCAGGCAGCCAGCCAGATCTGTGCCGCCGCGAAAGCGCTGGCTCAGAAAGCGAATCGCCTGTTCAATACCGTCATCGGCGCTCAGTTCATAGCGCACCACCGTGCTTGAGAACAGCATAATAAAGCAGCGCCGGTTATCCGCCAGAGCGATACGCA
The DNA here is from genome assembly GCF_036620675.1 of Rosenbergiella sp. YN46. Classification (NCBI taxonomy): domain Bacteria; kingdom Pseudomonadati; phylum Pseudomonadota; class Gammaproteobacteria; order Enterobacterales; family Erwiniaceae; genus Rosenbergiella; species Rosenbergiella sp. YN46. Next base: position 55,087 of record NZ_JAZHEE010000022.1, read on the forward strand.
TCAGCGCCAGACAGAGCGCCTTGGCGCAGCGTTCATTAAAGCCGCCCATTGAGCCGGAGGTATCGACGCAGACGATAAACGGGCCGCGCGGCTGCTCGTCAAAATCCTGATGGATAACCGGGCGCTCGCTGATTTTTTCCTGCCAGGCATCTCCCTGTAGCCGGTAGGTGATGAGCTGTTTTTCCGCCAGCCGTCGATAAAAATCGTACTCCAGCTCGCTGATTCCCAGCGTTGCCAGCTCCGGTGGCAATAGCCGCAGAATATCGTCGCTGTGATGCAGCCCTTCCACCTGCTCAGGCACTGAAGCGGGTACGCATACCTGCTGACGCCAGATTTCGGTGGGGGCATCCGGTTTGGGGATCGACCGCGCCTCCCGCGATCGGCCCAGCTGCTCCGCCAGGGCCTGCAATTCGGGTTGATGCTGCAGGAAGTCGCCGTATCTCACGATCATCTGATAGTCGCCACGGCGCAGGCGCCCGGCACTCATATCCCACAGGCGACCAGCGGCATTATCGCTGGCCACCAGCACCGGTTCTAACTGACCACTCAACGCCAGACGTTGCTGAATTTCCGCCAGAAGCTGCTCGCGTTCTTCCTCCAGCAGCTTCTGGCTTAGAGTGGTGGCCTGGACTATCAGGCTCAGGCGCCAGCGCTGCAGAAACAGGGTATGGAGCGCTGGGGTAAAGCGGGGATTATCTGCCGCCATCTGCTGGGCCTGGGCGGTAAAGGGCGATGCGACCTCCGACAGCAGGGCCAATGTCGTGGGCAACTGGATGATAAAGTCCGGGGTATCCAGCTGCTGACAGGACTGATAGTGCAGTACTTCCCGGGCCAGCTGTGGCGGTACCCGGGTTTCGTGCAGCCGCATCCTGAGTTTTTCCCGCCAGCGTGGCACATCCCGGGAGACGGCGTTTTTCAGGCGCGGAAATTTTTTAAAGAAACTTTCCAGTTGAGGGGCGGCCAGCAGCATCACGATAACGCCTTCTATCAGCTCTCCTTCGCTGATGGCGAGGATGGAATCCAGCGCCGCCAGACTCAGCATTGGCGCGCCTGTTTTATCTGGGCAGCGACTTCCTCCAGGCTGGCTTCGATGGATCCTAACCACTCCCGTGAGATGAACAGGCACCTCTGCTGCTCATTAAACTCGTGGTACTGCTGACGCCAGGTATTTTCCAGCTCATCAAGCTGTTCGATAATCGATTCCGGAACTTCCGGCTGCCGGGTACCCGGCAGCGCCAGGAAGGTTTCCTGAAGGCTGATGTCGCGGATCACCAGATGGCGGTTGCCGTCAACTTCCATATTCAGCGGCTGGGCGAAGCCAATGCCGTTCAGTTTGCCGCGAATTTCGCCGCCTTTCTGCAGCCAGGTGCTTAAGGCGCTGCGGGCGATTTCAACGTGAATTACCTCCATATCATGGAGTCGCAGCGGTTTTTGCAGTAGCAGAGTGAGGTTAGCATCCTGCAGGTTCTCCGGCAGGCTGTAGCTGTGGCGGCGATTGAACATACCGCTCTGTCGTTCGACCTTCAGCGCGTCCTTATCGCTCTGGTGCTGTTGCAGACGCAACAGCTGTTGCCTGATGGCACCAAGACGGGATAGCATCGCCTGTTGCTGCCAGGCGCTCCCGGTCATCAATAACTCCACCTCTTTATTGAGCTGATGCAGGCTGTTGATATCGTGCCACAGGCAGTCTTTTAGCAGGATAAGATCGATGGGGGCTACCGCGTCTCGACCGCTAAAGAAGGCGCTGGCCTGAAGTAATCGCAGTGCCTTTTTCCAGCGACGATCGGAGATGCCCGTTGCCTGAGTCTGCGTTTCCAGGCGCTCGCGCAACTGGAATATCAGTTCGAATACGTGATCTGGCAGGGGAATGCGGGCTATCTCCTGCTGCCAGCGCTCATATTCTTCATCGCTGACCTGAAGTCCTGGCGCCACCGGATTCTCTTTTTCATCATGCTGGCTGGTCAGCATGGCGCGGAAGTTTCCCTTATCCTGTACCCGCTCCAGATTCAGGCGGATCAACATACGATCGTAGAGCGCTTCCAGGCTGTTGTCCGCTTCTGGCAGTTCGTTGGACGCCGCAACCAGAAGGCGCATGGGGATCTTCTCTTCCCGGGTGCCGTTGCGGAAGCGACGCTCGTTAATGGCGGTCAGCAGCGTATTCAGAATGGCGGGGCCGGCCTTCCAGATTTCGTCCAGAAAGACGATTTCCGCTTCTGGCAGGTAGCCGTTGGTCAATCGTTCATAGCGCCCTTCGTCTTTCAGAGCCTGAATCGACAGGGGGCCGAAAACTTCTTCCGGCGTGGAAAAGCGGGTCATCAGATATTCGAACGCCCGGGCGTTGCTGAAGGCGAATTTAAGACGCCTTGCTATCAGGCTTTTAGCGATGCCCGGCGGGCCAAGAAGAAAAACGCTTTCGCCGCTCAGGGCCGCCAGCAAACAAAGGCGGACGGCGTGGCTGCGTTCATAAAGCCCGCTTTCCAGCGCCTGGCTGAGCCGTGAAATTCGTTCTGCTAAAAGTGGGGGCTGGGCCATAATAGACATCTGTATCCTTACCCGTAATAAAGGGCGAGTATAGCTGTTTCGAACAATTCGCGATAATAGCCTGAAGTGCGGTGCAATTTTCCTTAAACAGGCACTATCAGGCCAGATTCGGGGTACGATTTTTTCCATAATCGTGCATACTGTGCGCTTTTTGTGAACCAGAACCAGGAATATTCCTCTCTTTTCGCGGTGGTAGCGCGGCGGGAAGGTTAGTTTCCTGACTAAAGATGACGCTATGAGCTCTGATAATAAGCAAGCATTGCCGGCCATCACGCTGGCGGCGATAGGCGTGGTATATGGCGATATCGGTACCAGTCCGCTCTATACGCTACGCGAATGTCTGTCCGGTCAGTTTGGATTTGGCGTTGAACGCGACGCTGTCTTTGGCTTTCTCTCTCTTATTTTTTGGCTACTGGTCTTTGTGGTCTCCATTAAATATCTGACCTTCGTGATGCGGGCCGATAACGCTGGCGAGGGGGGCATCCTGACGTTGATGTCTCTGGCCGGGCGTAACACCTCGGCAAAAGTCACTTCGGTTCTGGTGATTATGGGGCTGATAGGCGGCAGCTTTTTCTATGGCGAAGTGGTGATTACCCCGGCCATTTCGGTGATGTCGGCGATAGAAGGGCTGGAGATCGCCGCGCCGGCGCTCGATCCGTACATTGTGCCGCTTTCAATACTGGTGCTGACGCTGCTGTTTGTTATCCAGAAACACGGTACCGGCATGGTGGGTAAGCTGTTTGCGCCCATTATGATGACCTGGTTTATTGTTCTGGCGGTGTTGGGCGTGCGCAGCATTCTGGCGTTCCCCCAGGTATTGCAGGCGCTGAACCCAATGTGGGCCGCGCACTTTTTTATCGAATATAAGACTATTTCATTCGTGGCGCTCGGCGCGGTGGTGCTGGCGATTACCGGCGTGGAGGCGCTGTATGCCGATATGGGTCACTTCGGCAAGCTGCCTATTCGCATCGCCTGGTTTGCCGTGGTGCTGCCGTCGCTGGTGCTGAATTATTTCGGCCAGGGAGCGCTGCTGCTGCGTAATCCGGAAGCCATCAAGAACCCCTTCTTTTTACTGGCGCCGGACTGGGCGCTAATTCCGCTGCTGATTCTGGCGACCCTGGCGACGGTGATTGCCTCCCAGGCGGTTATTTCCGGCGTTTTCTCACTGACTCGTCAGGCGGTTCGTCTGGGGTATCTGTCGCCCATGCGCATCATCCACACCTCGGAGCGGGAGTCCGGGCAGATCTACATTCCATTTATTAACTGGCTGCTTTATACCTCGGTGGTACTGGTCATCATCAGCTTTGAGCACTCCAGTAATCTGGCGGCGGCCTATGGGATTGCGGTAACGGCAACGATGGTGTTGACCTCGATTCTTTCCTGTACCGTAGCGCGTAAAAACTGGCACTGGAATAAATTTCTGGTGCTGCTGATTGGTCTGGCCTTTCTGTGTGTCGATGTTCCGCTGTTTTCCGCCAATGTGCAGAAGATCTTCTCGGGCGGTTGGCTGCCGCTGGCGCTGGGGCTTATCATGTTTATTGTGATGACCACCTGGAAGAGCGAACGCTTTCGCCTGCTGCGTCGGATGCACGAACATGGCAATTCTCTGGAAGCGCTGATCGCCTCGCTGGAAAAATCTCCGCCGGTGCGGGTTTCCGGTACCGCGGTTTATATGTCCCGGGCGCTGAACGTTATTCCTTTCGCGCTGTTGCATAACCTGAAGCACAATAAAGTGCTGCACGAACGGGTCATTCTGCTGACGCTGCGTACCGAAGACGCGCCTTATGTGCACAACGTGAAGCGCGTAGCCATCGAACAGCTGTCGCCGACCTTCTGGCGCGTAGTGGCCAGTTATGGCTGGCGTGAAACACCCAACGTTGAAGAGGTGTTCCATCGCTGTGGCCTGGAAGGGCTAAGCTGTCGGATGATGGAAACTTCGTTCTTTATGTCCCATGAATCGCTGATTATCGGTAAGCGCCCCTGGTACCTGAAACTGCGCGGTAGGCTGTTCCTGCTGCTGCAACGTAATGCGCTGCGGGCGCCCGATCAGTTCGAAATTCCGCCTAATCGGGTGATTGAGCTCGGTACCCAGGTGGAAATTTAATCTTGCTTAAGGCTCCTTATTAATAAGGGGCCTTTTGTTTATATAGCTGAATCGATACAAAAAATTCCTTTTTCTTCCTCTGTTGCGAAACGTTTCGATAGCGATCACACTTCTGCCATAACCTGATTGTTGCCACGGATGTTGTCTGATTACACTTTCACCAGCGAAACGTTTCGCTCGTGGAGTTAGCAAAATAATGAAAAAAGGCACTGTTCTTAACGCTGAGATCTCCTCAGTCATTTCCCGTCTTGGCCATACCGATACGCTGGTGATTGGCGACGCCGGTCTCCCTATCCCCCAGGGGACTCAGCGCATCGACCTGGCCCTGACGCACGGAATTCCATCTTTTATCCAGGTTCTGGAAAATGTCTGTCAGGAGATGCAGGTGGAAGCCGCTATCCTGGCCGATGAAATAAAAATACATAATCCGGCGCTCCACGATCTATTGCTCGAATTCTTTCTTCAGTTGCAGCAACACCAGGGAAACACCATTGAAATTCGTTACACCCGACATGAGCAGTTTAAACAGCAGACAGCAGCCAGCCGTGCGGTGATTCGCAGCGGGGAGTGTTCCCCGTATGCCAATGTCATACTCTGCGCTGGCGTGACCTTCTGAGGCAGGGATGAACGCACTCTTACAGCTAAAAGGGATCGATAAATCCTTTCCCGGCGTGAAGGCGCTCTCCGGCGCCGCGCTTAATGTCTATCCCGGTCGGGCAATGGCGCTGGTGGGGGAAAACGGCGCCGGTAAATCCACCATGATGAAGGTGTTGACCGGTATCTATACCAAAGATGCCGGTTCGCTGCTGTGGTTGGGCAAAGAGACGACATTTAGCGGCCCGAAAGCCTCCCAGGAGGCGGGCATCGGTATTATTCACCAGGAACTGAATCTGATCCCCGAACTCAGCATTGCCGAAAATATCTTTCTGGGTCGCGAGTTCGTGAACGGCTTTGGTCGTATCCAGTGGGGGAAAATGTATGAAGAGGCGGATAAGCTGCTGAAAAAGCTTAACCTGCGCTTTAACAGCCACCGGCTGGTGGGCGATCTTTCTATCGGCGATCAGCAGATGGTGGAGATTGCTAAAGTCCTGAGTTTTGAATCCCGGGTCATCATTATGGATGAGCCCACCGATGCGCTGACGGATACCGAAACCGAATCGTTGTTCCGCACCATCCGCGAACTGAAGGCCCAGGGGCGCGGTATTGTGTATATCTCCCATCGTATGAAGGAAATCTTCGAAATTTGCGATGACGTCACAGTCTTTCGCGACGGACAGTTTATTGCCGAGCGGGACGTTTCCACGCTGACGGAAGATACCCTGATCGAGATGATGGTCGGTCGTAAGCTTGAAGAGCAATATCCCCATATTGATAAAGCGCCTGGCGAGATCCGGATGCGGGTGGAGCACCTGAGCGGCAAAGATCTGCACGACGTGAACTTTACCCTGCGCAAAGGGGAGATTCTGGGCTTTTCCGGTCTGATGGGGGCCGGACGTACTGAACTGATGAAAACCCTGTATGGCGCGCTGCCGCGCAGCCAGGGGCGCGTCACCCTGGATGGACGGGAAGTTTATGCTCGCTCGCCTCAGGAAGGGCTGGCGAACGGTATTGTTTATATCTCGGAAGATCGTAAACGCGATGGTCTGGTGCTGGGCATGTCGGTAAAGGAGAACATGTCGCTGACGGCGCTGCGCTACTTTAGCTACGCAGGCGGTAGTCTGAAGCATGCCTCTGAAGCGCTGGCGGTGCAGGACTTCATCCGACTGTTTAACGTAAAAACGCCATCCATGGAACAGACCATAGGCCTGCTCTCTGGCGGAAACCAGCAGAAGGTGGCGATTGCCCGCGGTCTGATGACCCGCCCCGACGTTCTGATTCTGGACGAGCCGACCCGCGGCGTGGACGTGGGGGCTAAAAAGGAGATCTACCAGCTTATCAACCAGTTCAAAGCCGAAGGACTGAGCATCATCCTGGTCTCCAGCGAGATGCCGGAAGTGCTGGGCATGAGCGATCGCATTATTGTGATGCATGAAGGCCATATCAGCGGTGAATTCACACGCGAGCAGGCCACTCAGGAAGCGCTGATGGCTGCCGCCGTTGGCAAGCTTAACCGCGTGAATCAGGAGCAATAATTAAAATGACCACCATCCAAAATCGCCGTTGGTTCAGTAAGGCGTGGTTAATGGAACAGAAATCGCTGATCGCACTGCTGGTGCTGATTGCAATCGTTTCGACGCTGAGTCCGAACTTTTTTACGCTCAATAACCTGTTCAATATTCTGCAGCAAACTTCCGTCAACGCCATTATGGCGGTGGGAATGACGCTGGTGATTCTGACTTCGGGCATCGATCTTTCCGTGGGTTCACTGCTGGCGCTGACCGGCGCTGTGGCAGCGTCCATAGTGGGCTTTGAAGTGAATGCGCTGGTTGCCGTGGCCGGTGCGCTGGCGCTTGGCGCCGCCATTGGAGGAGTGACCGGGGTTATCGTCGCTAAGGGGCGGGTACAGGCTTTTATCGCCACCCTGGTGATGATGTTGCTGCTGCGTGGAGTCACCATGGTGTATACCGATGGTAGCCCGGTAAGTACCGGTTTTTCTGATAACGCCGATCTGTTCGGCTGGTTCGGTATTGGACGCCCACTGGGTATCCCTACGCCAGTATGGATTATGGCGGTAGTTTTCCTGGCGGCCTGGTACATGCTGCACCACACCCGCCTGGGGCGCTATATCTACGCGCTGGGCGGTAACGAAGCGGCGACCCGCCTTTCTGGCATCAGCGTCGATAAAATCAAGATTATCGTTTATGCGCTGTGCGGCCTGCTGGCCGCGCTGGCCGGGGTGATTGAAGTGGCGCGTCTCTCTTCTGCTCAGCCGACGGCGGGCACCGGCTATGAGCTGGACGCTATCGCTGCTGTGGTTCTGGGCGGCACCAGCCTTGCCGGCGGCAAGGGGCGTATTGTTGGGACGCTGATCGGCGCTTTAATTCTGGGATTCCTGAATAATGGTTTGAATTTATTAGGCGTTTCTTCCTATTACCAGATGATCGTCAAAGCGGTGGTGATTCTGCTGGCGGTGCTGGTGGATAACAAAAGCAGCAAAGCATAACTCTACAGGACATCTGATATGAACATGAAAAAACTGGCTACCCTGGTTTCTGCCGCGGCGCTTAGCGCTACCCTTAGCGTAAATGCCATGGCGCAAGAGACAATTGCGTTGGTGGTTTCCACCCTGAATAACCCTTTCTTCGTCTCTTTGAAAGATGGCGCGCAAAAAGAGGCAAACAAGCTGGGCTATAAGCTGGTGGTGCTGGACTCCCAGAACAATCCGGCTAAAGAGCTGGCGAATGTGCAGGATCTGACGGTGCGCGGCGCTAAGCTGATGATGATTAACCCAACCGATTCCGACGCCGTGGGGAACGCCGTAAAGATGGCTAACCAGGCGAAAATTCCGGTGATTACGCTGGATCGTCAGGCCTCTAAAGGCGAGGTGGTCAGCCATATCGCGTCTGATAATGTGGCGGGCGGCAAAATGGCCGGCGATTTTATCGCCAGCAAGGTGGGCGAAGGTGCGAAGGTGATTGAACTGCAGGGCATCGCCGGAACTTCTGCGGCGCGCGAGCGCGGCCAGGGCTTCAAACAGGCTGTGACCGCTCATAAGTTTAGCATTCTGGCCAGCCAGCCGGCGGACTTCGATCGCACCAGGGGGCTTAACGTGATGCAGAACCTGCTGACCGCGCACCCGAACGTACAGGCCGTTTTCGCCCAGAATGATGAAATGGCGCTGGGCGCGCTGCGTGCGCTGCAAACCGCCGGTAAGTCTGACGTGCTGGTGGTTGGCTTTGACGGTACCGCTGACGGCATGAAAGCGGTACAGGGCGGAAAACTGGGCGCTACCGTGGCTCAGCAGCCGGAACAGATTGGCATTATTGGCGTACAGACGGCGGATAAAGTGCTGAAAGGCGAGAAAGTGGACGCTAAAATTCCGGTCGAGCTGAAACTGGTTACTAAATAAGTCACTATAAAGAAAAGCAGGGCAAACGCGCCGCCTTTGGGTGGCGCACATAAAATGGATATCCATGATGAAAACCACAGGTCAGCTCGTTGTATTAGGCAGTATCAATGCCGACCACATACTGAATCTCGATCGCTTTCCCATGCCGGGAGAGACGCTAAACGGCAACCACTATCAGGTGGCGTTTGGTGGCAAGGGGGCGAATCAGGCGGTGGCGGCCGGACGCAGCGGGGCGGATATCGCCTTTATCGCTTGTGTGGGCGATGACGATACCGGCGAGCGTATCCGCCAGCAGCTGGCGCAGGATCGTATCGATACCACGCCTGTGGCGGTCATTAAAGGAGAATCCACTGGCGTGGCGCTGATCTTCGTTAACGCCGAAGGCGAGAACTTTATCGGCATTAACGCTGGCGCTAATGGGGCGCTTTCGACTGAACTTGTGGAACAGCATCACGATCGTATTGCCGGGGCGCAGGCGCTGCTGATACAGCTCGAATCGCCGCTGGAAACGGTGCTGGCGGCGGCGCGCATTGCGCATCAAAACCAGACCTTAACCATTCTTAACCCGGCGCCCGCCAGTCCGCTACCGGACGAGCTGCTGGCGCTGGTGGATATCATCACGCCCAACGAAACTGAAGCAGAGATCCTGACCGGTATTCGCGTAACTGACGATGAAAGCGCGGCCCGGGCGGCAACTGCGCTGCATAATAAAAGCATCTCCACGGTACTGATTACCCTGGGCAAACGCGGCGTATGGCTGAGTGAAAACGGCGCCGGTCAGCGAATTCCGGGCTTTAGCGTTAATGCGGTGGATACCATCGCGGCGGGTGATACCTTTAACGGCGCGCTGGTGACTGCGCTGCTGGAGTCCAGAACAATATCGGATGCCGTTCGCTTCGCACATGCGGCGGCGGCAATTGCGGTAACTCGTAAAGGCGCACAGCCTTCCGTCCCCTGGCGCCAGGAAATCGATGCCTTTTTGCAGCAGCAGGGATAATCCGTGGCGACCATGAAAGACGTCGCCCGCCTGGCGGGCGTATCGACATCGACCGTCTCGCATGTCATCAATAACGATCGCTTTGTCAGCGACGCCACCCGGGAACGAGTGGAGTCGGCGATACGGGCGCTGAATTATGCACCTTCCGCACTGGCGCGCAGCCTGAAACTGAATCAGACCCGTACTATCGGCATGCTGCTGACTGCCAGCAGCAATCCCTTCTATTCTGAGCTGGTTCGCGGCGTGGAGCGCAGCTGTTTTGAGCGGGGGTATAGTCTGGTGCTCTGTAATACCGAAGGGGATGAGCAGCGGATGAACCGCAATCTGGAAACGCTGTTGCAAAAGCGGGTTGATGGTCTGCTGCTGCTGTGCACCGAAACGCATCTTCCGGCGCCGGATATTATGACGCGCTATCCCTCTATACCCACCGTGATGATGGACTGGGCGCCTTTCGATGGCGACAGCGACCTGATCCAGGATAATTCGCTGCTGGGGGGGGAGATAGCCACCCGGCACCTGATCGATAAAGGCTATACCCGTATTGCCTGTATTACCGGCCCGCTGGATAAAACGCCTTCCCGCCAACGTCTGGAAGGGTATCGCAACGCCATGCGCACCGCCGGGCTGGGCATTCCTGCGGAGTATGAAATCGTGGCCGATTTTGAATTTAGCGGGGGTTTTACCGCCATGAACCGTCTGCTGGCCCTGGAAACGCCACCTCATGCGGTATTCAGCGGCAATGACGCCATGGCGCTGGGCGCTTATCAGGCGCTGTGGCAGGCCGGAATGACCGTACCCGGAGATGTGGCGGTAGTCGGGTATGACGATATTGAGCTGGTGCGCTATATGACGCCACCCCTGACGACCGTACATCAGGCTAAGGATGAGCTGGGAGAGCTGGCCATCGATGTCTTGATTCACCGGATAGCTCAGCCCTCTTTGGGGCAGCAGCGACTTCAACTTACCCCTGAACTGATAGTGCGCGGCTCAACTTAGCTACGGCGGCGTGCCTTGATCAGATTGCGCCCGTCGTGGGGACGCAGCAGCATAAATATAGTGGCGGCGGCAATAGTGACCGCGCCCATGGTCAGAAAAGTGTAATGAAAGTGCTGTACCGTCGAACTATCGGTAAACCCTTCATAGAAGCGCAGTACCGCCGCGCTGACGGCGACCCCAAGGCTGATAGAGAGCTGTTGGGTAACCGCCAGCACGCTGTTGCCGCTACTGGCATTATCGTCGTTTAAATCGGCAAGTGTAATGGTATTCATGGCGGTGAACTGGGTGGACATTCCCATTCCCAGAATAAACAGCGGAATCAGCAACTGCCACACGGGCATTTGCGCATCCTGGAGCGCGAATTGTCCAATCATCAGACCGATAAAAATGGTCACACCGATCAGCGTACGGCGGTAGCCCAGACGGCGCAGTATCTGGGTGACGGTGGATTTCGCCAGAATGGAGCCAATGGCGATGGGTGCCATCATACAGCCTGCGATAAGCGCGTCATGCCCGAAGCCCACCTGCAACATTAGCGGCATCAGAAACGGAACGCAGCCGGTTCCCAGACGGGAGGCGATATTGCCGGTAATACCGATAGAAAAGGTGCGTACTTTAAACAGCGGTAGCGCGATAAGCGGTGTGGGGTGATATCGGGCATGCAGCACGTAGGCCATCAGCAGCAAAATTCCCCCGGCAACCACCGACAGCGACACCAGGCTTGCTACGACGCGTTCGCCGAACAGTTCCATCCCGCTGGAAATCAGCACCAGGCTCAAGCCAAACAGCAAAAAACCGGCCATGTCGAATCCCCGGTGCGGTGCGGTAAAGTCAGGCATATGGCGGTGGGCGTAAATCAGCCCCAGAATGCCGATAGGAATGTTTATCAAAAATATCCAGTGCCAGCTCGCCCAGGTGACCAGTACACCGCCCAGCATCGGGCCAAGAATGGGGCCGACAAGGCCCGGCATAGTGACAAAGTTTAGCACCGGCAGCAGTTCATTACGTGGGTAAGCCCGCAGTAACGCCAGGCGAGCCACTGGCATCATCATGGCGCCGCCGATCCCCTGGATGACGCGAAAGATAACCAGCTCGGTCAGGGTTCCGGATAGCGCGCAGGCCAGCGAGCCCAGAGTGAAGAGCGTGACCGCCAGCATAAAAATGCGCCGGGTGCCGAAACGATCGGCCAGCCAGCCGCTTACGGGAATCAGCATGGCAACCGTCAGGGTATAGCTAATAATGGCGGACTGCATCGCCAGCGGCGAACGGTCGAGGCTGTGCGCGATCGCGGGCAGAGCGGTATTGAGTATAGTGGCGTCCAGTGCCTGCATAAAGAAAGCCATGGCTGCAATCCACGGCAGCCCGGCCATATTACGACGTTTTTTCATTGAGTTAATGATGTATTCGGTAATGGGGCCTGGAGTAATGCCTGGCAGGCTTGCTCTGCCGCCTGGCTGTCCCCTTTGATAATGGCATTGACGACGGCCTGGTGGAGATCGAGCTTTACCACGCTGTTGTCGGTAATATACGAAAAATAGTTGTAATAGACGGAACGGAACAGATTGGCGAACGAAGAGAGAAACGGGTTGTTGCTCATCGCATAAATTTGCTCGTGGAAGGCCATATCGATATCCACCCAGCGCTGGCGATCGAAGTTTTTTTCCAGTTCATTCATCTGCGCCATCAGCGACTGCAATGCTTCCCGTTGAGAAGCGCTACCGTTGGATGCCGCCAGCGCGCAGGCCTGAGGCTCCAGAGAGTGGCGCATAACCAGAAAAGCATCGATGACGTTGGGGAAGCTTTCCACCTTCATCCACCAGCTCAGCAGCTCTTTATCCAGAAAGTTCCAGTTATTCTGGGGCATAACGCGGGTGCCGATGCGCGGACGCGGCAGCAACATGCCTTTTGCGGTCAGTGTTTTTACGGCTTCCCTTACTGCAGTACGGCTAACGCCGAACTGTTCGCCCAGCTCTATCTCGCCCGGGAGAATGCTGCCTGGCGCATACTCGCCGTTAAAGATTTGCTGCGCCAGCTTTTCGGCCAGCACCCAGGAGAGGTTTTTGCGTGCCGCCTGCTGTTGTGCATTTAAAGACATAGATGCATTCCCTGATCGCTGTTATCGGGACTAGTATGCCATTAGCCATAATTATGCGGTGGCAAAAACAGCAAATATCACACAAATTGCTGATTTTTTGCTCCCCGGGGTGAAAAAATGCGCGCTTGAAAGTTTTTTTGAATTAACCCCTTGCCAGCACGAATTCAGGCCCTATAATGCGCCACCACTGACACGGAACAACGCCTTACGGCATGCCGGGTCAGCAAGGGAAAGGCCTGAAAAATTAGGCTTGACTCTGAAAGAGGAAAGCGTATTATACGCCACCTCGCGATGTGAGGCTCAACGCCCCGTCGCAACTGCTCTTTAACAATTTATCAGACAATCTGTGTGGGCACTCGAAAGCACTGATATCCTGAACGTC